>JANPDA010000484.1:0-8338 GCA_031431235.1 Hyphomicrobiaceae bacterium
GGCCCATTCATTCGATTCCGGCGAAGCTGGATCAATGAATGGAAAGGCGGAACACAAACAAGGAGGTAGCTAGTGGGCTGGCCATTCATTTGGGGTACCAAATGAATGAGTCAGAACACTAGTGTCCTGTCTCCGAGATACGCTCAACCTCGCGGTGTCCTCTGAAGCGTATTTCGGAGATGAAAGGACACTAGCAACTCTATGAATCTAGTGTGGTTTCGCCTCGCAAATGCCATCACCGAGCCAGCCGCGGATGCTGGATGGCATTTGCGAGACACCACACTTGTGAAGAATGATCGCGTGATCACTGGGCCTTGGCGGGTTGAGCGATTTCGGCGGGCTCGCCATCGGCCGCCGCTGCCTGGATGCTCTTGTTGGGAGCGATCGTGCAGCCCGGCATCTCGGACTTGACGGCTGCGAGTGCCTCCTCGGGGTTGGAGGCATCGACGAGCACCGTCCGCGTCCTCGGCACCTTGTCGCAGGCGAGGGTCACCTGGTACTCGGGCAGCGGCGGCTCGGCCGTCACCACGGCGAGCACGCTGAAGAGCGCGACGAAAATCGCGACCGCCATCCCGCCGATCTGCAGCATGACGTTGCGCTCCTCGCCCGCAATCTTGCGGGACGCGGCATTGCGCGCTTCGTTGAGCAGCTCTGCCTGCTTGCTGAGGGGTGAATCGCTCATTCGCTCTCGCTGCCGGGCCTCGGACGTGGCCTCGCAAGCTGACAGCTTAGGCCGGAATCCGTTTCGAGCAGGTGAACGCCGGCCCCGAGCCCGTTTCGAGCCGGTAGCGGCGACTCCCGCCAGCTGATAACGCTCTGGGCTCACAGGCGATCACACCACAGGATGACGATGACGACGGGCGCGAGCAGTCGAGACCGCCAGAGCGAACCGGGGGCCGCACCCGCCCGTCAGCCGCTGGCGCTCGATCCGTCAGGCTTGGCGTTGGCGCTCGCGGGCGCGTTCCTGTTCTCGATGAAACCGATCTTCATCAAGCTCAACTACGGCTACGACATCGATGCGATCACCCAGCTGGTGCTGCGCATGGGCTTTGCGCTGCCGTTCTATGCCGCGTTCGGGACCTATGCCTGGCGCGGCCGGCAGCGGCGCGGCGAGGCCACCGACCTTTCGTTCGCGACGCTCGGGAAAACCTGCCTCGTGGGCGTGCTCGGCTACTATGTGGCGAGCTTTCTCGACATGGAAGGCCTCGCCCACATCACGGCCCAGTTCGAGCGGCTGCTGCTCTACACCTATCCGACCTTCGTCGCCGTGATCGGCTATCTTCTGTTCAAGGAGCGGCTCGGGCGCGCGCATCTCTTGTCGCTCGGCCTCACCTATCTGGGCCTCGCGTTCGTGTTCGTCGAGGACATGCAGGGCCTGGGCGACCGGGTGGCACTCGGCGCGGCGCTGGTGCTGGCCTGCTCGCTCGCCTATGCGCTCTATCTGCTGCTGAGCCGCTCGCTGATCGGACGCCTGGGCGCGCCGCTCTTCACCACCATCTCGATGGTATCGGGCACCGCGTGCCTGATCCTCCATTTCCTCATCACCAATCCGCTTTCCGACCTCGCCGTGCCGATGCCGGTCGTCTGGCTGTCGCTCGGCATGGCGGTGATCGCGACCGTCATTCCCTCGTTCCTCGTCAACGAGGCGATCGCACGCATCGGCCCCGGACCAGTCAGCGTCGCGGGCGGCATCGGGCCGATCGTCACCTCGATGCTCGCCATCCTCATCATCGGCGAGCCGTTCACGCTCGCACACGCCGCCGGCACACTGCTGGTGATCGCAGGCGTCGTGGTGCTGACACGGGGGCGGGGGTAAAGGCGCGCCTCGCACCCAAACGCTTGCTTTGCCCCCGATTTCCCGGCCGAGCGCGGACCAAAGTCGTGCCAATTGCACTGCCTCGACCCCGCCCGAGAGCCGGGACCGAGGGCCCAATGCGGCAGCCGACCGTGCCCATTGCTCTGGCCCCCGGATGATTGCCTTTGGCAATCCGGGTAACCGGAGCTGGCATGGATCGGCGTGCCGGCCTCACACGTCCTTGCCGGTGTAGCCGGGGAACTCCGGCTCGCCCTTTTGCTGGCGCTCGGGCAGCGAGATGCGGAACTTGCACTTGTGGTCGCCGCGCGTCTTGATCTCCTCGAACTGGACGATCATGTCGGGGTGATAGCGCTTGTAGTAGGTCGGGTGCAGCTCGTAGTCGTAGATGTAGCCGAGGTCGAGCGCGCGCTTGCCCAGGCCCTGCCAAGCCGCCGCATAGGGGCACCAGCTGCAGTCCTGATGCCAGGTGCCCTCGGTCAGCACGCCAGGATCGAACTGCCAGATCGAGATCAGCTGGCCGTCCCAGTGATCCATCAGCGTCTTCACGTTCAGATCCCAGCCGGCCGCCGTGTGCGCAGCCTTCTGCCGGTCGGCGCGCTCGATCGCGAGCCCCTGCACATGCTCGCGCAGCGCCGCCTCGCCCAGCATGTCGAAACGTCTCGTCTCCTCGTCCGCACAGAAAAAATAAAGTGCGCCATTGTTCATCGAGGTGCGCCGCGCCATGCCGATCGCCTCCTCGGTCCGCTCGAAGATCGCCGAGCGGATCGGACCAGGTTTGCCTGCAGCCGCATCGGGCGCAGTCCAACGCACCTCGAAGGGCTTCTTCAAGTCGAGCTTCTTCACATCGAGCTTCACCTCGAGCCCGAGCGCCCGAGCGATCCCCGGCAGCACGCCACGGTAGTAGAGCCGCGCCATGGCAACACCGTCATCGTACTCGCGCCAGCGGGCCCAATCGGGCGAATCACGGTAGATCACCCGCACCTCGCCGGGAGTACCGCTGATCTCGCCAGCCCCCGTCTCGGTCAGCAGATGCAGATCCGCCATGTCCCAGTTCTCGACCAGCGTCTGGGCATTGAGCTTGGCCCGCTTCTTCTTGATGTTGGCTCGAATGAGACCTCCCCGATAGGCACCATAGCGATCGAGCGCCGTCCGAATGGCCGCCTCGCCCTCCTGGCCGAACCGGAGCACTGGGCCGTGCATGAAATGGCGCGCAAACATGGCCTGGAACCGCAACAGATCATTGCAGCTCCCGATGACGCCCTGCCGGTCGATACGCTCGTCGAAGCCCATGGTGCAGCTGTCTCCCAGTCGTTGCCATGCGACTATGCACGATCAGCCGCACAATCCAACACCTGGGGCCTCGACATGCATTGCCCGCGTGACAGCAGGGCGCTTGCCGCATGCAGGTCTTTTGGGGCACCAACGGCCGGGAACAGATCGAATGCCCCCAGATTCGCGAGAGCCCCATGACGAAACCCCCGGCCGGCACCGAGCCCAAGCAGCTTCTGCATCTCGTGTTCGGCGGCGAGCTGACGACGCTCGACGGCATCGAGTTCGCCGACCTCGACAAACTCGACGTCGTCGGGATCTTCCCCGACTACGCCACGGCGCAGGCCGCCTGGAAGGGAGCGGCCCAGCGCACGGTCGACAACGCCCACATGCGCTACTTCATCGTGCAACTGCACCGCCTGCTCGAGCCCGAATCCGGCAAGCCGGGCCGTGCGCCCCGCCCCCGCAAGAGCTGAGCCATCGCCGGGTGGATAAAGGAGAGCACGTGCAGGAGCCCCAGGAGGCAGACAAGGCAGTGACGAAACGACCAGCGCCCGTGCGGCTCGACCAGCGCACGAGTGCCTTGTTGCGCCGCTTCTGGCGCGACTGGGTCGCCAAGCGCTGGCCGCAATTGCTGCTGGCGTTCGGCCTGATGGCAATCGTCGCGGCGACCACGGGCGCCTATGGCCTGATCGTCCGCCATGCGGTCAATGCCCTGAGCGGTGGAAATTTCAGCTCGCTGTGGCCGGTCGTCGGCGTGATCGTGGGGGTCACCTTGCTGCGGACCTTCTCGCTCTATCTGCAAACGGTCGCCACCAACCGCACCGTGATGCGCATGACCGTCGACATCCAGAAGGAGGCGTACGCGCACCTGCTGCGCTCCGACTATGCCCGCATCGCCCGCGACACGCCGGGCCATCTGGTCTCCAGGCTTACGAACGACGTGACGGCAGTGCAGGTTGCCGCCCTCGCGTTCCTCAATTCCTCCGTTCGCGACACGCTGACCGTGATCGCGACCGTTGCCGTGATGTTTCATATCGACTGGGCGCTCACCTGCCTGGTGCTCGGCGTCTATCCGATCGCAGCGCTGCCGATCGTGCGGATCGGGCAGCGACTGCGGCGCGTCGCCAAGCGGACGCAGGAGGAGCTGGGCGAGATGACGTCCAGCCTGTCGGAGAGCCTGGGCGGCGCCCGCCTCATCAAGACCTTCCGGCTCGAGGGCTACGCCGAGGAGAAGACCAACCAGAGCTTCGAGCAGATCTATCGCCTGCGGATGAAGGCGGTGCGCACCAGGGCCGGCATCGATCCGATGCTCGAAGCGCTCGGCGGTGTTGCGCTCGCCGCCGTCATCGCGTTCGTGGGCTATCGCGCATCCAAGGGCGTCACCACGCTCGGCGATTTCATGGGTTTCGTGACGGCGCTGCTGGCCGCGGCCCAGCCGATCCGCGGCTTCGGCGGCCTCAATGCGAAAGTCCAGGAAGGGCTGGGCGCAGTCGAGCGACTCTATGAGCTGCTCGACGAGCAGCCGACCATCGTCGACCGGCCAGGCGCGGGCGAGCTCGCCGTCTCAGCCGGCGCGATCTCGTTCAAGGCTGTCTCGTTTGCCTATGACGGCAATGTGCCAGCGGTGCGCGATTTCACGCTGACGGTTGCTGGCGGCACAACCGTTGCCCTGGTCGGTGCGAGCGGGGCCGGCAAATCGACGATCATCAACCTGGTGCCGCGCCTGTTCGAGCCGCAATCGGGAACGATCGAGATCGACGGGCAGGAGATCCGCGCGGTCACGATCGCGAGCCTCAGGAAGGCGATCTCGATCGTCAGCCAGGACATCACGCTGTTCAACGACACCGTGCGCGCCAACATCGCGCTCGGCCGGCTCGGTGCGAGCCAGGCGGAAATCGAGGCGGCGGCGGCGGCGGCTGCCGCAAGCCGTTTCATTGCGGAGATGCCGGCTGGCTACGACACCGTGATTGGCGACCGGGGCATGCGGCTCTCTGGCGGCCAGCGCCAGCGGCTGGCGCTCGCCCGCGCCATCCTGAAGGACGCGCCGATCCTCCTGCTCGACGAGGCGACCAGCGCCCTCGACACCCATTCGGAGCGCTCGGTGCAGGACGCACTCGCCCGCTTCAGCCGGGGCCGAACCACCCTCGTCATCGCCCACCGCCTCTCGACCGTGCGCAACGCCGACCTCATCTGCGTGATGGAAGCGGGCGGCATCGTCGAGCAGGGCCGCCACGGCGAGCTGATGGCCCGCAACGGCATCTACGCCCTGCTGTGCCGCTCGCAGGTGCTGGCGGCGGACGATGGCGGAGGGTAGTGCTGAATCTGCAATTGATCTGCTCGTAGTGGCTACAACACCGTGGCACACTGCTGGAGAAGCTATCCCGCACCCGCCGAAATTGCCCCTTGCAGCTCCGGCTTCCAGGCGTCGCTCTGGTCCTCGGGTTGCAGGATGATGCGGAAGTGCATCTCTTTGGGCTTCTTGGCGAGAAGTTCGATTTCGCCCACGTCCTTGCCGGTCTCGTAGGCGCGCTCAAGGATCGAGAACAGGCGTTCCTTCCACTTCGTGTCCGCTGAACCGGCGAGATGGTCGCCTTTGGTTTCGACGCTGAGAAGGCGCGCGACGCCGTGCTTGGTCTCCATCCACACCAGGAAGTCCGGATAGACCTTTCGCCGCAGCCAGCCTTGCAAGCCCCACTCGCGCCGAGCCGCGACGCGGTGCCACCAATGCACGGCCTCTGCTTCGTCGAGGTAGATGGCCACGTCCTGCTCGAATCCGTTGAAGTCTTTCTCGAAGACGGGATCGAACAGCGAGAGCTGCACATCATCGCCCGTGAAGTGGCGCTTGAGCTTCTTCTCGTTCTTCGAGACCCGCACCGTTAGTTCGTGCGGCACCGGCCAATTCAGGTCGTCAAGCGGCGGGCCGACGAGCTTGAAGTGTATGGTTCCGTCCTCGACCTTGCGCTTGAACAGCGCCTCGGCTTGGGCTTCGACTTGGGTGCGAAGGTCGTTGCGAACGTGGTCGACGAGGCCGACGCGGCAACGCGCGATCTGCTTTTCCTCAAAACGCTTGCTCAGCACCTTCAAGGTATCATCGATGATGCGCGCTCCCTGCCAGGGGTTAGGCACCACATCGAGCAATTGGCGGATCATATGCGGGCGGTCGATGCGGTCGGTATCGATGGTTACCGTTTCGGTGTCTCCCGCCGAGAGACCAAATGACTGGCCTTTGGAGAGATCAATCAGCGACGTGTAGCGCTTGGAGGGGTCAAAATCGCCAAGCGCCACGGTCTTCGCCGCCGAATAGGTCAGCGCTTTCCAGTCGAGCTCGCCGAGAATATCGCGGTCGTAATCCAGCTCGCGGTATTGGCGGCGCTTGCCCTTATGCAGAACCTTGGGAACGAGAATTTTCGCGCCTCGATGCTTCTCTCGGCGCTTCACGACGATTTCCTTGAGTTCGTCGCCGCCGTCATAGGGCTGAACTTGATCGAGGAGGTCGCTGAGGCCTTCTTCCTCCAGCCCCTTTTTGATGTTGTCGAGCGCGTCCTTGACGCCCAAGCCCCGGCAATAAACGTAGGCATTATCGAGGCACTCGACGCCGGTCCTCTGGGCGTAGGGCTGGCGCAGAACACGGCCAACCATCTGCGTCAAAGCGGTGTTGGCCGTGGTGTTGGAGAGGATCGCGAGTGAATAGGCGAACGGGCAATCCCAACCTTCGCGCAGCGCATCTTTGGTGATGACGACGCGGACAGGACATAGCTCTGAGAGAAGATCCTCGCCCTTTAGTTCCTTGATATGGGCGGTCTGGCGGCGAACCGACTCGGGCGTGAAACCGAGCTGTTGCGTCAAGTACTCGAACACATCCTCGGAGTGTACCCCGCCCTTGTCGCGCTGATCGTTGCCTGTACGGTCGACACGCACCAGAAGAATAGGACGGATATAGTAGCCCGCTTTGGTCTGATGCTTCGCTGCATCCGTTTGCAGCGTGTTCAGCCCGTCGACGGCGTCACTCAGGACGCGCTCCCACGACTCGTTGGGGAAGCTCATGAGCTGCAGCGGCAGCTTGATCATTTCTTCGTCTTTGAGTTCCCGGCCAGAGACATTGACGAGAATGTTGGAGCGAGCGGCATTCGGTGTGGCGGACAGTTCCAAAAGAAAGCGCGGATTCATGCCGGCGAGTGTGTCGCGCGCAATGTCGGAATAGGCCCGATGCCCTTCATCCATCACAATGACGGGACGCACAAGGCGCAGCACGTTGCCGAGGCTCTGCTTGATGGAGGCTGGCTTTACGCCCGCGATTGCGCTCTCGGCGATGTCGTTGATGTCGAGGTTCGGCACCTCAGCCTTGAGCTTGTTGAGCGCCGGGAAATCATCACTCTGCGGGAAGAATGATCCGTAGTTGCCGTTGTCGCGGAAAACCTTGAGCTGAACTTTCGTTTCGCGCGCCGCTGCGGGCAACATCAAGAGCAACACGCAAAGCCGGTCGCGCACGTCCTCCGCTGTAAAGGCATCGAGCTTCTCTATGAGCTTGACGCGGCCGCCAGAGGTGCGCTCCAGCACCTGGCGATAAGGATGGCCCCGATCCCATAGCTGCTTCTTCGTCTGATCGTAGATGGCGGCGGAAGGCACGATCCAGATCACCAGTCCCGTCCGCTGGCGGAAATGATCGGTCGCGATGCGCTCGACGGCATGTGTGGCGAGCAATGTCTTGCCGCCGCCGGTCGGCACCTTGAAGCAGACGTGCGGAATGGACTGCCCCATACCATCGGTCAGAGTGTGCCATGAACCGACTTGTGCGGGCACAAGAGACGCTTCGCGCGCCTCCTTCCATGCGGCCGAAATCGGATCGGGAAGCTCGATGCTAGCGCCAGCGGCCTTCAAGGTTTCAACAGCTTTGCGGTTCTTATCGACTGCGCCGGAAAGCAGTTTGAGATATGCCGACAGCGTGTCGAGAACGTCCTCCTGGTAGCCCTTAAGCTTCATTGGGACCGTCCCCCAGGATGCGGTGGATCGCGTAGGGAAGCTGGCAGAATGTCAACCCGAGCGACGAGAGATCCTTCTGGCTCATGAACTTCGCGGCGGCGTAGACGAGCACCGGCTTGCCCTCCGCGCACTTCGCAATGCGTTCCGCCGTTCCCATGTCGAGCGCCGCCTTGTTGGAGCGCATGAACTCCACGTCAGCCTCATAGATGAGGTGGATTCGATAGCCGCCAGCCTCACCGACGAACCAATCCTTGCCGGGATTCTTAGGAG
>JANPDA010000485.1:0-1636 GCA_031431235.1 Hyphomicrobiaceae bacterium
GCGCACCGCGCCTCGCTCAGCTCGATCAGGAGCTATGCGGCTGCGACCGGGCACCGGCTGCGCATTTCGCTCGAGCCGCTGCCGATCAAAGAACCTATGTCGCAGTAGTGGTACCACAGCTGGGAAGATCCTCCACCCTCGCACCGCCCGCAGCCATTGCGCCGGTGCGGCCCGGCAGCTATCACCATCGTGTGGCATCTCCCGCAGTCCCGCCAGCGCCAAACCGAGCACGATCGATCCCATGCAAGACCTGAAGCTCGTCGCCCTGGACAAGGAGGATCTGGAGATCCTATCGGCACACCTGCAGGATGCGGTGCTGAAGATCGGCGATCTCGCCTACCAGCCCAAGGCCCGCCGGTTCGCGGCCATCACGCGGCGTTTCGACTGGCTGAAAGCCCATGGCGGCGACAGCGAGCGCTCCAAGGGCTATGAGCGACGTCAGTCCGCGCTGCGCTTCGAGCGGGTGACAGGCGCCAAGCTGATGAACGTGCCGATCGGGGCCAAGAGCGAGGTGTTGTCGCTGCTGGCAGTCACCTTCGAGGAAGGCGAGGCGCCGTCGGGGGCGATCACGCTGCAATTTTCAGGTGGGGCCGCCATCCGCCTCGAGGTCGAGTGCATCGAGGCGGAGCTGCGCGATCTGGGACCCGCTTGGCGGACACGCCGCCGGCCGGAGCACAAGGGCGACGAGATCGAGGCCGGGCTCGCCAGGCCGAGGGGCGGCGCGAAGGGCTGAAGGAATGGGCGATTGCAGCCATGACCAGCTCCGGCGAGGACAGCGAGGCTGATCGCGAGACCGATCCAGGCTGCCGGTTGATCGCGATCGTGCTCGACCAGAAATCGATCGGACGCACCAATCCCGACATCGAGCACGAGCGCGAGGTCGCGATCTTCGACCTGATCGACAGCAATCAGTTCGAGCTCGAGGGGCGCGAGCGCGGCCCCTACCGGCTCGTGCTCTCGATTGCCGAGGACCGGCTCGTCCTCAATGTCAGCGGGGAAGATTCCAACCAGATCGCGTCCTTCCTGCTCTCGCTCTCCCCGTTCCGGCGCATCGTCAAGGATTACTTCCTCGTCTGCGAGAGCTATTTCGGCGCCATCAAGACAGCGCCTGCCAGCAAGATCGAGGCGATCGACATGGGCCGGCGCGGCTTGCACGACGAAGGCAGCCGACTGCTGCAGGAGCGTCTGAAGGGTAAGATCCGGGTCGATTTCCCCACCGCTCGCCGGCTGTTCACGCTCATCTGCGCGCTGCACTGGAAGGGCTAGCTGATGTCGGAGCTGCCCGGCGCAGTGCTGTTCGCGTGCACCATGAATGCTGTGCGCTCGCCGGTGGCTGCCGCCATTCTGCGCCATCTGGCTGGCCACCGCATCTACGTGGCCTCGGCCGGTGTCCGGGCGGGCGAGGCCGACCCATTCATCGCGACGGTGATGGAGGAGATCGGCATCGACGTCTCCGGCCACACCCCGCTCGCGATCCGCGACCTGAACGACACCTCCTTCGACCTGATCATCACGCTTTCGCCCGAAGCCCACCATCAGGCGCTGGAGCTCACCCGGACGATGGCGGTCGATGTCGAGTACTGGCCGACCCTCGATCCGACGCTCAAGGAAGGGAGCCGCGAGCAGCGCCTCGAAG
>JANPDA010000486.1:0-3856 GCA_031431235.1 Hyphomicrobiaceae bacterium
GCGGTGACGGGAAGCGGTGACAGGCACCGACTTTTCAGCGGCCGCTCACACCGCATGCAGCATGGTTCTGGGATCGTCGCCGGATCGGCTACGTCCTCTTCTTGAACATCTCGCCGATGTCGCGGCTGGAATGATGTTGACGATCTCCAGTTGGTCCGGGCAATCAATCGTTGGCATGTAACGGATGAGAATCAGATAGTGGCCGAATGGGACGCTGCGCAACTCGGGCAGCAGCTCCTGTCTCGGCCTTCCCATGATCGAGGCAACGGACGCGAGTGCCGCGCACTTGGCCAGCATTCGCCCGACGTAGCGCTCGGCACTTGCGAGGCTGCCGCTCTATTGCTCGATATGCTCGGCGATTGCGATGAGGTCCACATTGGCAGCCGGTGTGAACACCAACCCTGGCACTACGAGGCCTCGCCCGCACGGCGCCGAGCGAAATGCTCTTTCAAGTTGGCCCGGACCGTGTCGACCGTGAACCTGCGAGGGTCGGCGAGCGAGGTCAGCAAGGTCTCGCGCAGGCTGGTGAGCTTCACCGAGTAGTCGATCGCCTCCTCGAAGCTGGCAAAATGGCCGTCTTGAACCTGATTTTGCAACCAGCGCAGCGTCTCGGACGAGAGATTGAGTTGCATGCCATCGGCTCCATCGGGAACGGATTGTGCGGTCCACGCAAGCCTAGCTCCGGCATCGGTGCGAAGGAAGCCCCACCAGCCATCTTCCGCCTCGAGCCGCCCGCTCTCTGCCGCCAGAAGCTGCCCACTCGCCGCTTGCACCGGACACTCGGTCTGCCTCAATGTCGGATATCTCGGGCAACGACATCGCGGCGATGATCTGGGACGCGGTCGAGGGCAAGACCGGCGGTCGCTGACGGGCAGGATCGGGGCGCGCGCGGCAGGATGCACACCAGCACAGCAATCGTCGTCCTGACCGTGCTCGTCGCGGCGCTCGGCTTGCGTCTGGCCTGGAACGCGTTGGGCTTTGCGGAGATCACCTTGCCAATGGTCGCCCGCAGCCTTGCCGGCCTCGCCGTTTTCCTCGTTTACGCGCTCGCCGGCACGCTGCTGCCGCACCTGCTCGGCGCCCACCATCATGACGCACGCCTCGCCCTCGCCGCCACCCTCTTCGCCGGCTGCTGGGTCGGCATGGGCACGCTCTGGCTGATGCGCCATGGCCCCAAGCTCGGCGAGCCGCCCGGCTGGGTCGCCCACTTCGGCTGGGCGGACATCGCGCTGCTGACGGGGATCGTGGTGCCGGGGGCGTACATGCTGGCGCGGGTGTTGCCGTGAGGGGCTACTAGGTTTCAGGGATCAGGGGTCCGGTTTCAGAAGGTCAAAGCTCGCCATGAGCATCCAAAGCTTTCGTGACCTCGTAGTTTGGCAGAAGTCGATGAAGCTCGCCTCGGAGGCTTATGCCTTGGCCAAGCTGCTCCCCAAGGCGGAGGAGTACAGGCTGACGAGCCAGCTTTTGAGGGCTGCCACCTCGGTGCCCAGCAACATCGCCGAGGGACATGCACGAGGGACCAGAAGAGACTATGCCCATTTTGTCTCGATGGCCCGCGGCTCGCTTGCCGAGACGGAGACGCTCCTACAGTTGCTGATCGATGTCAGGTTGCTCATGCCCGAAAGAGTGAGGTTTGCGAACGAGTTGTGCTCTGAGATTGGCAAGATGCTCAACGGCCTCCTTGCGCGGCTCCGTAGCTCCCCTGAAACCTGAAACCTGACACCTGCACCTGAGACCTCGTTCCATACGCCGCGTTCTCACAATGTTCTTGCCACCCGCCCGCAACCCGCCTATCCTGCTCAGCCTACGCACGAGCGGGGCGCCGATGTATGGGCAGGTGACGACGGTTGCGTTTTCCGGCATCGAGGCGCGCCCGGTCGAGGTGCAGGTGCAGATCTCGGCTGGGCTGCCGGCATTCGCCATCGTCGGCCTGCCGGAGAAGACGGTCGCCGAAAGCCGTGAGCGGGTGCGCGGCGCTCTCTATGCGATCGGGCTCGGGCTGCCGCGCAAGCATATCACGGTCAACCTGGCGCCTGCCGATCTGCCCAAGGACGGCACCCATTTCGACCTGCCGATCGCGCTGGCCATGATGGTCGCCTGCGGGGCAATCCCCAAGGGCGCGCTCGACGACTATTGCGTGATCGGGGAGCTTTCGCTCGATGCGGCGATCGCCTCGGTGCCGGGTGCGCTGCCGGCCGCGATCGGGGCCAATGCCATGGGCAAGGGCCTCGTCTGCCCGGCCGCCTCCGGGCCCGAAGCCGCCTGGGCCTCCTCCGAGATGCGGATCCTCGCGCCGCCCCACATCCTCTCCCTGGTCAACCACCTGAAAGGCCTGCAGACGCTCGCGCCGCCAAAGCCCGCGATCCTGGAGGATACCGGTCCCGAGCCGGACCTGAAAGACGTGAAGGGCCAGGAGAGTGCCAAGCGCGCGCTCGAGGTGGCGGCGGCCGGTGGCCACAACATGCTGATGATCGGCCCTCCTGGCTCCGGCAAGACCATGCTGGCGGCACGCCTCCCCTCGATCCTGCCGCCGATGAGCCCCGAGGAGATGCTGGAGGTCAGCCAGGTCCACAGCCTCGCCGGCGAGCTGATGGGCGGCAAGCTCGGCCGCAAGCGGCCGTTCCGCGCGCCCCATCACTCCGCCAGCATGGCTGCTCTCGTCGGCGGCGGCTCGCGGCCGAAACCCGGTGAGGTCGCACTCGCCCACAATGGCGTGCTGTTCCTCGACGAATTGCCGGAATTCATGCCCCAAGCCCTCGATTCGCTGCGCCAGCCGCTCGAAGCCGGCGAGACGGTGATCGCGCGCGCCAACCACCGCGTCACCTTCCCGTCGCGCATCCAGCTGGTCGCGGCGATGAACCCCTGCCGCTGCGGGCGCGCCAGCGATCCCGGCTTTGCCTGCGCGCGCGGCCGGGATTGCGCCGAGCGCTACCAGGCCCGCATCTCGGGCCCGCTGCTCGACCGCATCGACATCCAGATCGAGGTTCCCGCCGTGATGGCATCCGACCTCTCGCTGCCCCCGCCGCGCGAGGACAGCGCGACCGTGCGCGCCCGCGTGGTCGCCGCCCGCGAGCGCCAGTCGGCCCGCTTCGCCCGGCTCGGCGCCAAGGGCCTGCGCACCAACGCGGACGCCTCGGGGTCCCTGCTCGAGGAGATCGCCGCGCCCGACGCCGATGGCGCAAGACTGCTGCAGGAGGCGGCGGCCTCGATCGGTCTGTCGGCGCGCGGCTTTCACCGCACGCTGCGCGTCGCCCGCACCATCGCCGACCTCGACGGCTCAGTGCGCGTCTCGCGCAACCACATCGCCGTGGCGCTCAGCTTCCGCGGCGAGACGTTGATGCGGAAGCGGCAGGCGGCGTGAAGGGTAGGCCAGCGCGGCCGCGGATTAGGTCTTTGGCAAGACCGGTCGGCTATCACTGGGCACGAAGCAGGGCAGCAACACCCGCTTCCGTTGTAGCCTTGTCGCGCAGGCACCCTCTTGTCACCGGACTGCGACTAGAGAATGCACCGGGACGGGTGCGGGTTGCGGAGGCAGGATACCCCGTGAGGTCGAGGCAATACGAGATCACCACTGCCGCCGGCATCGGGCTTTCGGCCGTCGGCCTCGCGCTGCTCGCGCCAATTCCCGCGAACCTGCCCGCGGTCACATGTCTGGTGCTCGGCTTCACCGCACTCGCCACCGTGGTGCTCCGCATCCCCCGCATCGCCGAGGCCGCGCCGGCCCCCTCGCCCGATCCCCACGCACTCGCCAGCCTGGGCCAACGGCTCGAGCACAGTCTCGAGCAGCTCCGCGACATGCAATGGGAGCAGCGCGAGAACGAGGCGCGCTACCGCAACCTGCTCGACAGCCAGGAGG
>JANPDA010000487.1:0-24258 GCA_031431235.1 Hyphomicrobiaceae bacterium
GCCCGAGGCCCTCGCCGACCTCGTCGCGGCAGGCATGATCACGGCCAGGACCACACCGAGCGCGGGCGACGTTTTCATCATCGCGGTCCCCACGCCCTTCACCGGCGGCTACAAGCCGGACCTCTCCTATGTCGAGGCGGCCACCCGCTCGATCGCGCCGATCCTGCGCAAGGGCAATCTGGTGGTGGTCGAATCGACCATTCCGGTCGGGGCAACCGAGCAGGTCTCGCGCTGGATCGAGGGCCTGAGGCCAGACCTCACCTGCGCGCGCCGCGGCAGCGACAAGGTTCCCGACATCCTCGTCGCCCATTGCCCGGAGCGCGTGCTGCCGGGCCAGATGCTGCGCGAGCTCGTGGAGAACGACCGCGTGATCGGCGGCGTCTGCGCGGCAAGCTCCCGCGCCGGCCAGGCGTTCTACCAATCCTTCGTCACCGGCAACTGCCTCGTCACCGATACCCGCACGGCCGAGCTGTGCAAGCTCAGCGAGAACGCGTTCCGCGACGTCAACATAGCGTTCGCCAATGAGCTGGCCGAGATCGCCGGGGACTTCGGCATCAACATCTGGGAGCTGATCGAGCTCGCCAATCACCACCCGCGCGTGAAGATCCTGAAGCCGGGCCCCGGCGTCGGCGGTCACTGCATCGCGGTCGATCCGTGGTTCATCGTCTCGGCGCTGGGCGAGAAGGCGCGGCTCATTCGCGAGGCCCGTTGGATCAACAGCGGCCGGCCGCGCCAGGTCGTGCGCAAGGTGCTCGACCGGGTGGCCGCCGGCGGGATCGCGACGATCGGCTGCTTCGGTCTCGCCTACAAGCCCGACGTGGACGACCTGCGGGAGAGCCCGGCGGTCGAGATCGTCGAGTATCTGTCCAAGGAGCTGCACCTGTCGGGCAGCAAGATCCAGCTCTACGTGGCCGAGCCCTTCATCAGCAAGCTGCCCCACGAGCTGGCGGACGCGCACGGCGTGCGCCTGGTCGATACCCAGAGCGCGCTCAACACCGACCTCGTGCTGATGCTCGTCGATCACAGGCAGTTTCACGAGATCCCGGCGTCGCGCCTTGCCGGCAAGGCGGTGATCGATACCCGCGGTATCTGGAGCCGGTGACCATTCTGGGCGGCTCGAGGCGGGCCGCCCACGCGAGGTAGGCGGCCCCCCCGAGAGGCGAGCCCGCCGACCTCGGTGGGTGACAATCAGTCAGTGGAGACGCCGAAGAACGCCCCCGGGAAACCGGGACGGCCTTTCTCGCAGCGCAAACGCGGTCCGATGACAATCTGGGGACCGGTGCTGCCCATCAACCCTGGCGGTAGCTCGCTCCCGACATGCCGCTCTCCACCTCGAGCACCCGCCGGGCGGCCAGACTCGTCATCTCGCGGCGGGCCTGCTCGACGGCCTTGGGATTGGTGCGCTCGCCGGCGATTGCAATCCAGAGCGTCCGGAAGACGATTTGGAGATCGAGCAAGAGCGAAGCGTTGCGGATGTACCAGAGATCGAGCGCGTTCTTGTCCTCGGGCGACAGCTCCCGGCCGCCATTGACCTGGGCCCAGCCGGTCACCCCGGGCCGCAGCAGCAACCGAAGCTCGCGCGCGGCGGGCTGATCGACCGGCAGCAGCGGCCGCGGGCCGATGAACGACATCTCGCCCGCCAGCACATTGAAGAGCTGCGGCAGCTCGTCGAGCCTCGTGCGGCGGAGGAACCGTCCGGCCAGCGATGAGCGCATCTCGTCGGCGATGCGCTTACCTTCCGCGTCGTGGCCAGCGCGCATGGTCCGGAACTTGTAGACCCGGAACGGCCAGCCACTCCGGCCCGGGCGCTGCTGCCAGAACAGGATCGGCTGGCCCACATCCATTGCCACGAGCAGCGCCGTGAGCAGGATGAAAGGGCTCAAAACAGCCACCAGCGCGGCGGCGCTCGTGATATCGATCGCACGTTTCACGTAGGCGTAGCCGCCAAGAGCAGGATCGAGCCCGGCGGTGTGGGCGAGCGCCGAAATGCGGTCGGCTGGGCGCTGGGCTGGGTCGTCGACCTCGGCGGCCGTCGCGACAGCCCCCAATCCCAGGCGTTCGGCCAGGAACTCGAGAATCACCTCGCCACACTGCTCGAGCTCCAACAGGGCTTGCCGCCCCTCTTCCGACAGGGCGGAGAGCGGCACGGTCACCACCACGCGATCCACTTCGACACCATGCACGTGGAGCTGGCGCAACAGCTGGGGCAAAGCCGCGGGCGCGCCGATGATCGGAACGCCACGCACCATGCGGTTGATGTTGCTCGGATCCTCGTCGAGGATGCCGGCAACCTCGAGCTGCCGGCCGCCCAGATCGATGATGGAGCGCAGATACAGCTCGGCCACGCGGTTGAGCCCGACCACCAGCACATGGCGCACGTCGGGCTCGGTTGCAAACATTGCCGCCTCCGGCGTCGCGCCGCGACTGAGTGCGAGCCGGGCGAGGAGCCGTAGCCCGGTCATGGCCGCGACCGCCCCGAGCCACTGAATGATCGGCATCGAGCGCGGCAGGCTGTCGAGCCGGTTGATGGTGAAGCCGATGAACAAAGTGACGAGCACCGCGATCGTCACGGCGGCGGCGACCCGCATGAAGTCGGGCAGCGACACGTATCTGAGGACGCCACGATGCAGGCCCATGACGCCGAAGACCAGCCCACCAACAGCGGCGCTCAGTCCAGTATATCCCGCCGTGACGGTGAGCAGGGATCGGGGCAGGTTTGCGATCTCGAAATTGCTGATGACGAGCAACGCCAAGGATGGCCCAGCCGCCAGGCAGAGCACGTCGAACATCAAGACGAGAGCACTTCGGCTTCCACGCCACATGGCACATCTCCAGCAGAGAGTGAGACCCTCGCAACAAAACACAGTCGAACGGCTACGTCTGGCTGCCGCGAAGGGGATCGCCAGTGATCGCAGGCTCAAAACTGAGCTTTCAGTTCGTCGACGCGTCACTAGTGTTCCGTCCCATTCATTCGATTCCGGCGAAGCTGGATCAATGAATGGAAAGACGGAACACAAACAAAGAGTTGGCTAGTGGGCCGGCCATTCATTTGGGATACCGAATGAATGAGTCAGTACACTAGAGGTTTGGCAGAACGCGTTACTATTGATGTTTTTGTTGCAGCAGATCCGCGGCGCGACCCGCGCGAACAGCCTTACACGTTACGCAACCTATGAGCGTGGCCATTCGAGGATGGAAATACTCCCAGGTGTCCCCCCGCCTGTTCGAAGTCGTAGCCGCCGGGTCCGCAAGGCTCAAGCGATTGGTGATTGTTTTCCAGGGATGGAGTGCTGCCGACAGACTGCATAGTCTCGACCGAGTGGCAGAAATGCTGCAGAAAGCCAACAGATACGACCACTATAGAGCGCAAATGTTAATGAAATACAACCAAAGGTTGCGTTGTTCATTGCTTCCCACCCAGCGGATCACGCGCGCGCGCCGCCCAACCGAGTCGGCGCCCCGTCGAGCCCGATTTCGGGCTTGCATCGGCATACGGGTCTGCTAGCGAAGTGCGGGCTGATCGCCTGAAGTTGCATAACGTCGCTCAGAGGCGAGCTCTTGTCGCAGCCCAGGGCTCGTGAATACCGGCCTGGACGCGATAGTCGCGGCGCGTTAGGGCTGATAAAGTCGCGGCGCGACAGGGCTGACAAAGTCGCGGCGCGTTAGGCCTGTTAAAGTCGCGGCGCGACAAAGCGAACTGGGCGCATCGAAGGAAGAGGGAGCTCCGCATGTCCGAGACCACAGTCAAGTCCACCAACACGGTCGCCGCCGACCGGACCAGCACCGGCACTGCGGCCGTCGTCGCATTGCTGTTGGGCGCATTCATCGTGTACGGCGTTGGCTTCGCGCAACCCTCGCTGTTGCACAACGCGGCGCACGATACGCGCCATGCCACCGCTTTCCCCTGCCACTGAGCAGGTGCCGTCAGCGTCGCGGGGATCAACATGTTTCGCGCCATTTTCGGATCCGCGCTGTTGGCCGGCTTGATTGCCGGAGCTGCAACGGCGGCCATCCAGCATGTGACGACAACGCCTCTCATCATCGCGGCCGAGGCCTACGAGACCGCAGGCGGTCATGACCACACCGGCACGGCGACCGACGCAACGGGAGTAACGGTGCCGGCCCACGATCACGGCGACGCGGATGACTGGGCGCCGGCCGATGGGATCGAGCGCACGGCCTTCACCGCGCTATCGACCACGCTCGCAAGCGTCGGTTTCGGGCTGGTATTGGTCGCGTCGATGGCACTGACCGGGCGTGCGGTTGATGCCCGCAGCGGCCTGTTGTGGGGGCTGGGCGGGTTTGTCGCCGCCTCGCTCGCTCCCGCCGTCGGGCTCGCTCCGGAATTGCCGGGCAGCGTTGCCGCCGCGCTCGAAGCGCGACAGCTCTGGTGGATCGCAACCGTCGTCGCGACCGCTGGCGGGTTGTGGTTGCTGGCGTTCCGGCAGAGTTGGGCCTTCCGGCTCATCGCCCTGGCATTGATCGTCGCGCCGCATGCCGTCGGCGCGCCGTTACCAGACGCCGGTGCTGGAGCCGTGCCACCGGAGCTGGCGGCACGGTTTGCCACCACATCGATCGCCGTCACCGGCATACTTTGGGTCCTGCTCGGTCTTCTATCGGGCTATTTTTTCGGGCGTGCCACAGCGACGAAGAGTTGACGGCAACGATCCCTCGATGGCGCTCGCGACCTTCAATCCTCGGCCCGGGCGATGGCGTGGAAGAACGTCCCCGTGACGTTGCCCTGGCGATGTCCGCTCGGCCCGAGCGCTTGGCCATAGGCGTCCTCGGCGAGCGCCAACGGCTCGCCGCCCGCCTCCCCGACAACGGTCGCATAGTGGAACTCGTGACCGCGCACGATTGCCCCCTTCGGGCCGATCGGCGTATCGGCCGACAGCCTCGCCAGGCGGTAGCCGAGCTGCATCCGCCGCTTCGCGTAGGAGGTCGCGACCGGTAGCAGGCCGGCCATCGGCCAGTTGCGGCCATCGGCGTCCTCGAGCGAGAGCCCAAGTGTCATGTACCCGCCGCATTCGCCATGCACCGGCGCTCGGCTGGCGAAGGCCCGCACCCCCGCCATGAAGCGTCCGGCGCGCGACAGCTGCTCGGCGTGCAGCTCCGGATAGCCGCCCGGCAGCCAACAGGCGTCGCAATCCACGGGCGGCGGCTCGTCGGCAAGTGGCGAGAACGGTACGACCTCGGCCCCCGCCTGCCGCCAGCCGGCCAGCACGTGAGGGTAGACGAACGAGAAGGCCGCATCATCGGCGAGCGCGATGCGCCGGCCCGGAGGCGGCAGCGCGACCGGCAACACTGCGAACGATCCACGGGGGCCCCGGCAGGCAGCGAGCGCGCGGAGCCGGTCGAGGTCGAGGCTCGCCTCGAGCCGATCGGCGAGCCGGTCGAGATGGGCTGCGAGCCCCTCGGTCTCACGGGCCTGGCGCAGACCGAGATGGCGCTCCGGCAGCACGATCGCGGCGTCGCGCGAGATCGCCCCCACGACCGGCAACCCGATCGCCTCGATCGCCGTGCGGGTCAGGCGCTCGTGGCGCGCGCTGCCGACCTTGTTGAGCACGACGGCACCGATCGTGATGCGGGGATCGTAGCGTGCGGCGCCCAGCGCAACCGCTGCTGCCGACTGCGACTGACCCGAGACGTCGAGCACCAGCACCACCGGCCAGCCGAAGCGTGCGGCAATATCGACGCTGGACCCAGTCCGTCCCGGCGTGCCGGGCACGCCGTCGAACAGCCCCATCAGGCCTTCAGCCACGATCAGGTCGGCGCCGCTGGATGCTTCGGCGGCGAGCGCGTCGAGCAGGTCGCCCGGCATCGCCCAACTGTCCAGGTTGAAACTCGCCCGCCCGGTCGCAGCGGCATGAAAGGCCGGGTCGATGTAGTCGGGGCCGCACTTGGCGCCGGTCACGCGCACGCCCCTGCGGGAGAGCGCGCGCAGCAGGCCGAGCGTGACCGTCGTCTTGCCCGAGGACGAGCGGGGTGCGCCGACTAGCAATCCGGGCGCGATCATCGCCGGACCGCGTTGGCGACGGCCAGCGCGTCGGCGCGCTGGTGGCTGGAAGGGCCGCTGCCATGGCTGGTGAGCTGCTCGCGCAGGGCGACGTTTGCGCCGATGCCGATGATGACTGGAGCTTTGATCTGCGCCCGCTCGGCATCCGAGGCGGCGCGCCCGAGCATCGTGTCGAGGATGCGCTCCTCGCTCGAGGTCGCCGCCTGCACGACGACGACGGGCGTTTCGGCGCCAAGCCCGCCCGCGATCAGGGCGTCCGCGATACCGGCGAGGTTCTTGAGCGCCATATAGAGGATGAGCGGCTGGCCGGTCGCGGCGAGTGCGGCCCAATCGACACCATCATCGATGCCCTCGCCCTGATGGCCGGTCGCAAAGATGATCGCATGATTGGTGTCGCGCGTGGTCGCGGGCACCAGCGCGGAGGCAAGTCCGGCAAGCCCCGCCGTCACGCCAGGCACGATGCGGAATCGGATGCCGGCCCTGGCGAGCGCCAGCGCTTCCTCCCCGCCCCGGCCAAACACGAACGGGTCGCCGCCTTTGAGGCGCAGCACGCGCCTCTTGGTCCGAGCAAGCTCGATCAGGCGCAGCGTGATGTCGGACTGGCGGCACGACGGCTTGCCGCCACGCTTGCCGGCAAACTCGAGCGCGGAGCCGGTCCGTGCGAGCGAGAGCACCCGCTCGTCGACCAGGGCATCGTAGACGATCACGTCAGCCTGGCGCAGCGCGTCGAGCGCATAGAGCGTGAGGAGGCCTGGATCGCCGGGCCCCGCACCGACGAGCCAGACGTCACCAGCCACGAATACGGGTAGGATCTCGGTGGGAAAGCGCTGATCGATCATGGGCTTTCGCTGTGGTGACGGGCGGCTAGAGAGATTTTCCGGTGAAGTGGATGCCGGTTCGCCGTAGGACTTACGACAAAACAAGGAGCTAGACCGCTTTCAGGATCGAGCCCAAGTGGAAAGCGCTCTGGGCGTGCCCTATAAGCACGTCCATGACGGAAAGGAAACAGGGCGAGCTGCGGCGCGGCTGGACGACCGGGGCCTGCGCTTGCGCCGCGGCGCGCTCGGCCTATGCGGCGCTGCTGACCGGCAGTTTTCTCGATCCGGTCGAGATCGTGCTGCCGGGTGGGCAACGTCCCTCGTTCGCGCTGGCGATGCAGCGGCTGGAGGTTGGCGCGGCGAGCGCCGGCATCGTCAAGGACGCAGGCGATGATCCCGACGTGACGCATGGCGCGCTGGTGGTTGCAACCGTTCGACATGGGAGACCCGGCGCTGGCGTGTTGTTCCGGGCCGGTGCAGGTGTGGGCACGGTGACCAGGCCGGGCCTGCCGATCCCGCCGGGCGAGCCGGCGATCAATCCGGTGCCGCGCGATATGATCCGGGCGGCGATCGCCGGCCTGGCTGCCAGTCTTGGCGGCTCGGGTGACGTGGTAGTCGAGATCTCGGTGCCCGGCGGCGCGGCGATTGCCGAGAAGACCTGGAACCCGCGCCTCGGCATCATCGGCGGGATCTCGATCCTGGGCACCACCGGCATCGTCATTCCCTATTCGTGCGCCGCCTGGATCGCCTCCATCCATCGCGGCATCGACGTCGCGCGTGCGGGCGGCCTCGCCCATATCGCAGGTGCCACCGGGGCAACCTCGGAAGCCGCTGTGCAGCGCCTGCATGGCCTGC
Organism: Hyphomicrobiaceae bacterium; assembly: GCA_031431235.1. Taxonomy (GTDB): domain Bacteria; phylum Pseudomonadota; class Alphaproteobacteria; order Rhizobiales; family Hyphomicrobiaceae; genus JANNSW01. Next base: position 7,690 of record JANPDA010000487.1, read on the forward strand.
CGCTGCACGCGCTGATCGACATGGGTGATTTCGTCGGCGGGATGCTGAAATACGCGCGCACCCATCCGGTTCAACGCATCACCATCGCCGGCGGTTTCGCCAAAATGACGAAGCTCGGCCAGGGGCTGCTCGACCTGCACTCGCGCAGCGGCGAGGTCGATCGCGGCTGGCTCGCCGGGCTCATTCGCAGTCATGGGGGCCCCGAGGAGCTTGCGGAGCGAGCACTCGGCGCCAATACGGCCAAACAGGTGCTGGACGAGGCCGCGGGCGCCGGCGTTCCGCTCGGCCAATGGATAGCGGCCGCCGCACTCGTCACGGCCCGCGGCGCCATCGGCGGGGCGCAGATCGTGCTCGACGTCGCCGTGTTCGATCGCGAGGGCGGATTGGTGGGCAGTGCCTGCTAGTGTTCTGACACAGTCATCCGGTATCCCAAATGAATGGCCAGCCCACTAGCCAACTCTTTGTTTGTGTTCCCTCTTTCCATTCATTGATCCAGCTTCGCCGGAATCGAATGAATGGGACGGAACACTAGTGGTCCAAATCCGACATTTGCATCCCCTGGCAGCACGCGCCCGAGCAAATGTCGGATTTGTAAGGACCACTAGCAACTTTATGATTCTATTACAGCTTTTGAATTCGACATTCGAGTACGAGTCTGGCCGCAACCGGGACTCGAATGGCAAATTCGCTCCACTAGGACCGCCATCACGGCGCCCCCCGGAACCGGCGCTGGTAGTCGATGTCGTAGAGCGCGGAGTTGGCGAAGTGGCGGGCGCCGAGCACACGTCCGACCACGATCGTAGCGGTGCGCTCGATTCCAGCGGCGGCGACCTTGCCGGCGACGTCGGCGAGCGTGCCGGTGATGCGCCGCTCGTCGGGCCAGCTCGCCCGATAGACGATCGCGACGGGACAATCCGCGCCATAGTGCGGCGTCAACTCGCCGACCACGCGCTCGAGCACATGCACCGAGAGGTGGACGACGAGCGTCGCGCCGGTCGCTCCGAACGCAGCGAGCGTCTCGCGAGGGGGCATCCTGGACGCGCGCCCCGAGGTGCGGGTCAGCACCACCGACTGCGCGACCTCGGGCAGGGTCAATTCCTGGGCGAGGCTTGCGGCGACGGCGGCGAATGCGGGCACGCCGGGCGTCACGGTATAGGGCATGCCGAGCGCTTCCAGGCGGCGGAGCTGCTCGCCCATGGCGCTCCAGATCGAAAGGTCGCCCGAATGCAGGCGCGCGACATCCCGGCCCGCGATGTGGGCTGCCTCGAAGTGAGCGACGATCGCATCGAGGTCGAGCGGCGCGGTATCGATGATGCGCGCGCCGGGCGGGCACCAGGCGAGCACGTCGGTCGAGACGATCGAGCCTGCGTAGAGACAAATCGGCGAGCGCGCGATCAGATCGCGTCCGCGCACGGTGATGAGATCGGCCGCTCCCGGGCCCGCGCCGATGAAATGCACGGTCATGGCAATCCTCCTTCGGCGATGGCGCAAGTAGCGGCGGGCGTCGCGGTGCGTGGCCCCAGCAGCCGCCCGCCTGTGCCCACGGCTGCGAGCGCCGCCGTCTCGGCCATGCTGCCGACGCCGAACAGATCGATGACACGCGCGGATCGGGTCGAGGTCGCGCTGTCATGGGCGGCGGCGACGGCTGGAGGAACGACCACGAGCGGCAGGCCGAGCAGGACGGCCGCCTCGGCGAGACCCGGCTCGGCGGCTTTGGCGCCATGCACCGCAATCAAGTCGAGGTCGGCGCGCGAGAGACCGTGCAAGCCGAGTGCGGCATCGACCGCCGCGACGATTGCCTCGCCGCGGGTGTTTTTGCGGAAGCCGATCCCTGCCGCCCTCATGGCTTCACCGCCCGCCAATGCGTGACCGGCATCGCCGGCCGCCAGCCGGTCATACTGCCGACCGGCTCGGCACGCGAGATGGCGATCCGCAGAAGCTCACCCCCGAGCCGTGACTGCGCATCGAGCATCGCGCGTTCGCTTTGGAGGGTAACGGCGTTGGCGACGAGCCGTCCGCCGGCGGGGAGCGCCTGCCAGCACGCCTCGATCACACCCGCGACGGACGCTCCACCGCCGATGAAGATGGCGTTGGGACGAGGCAGAGTTGCGAGCGCTGCCGGGGCCAAGCCTTCGATGGTGTCGAGCCGTGGCACACCCAGATTTGCGGCGTTGCGTGCGATCAGTGCGATGCGATCCGCGCGCGGCTCGATTGCCGTGGCCGTGAGCGAGGCATGCCGCAGCAGCCACTCGATCGCGACCGATCCCGAGCCCGCGCCCACATCCCACAACCGCTCGCCGTGCCGCGGGCCGAGCGAGGAGATTGTGATCGCGCGCACGTCGCGCTTGGTCATGGTGCCGTCGGATTCAAAGCACGTGTCGTCGAGCCCGGCTGCGAATGGGACGATCCGAGCCCCGGCGTCGGCCACCACCTCGATCGCCAGCGTATTGAGGTCGGCGATGTGGTCGAGCGCGAAATCCCCGGCCGCGACCGAGCGGATACGCTCGTGCGGTCCGCCCAAGGCTTCCAGCACCGTCACGCGCGATCGCCCCATGCCGCGGGCCGCGAGGATGTCGGCGATCCGCCGCGGGCTGGCCGCGTCCCAGGACAGCGCGAGAATGCGGGCACCATGGTGCAGATGCGGGACGACCGCCTCGTGCGCTCGACCATGCACACTGAGAAGAATGGCGTCCTGTTGCGCCCAACCCATGTGCGCCGCCGAAAGTGCGAAGGCAGACGGCGCTGGCAGGGTGAGCATTTCGGCGGCTGAGATCCCGGTTTCACGCAGCAAAGTCGAGCCGACGCCGAAATGGAAGGGATCACCCGAGGCGAGCACGGCGACCGCGCGCCCGCGCATGGCGACAATCGCTGGAAAGGCCTCGGTCAACGGGCTCGGCCAGGCGAGCTGGCGACCCTTGATCAGTGGTTTCGCCAGCTCCAGATGACGTGCGCCGCCCACCACCAGCTCGGCGGCTTCGAGCAACCGGCATGCGGCGGGAGAAAGCTCGTCGATCCCTGCCTCGCCGATCCCCACGATTGACAGCCAGCGCGCCAGTCCCCACGAGGAGGACGGCACGGCGCGATCTCCGCTCCGCTCATCCACGGGCGCACTCATGGCTCTGCTCATTCTTGGCGGCACGACGGAAGCTGGGCTGCTGGCGGAGCGAGTCGCGGCGGCTGGAATCGCGGCGGAATTTTCGCTTGCGGGCCGGACCAGAGCGCCTGCGCGCCAGCCGCTGCCCATGCGCATCGGCGGTTTCGGTGGCATCGAGGGGCTGAAAATCTGGCTCGGCGAGCACGGCACTCGTGCAGTCGTCGATGCAACTCATCCCTTTGCGGCACGGATCTCGGCCAATGCCGTGCTCGCCTGTGCTGCGCTGGGTGTGCCACTTTGCCGGCTCACCCGACTTCAATGGTCGCCGGTTGCCGGGGATCGCTGGATCGATGTTGCGAGCGCTGAGGCCGCTGTGGAAGCGTTGCCGAGCAGGCCCGCTCGCGTCTTTCTCACCGTCGGCCGGCTCGAGATCGATGCCTTCTCGGTCGCGCCGAAGCACTTCTATCTGGTGCGCACGATCGATGCGCCCGAACCGCCGCCCGATTTGCCCAACATGCGGCTCATCCTCGATCGCGGACCCTTTGATGCCGATGCCGAGGAACAGCTGATGCGCAAGCACGTGGTTCGCTGGCTCGTCACCAAGAATTCGGGTGGCAAGGCGACGGCGGGCAAGCTCGCCGCCGCACGCCGGCTCGGGCTGCCCGTCGTGATGATCCGCCGGCCGGAGGAGCCACAGGTCGAGACCTTCCAATCCGTCGATGACACGTTGACGTGGATCGCTGCTCATCTGGCGGCCTCGTAGCTGCGTGGTGTCAGCACGAAGGGCGGGCGGCCCTCGCCGCGCTCGATTCTGCGCGTTGCCGATGAGCCGACGATGACAATCGTCGCCATGTCGGCCTCGTGCTGTGCGGCCTCGCCGAGCGGCACGATGGCGATGCGCTCGTCGGGCCGGCCGAGGGCGCGCGCGAGCACGACAGGCGTTGTGGGCGTGCGAACCTCCAGCAGCGTCGCGAAAGCGGCGGCGAGCTGCCAGGGGCGCGCCTTGGAAATGGGGTTGTAGAGCGCGAGCACGAAGTCGGCCTCGGCTGCGGCCCGCAAGCGCTTCACCACGATCTCCCAGGGCTTCAGATTGTCCGAGAGCGAGAGCGCGGCGAAATCGTGACCCAGTGGCGCGCCGACGCGTGCCGCCGCCGCCAGCATCGCCGTGACGCCGGGCTCGATCCGGATATCGAGCGAGCGCCAATGGTGTGGGCCGGATTCGACCGCTTCGAGCACGGCCGCCGCCATCGCGAATACCCCCGGATCGCCACCCGAGACGACCGCCACCTGCCGACCTGCATTGGCAAGCTCCAACCCGTGCCGGGCCCGGTCGATCTCGACGCGGTTGTCGGATGCGTGCTTGGTTTGCAATCCACCCGGGATGCGGTCGAGATAGGGCTTGTAGCCGATCAAGTCGGTTGCCGCCGCGACGGCAGCTGAAGCCGCTGGTGTCATCCAGTCCGACGGGCCCGGCCCCAGGCCGACCACGGTGAGCGAGCCGGTCATAGGCGCCGCCCCTGGCCCGGAACGAGGATCATCGAGAAATAGGGTGCGTTGTCGTCGGGCTTCCCGGCGAGCGGGCAGACGTGCTCACCTGCCATGCTGGCGCGCTCCACGTAGATCGCCCGATCGAGCAATCCAGCGCGCACGATGGCTCGGCGGACTTTCGCCAGGTTGGTCCCCAGCTTCATGATGACGGCGGCGTCGGTCGTGGCCAGCCGCGCGGCCAGAACGTCCTCCCCCAGCGTTGCCGGCAGCACCGTCAGCACGTCGTCGCCCCAGGTGATGGGGACTCCAGCGCGCGTCCAGCAGGCCGACATGCCGGTTACTCCAGGCACGACCTCGATCGGCACCTGCCCGCGCAACCGCCGCCAGAGGTGCATGAAGGAGCCGTAGAAGAAGGGATCGCCCTCGGACACGACGGCGACGGATTTGCCAGCGTCGAGCACGGTCTTGACCGTATTTGTCGCCTCCTCGTAGAACTCAGCGATCAGCCGCTCGTACTCTGGATCGCCGACTGGCCGCTCGGTGGTGATCGGATAGAGCAGCGCCAGCTCCTCACGACCTTCGCCGATCACGCCGTCGATGATCGTGCGGCCGTTCCCCCGCCGCCCGCGCTTGGCGAACCAGGCGATCACGTCGGCACCTTTCAGCACCTCGACGGCGCGCACCGTCAAGTAATCTGGCTCGCCCGGCCCGACGCCGACGCCATAGAGCGTGCCAGGCGTGATCGGAGACAGCCTCATTCGATATCGCTCGCGAGTGCGTTGACGGCGGCGACGGCCATGGCGGAGCCACCGAGCCGACCCTCGACGATCAGATAGGGCACCCGGCCGTCGGCGGCGAGCGCCTCCTTCGATTCCATCGCGCCGACGAACCCGACTGGCACACCGATCACGGCTGCTGGCGGCGCGAGACCTTCATCGAGCAGCTCGAGCAGCCGGAAGAGGGCGGTTGGAGCGTTGCCGATGGCAACGACGCTGCCGGACAGCCGCTCACGCCAGAGTTCGAGCGCGGCGGCTGAGCGTGTGTTGCCGAGCCGCACGGCCAGCGCCGGCACGCTCGGGTCGCTCAAAGTGCAGATGATCGCATTGCCGGCGGGCAGTCGCGCGCGCGTGACACCCTCGGCGACCATCTTGGCGTCACACAGGATCGGGGCACCGCCTCGGAGCGCTGCCCGTGCCCGTTCGCCGAACCCAGGCGAGAACCGGATCAATGGCGCAATGCCGACCTGACCGGAGCCATGGATCATCCGCACCGCGATGCGCTCCTCGATGCCGGGAAAGCGCGCGAGATCAGCCTCCGCACGGATCATGGCAAAGGAGCGCCGGTAGATTTCCGCGCCGTCGCGGATGTAGTCGCGGGTCATCGGGCTTCACGCAGGATCGAGGGGATGCGGGTCGCGACATCGGCGGAGGTGAGCCACTCGATCGGCGTCTCGCGCGCGCTGCCGTTACGGACGAGGCCGTAGCGGCCGTCCGACCCGACGAGGGTGATGGTCGCCGCGTGCGGCTGGGCGCAGCCCTTGGCGCAACCCGAAACGTGAACCTCAGGCACCGGATTCCGGCCGGCCAGTGCGGGCGCGATCCGCGCCGCATCGGCAAGTGTCGCGGTCGTGGCGGACGCGCAGGCTGGCGCGCCGGGGCAGGCGACGATGGCGAGGCGGGGATCATCGGGATCGGTGACGAAGCCGGCCTCAGCGAGATCGGCAATGAGTGCGCCACGATGGAGCGGCAATGCGATCGCCCGGAATGGCGTCAGGCGCAGCTCGCCGACCCCGTGGTGCTCGGCGACCCGGGCGAGCGCTTGGAGGCCGTCCGCATCGGTGCGCCCGAATGGGAGCCCCGCGAGCACCGCTATGGGCGATCCGCTTGCCAGCACAGCCCCGGCCATCCGTCTGGCGTCATGGCCGCGGCGGTATGACTGTGTTGGCGTGGATGGGAGAGCGGCGTCGGGAACGTCACGCATCCGGGGGAGCCCGCTACCGAGCCCGAGGAACCATCGCGCAATCGCTTCGGCGCGTCCGATGATCTCGTCAGCCTCGATCGCCTCGAGCCGAGCGACACCGTCGCTGCGCTGCAACCCGACGGCGAAGCGCGCATCGCCCTCGGCGCGGAACCGCACATCGGCGTCGATGCCGTCGAGCGGCAGTGAGCCGCCGCCATCGACGATCCACGAGAACTTGGTGGGCAGCTGATGCAACTCGGGCGTCGCCGCAAGGAGCGCTTCCAGCGCCGCGGCGATCGGGCGGACATCGACGGTCATTGCCGGATCGATGCCAGCGAGTGGGCTCGCGAGCACATTGCGGATGGCCTCGGCGGCCGGGCTCTGGTCGATCAGGCCAGCGTCGGCGAGTGCGGCGGTGAGAGCGGGCAAGGTCGCTTCGGTCACACCGCGCAGCTGCAGGTTTCCCCGCTGGGAGAGATCGATCTGGCCATTGCCGAAGCCGCGCGCCCAGCCCGCGATCCGGCGTGCGAGCCCGATCGGCAGCACGCCCGCCGTCAGCCGCAGCCGCACGAGCAGCCCGTCTCCCGTCTGCATCGGGCGGAGCGTGCCCGGACACCAACCTCGGCGCATGTCGGTCGCGGTGATCACGATGCGACCTCGCCTGCCATGAGCCTCAATTCGGCCGCGACCGCGTTTCGCCTCGGCTTCCAGAGCCCGCGGCGAATTGCATCCTCCAGCCGCTCGGCGATGGCCCGCCCAGCGCGCGGGTTGTGCGTCAGTATGAACGCTCTCACCATCTCGTCCGCCACGAAAGCCTGATGCACGGCATCGAATTGGTGGTCGGTCACGATGCCCGCGGTTGCCGCGAAAGCATAGACCGCTTCGACCGCTTGTGCGAATTCGGCCGCGCCGCGGTGGCCGTGACGCATCTGGCCGGCGATCCAGGCCGGGTTCGCCACCCGGCCGCGCACGACGCGGGCGATCTCCTCGGCGAGGGTGCGGGCGCGTGGGGCCGCTCCGGGCGCACTGGTATCGAGGTGGTAGAGGGCTGCGTGTGAGCCCTTCGCCGCTGCGTATCCGCCCACATAGTCGGCGACGCCATCGGCATCGAGGATGTCGCGCTCGCGGTCGTCCTGGACGTGGACGAGGGCGTCGGATGTCGCCACGCGCTCGGCAAAGCCCTGCGCTGGACGAGCCTCGCCCTGGGCGCCGAAGGTGTGGGTGGCGGACGCGAGATAGGTCGCGCCCAGCTCGGCACGCTCGCCCCAGTCGCCGTCGAGCGCCTGGCGAGCCGCTCCCGTGCCGAAGCTGCCGGGTGCCGAGCCCCAAACCCGATCGAGGCTCTGGGCCTTGCGGCGAGCCTGTGCGAGCGGGTTGTCGGCATCTTCCTCATCGAGCCGTGCCACCAAACGCACGGCCTGATCGAACAGACCCATCTGTGCAGGGAACACGTCGCGGAAGAGCCCGGAGACGCGCAGCGTGACATCGACCCTCGGGCGGGCGAGCTTGGCGATTGGAATGGCCTCGATGCCCGTGACCCGCGCCGAGGCGTAGTCCCAGAGCGGGCGCACCCCCATCAGCGCAAGGCCCGTCGCCAGCTCCTCGCCGCCCGTGCGCATGGCGGGCGAGGCCCACAGATCGAGCACGATCCGCCGCGGCCAGTCGCCCTCATCCTGCAGGTGGCGGCGGATGACCTCATCGGCCGCCTTCCCGCCCAGCAACGCGGCCGTGCGGGTTGGAATCTGGCGGGGGTCGAGGGTCGCCAGATTGCGTCCCGTCGGCAGCACGTCGAGCCGGCCCCGCGTCGGCGCGCCAGCCGGCCCGGCCGGGATGAACCGGCCGTCGAGGGCGGACAGCAGGGCGTCGGATTCGGCGCTGCCGATGGCGTCGAGCTTGGGCAGGATGCGGTCGCGGATGAGGCTGAGGGCGCGTGCGGTGGCGGGCCGGTGCGGCTCGGGATCGACCCCGCCGGCAATGAGGCCGAGCGCAGTGGTGTCGAGAGCCAGCCGCTCGCGTGGCGCAGCTACGGATGCGCCCGCCGTGTAGGGGCGACCCGCAGGTCGCCCGATATCCTCGGCGAGCGCGTCGCGCAACGACGTTTCCGGATCGGCATTGGCGAGTGCGAGGGCGAGCGAGGCCCTGGCTTCGCCTCGCGGAGACTGGCCGAGCACATGCAACCCGTCGCGGATCGCCAGCTCTTTCTGATCGCAGAGCTGGGCGTCGAGCCGCTGCAGCGCGTCGGCTTCCAGCATCTCGTCCCTCACCCCGCATTCGCCGGCAAAACCGGTGCGGCGAGCTTCCTCGAGGATTGCCGAACGCAAGAGCTTCGCGCGGCGCGGATCGAGCCGGTCGGCTTCGGCGTACTCGTCCAGCAAGCGCTCGAGCTCGAAGGCTGCGCCATGCAGGCCGGCCGCCTTCAAGGGTGGCGTCATGTGGCCGAGCGTCACCGCCGCAATCCGCCGGCGCGCGACGGCCGCTTCGCCCGGATTGTTGACGATGAAGGGGTAGATCACCGGGAGCCCGCGCGTCAGCAGCGCCGGCCAGCAGTCCCCCGACAGCGCCAGCGCTTTGCCCGGCAGCCATTCGAGCGTCCCATGCGTGCCGAAGGGAACGAGGGCATCGATGCCGGCCTGATGCCGCAACGCCAGATAGAAGGCAGCGAAGGCATGCCGGGGCGGCCGGCTCATGTCGTGATAAGCGGTCTTGCGGTCGGCGGCGTCCGCCCGTTCCGGCTGCAGCGCGACCAGCACCTTGCCGAAGCGTCGCACCGGCAAATGGAAGGCGCCATTGCGGAAGCGGGGATCCTCTTCCGGCGGGCCCCAGACCGTGTCGATCGCGGTGAGGTGAGCGTCGGGCAATGCCAAGCGGTAGTCCTCGAGCGCGATGTCGAGGGTCTCGCGGCCGTCCTCCAGCGAGCGCACGATCTGGTCATCAGGCGCCGGCGCTTGCGTGTCGTAACCAGCGGCCGCGAGCAGGCCGAGGACGACCCGCAAACTTTGCCCCGTATCAAGCCCGACCGCATAGCCGGCGCGCCCGCCGCGGGCCGGATAGTCCGGCAAGATGATGGCAATGGCGCGCTCGTTGCGGGCTTTGGCTGCGAGCCGCACCCACCCGGCTGCCAGATCGGCGGTCGTCGCGACACCGCCCTCGTCCGGCGCGTGCGCATCCGCCTCGAATTCGAGATCGCCGTCGGCAGGCATGCGTTCCTTGAACGAGATGGCGCGCGTGCCGATTCGCCCGTCGATCTCGGGTAGCACGACATTCATGGCGAGGTCGGTCGCCGACAGGCCGCGGCCGTCCTTTTCCCAGAGCGCCCGCGAGGTGCCTGCAAGCACGGCCTGGATGACTGGGACGCCGGCCAGATCGAGCACGGTCGAGCCATCGTCACGGCGCGCCGAGAAAGCCGTGGTGTTGAGGATGATGGCGGGGCGGCGCTCCGTGATCATGCGCGTGAGGATGCGCGCCGCCTCGGGGTCCTTGAGGCTCGTCACATAGCATGGAAAGGGGTCGAGCCCCCGAGCGGACAAGGCTCGGGCCAGCGCGGCGATCGGCGCCGTATCGCCCGCCATCAGTGCCGAGCGGTAAAAGAGGAGCAGAGCGCGGGGCCGTGCAATCCGATCGGGCGTGACAGCCAGCCCGGGGAATTCCCAGTGGCCTGCCGCAGGCACCGGGCGCGGCGGCTCAGGCGCAAGGGGCGTCCCCAGGCGTGCGGCGATCGCAGAGAGCGCCGAGCGAACGTTCTGCGGCCCACCCAGGCGCAAGCAGCGGTCGACATGGTCGAGCAGAGTCTCCGGTACGCTCGAGAGCGCCGCCAGTCTGGGGTCGGGCCGGTCGTCGCCGGGCAAGCAGTAGAGGTCGATGCCGCGCTCGCGTGCGATGCGGGCCACCTCCTCGAAGCCGTAGCGCCAATAGTCGAGCCCGCCGAGCGAGCGGATGAGAACTGCCCGAGCGTTGCCGATCACGCTGTCCACATAGAGGTCGACCGACATCGGATGCTTCAAACGCTTCAGGCTCGCGAGCCGCATGGTCGGCAGGTGCGCGCGATTGCCGCGCCAGGCAGCCGCGAGCGCCGACAGGTCGGTGTCGGTGAACGACAGCACGACGATCTCGGCCGGCGTCTGCCCGAGATCGATGGCCTGGTCCTGCTCGTCCAGCGTTTCCTGGACGGTGGGAAGAAGATGCATCTCGTCGCCTCGCCCTTCAGCCCGCGAGTGCCGCCTCGATCGCTGCCCGGTCGATGCCCTTCTCGCCGATCACGACGAGGCGACCGGGGCCAGTCTCGTCCTTGCCCCATGGCCGATCGAAATGCTGCTGCACCCGCGGGCCGACGGCCTGTACCAGGAGCCGCATCGGCTTGCCGGCGACACGCAGAAAGCCTTTCATCCGCAAAACGTCGTGCGCTCCGGCAATGGCCGAGAGCCTGCTCGCGAAAGTTGCCGGATCGGCAATCGGGGGCACCGCGACGATGAAGGTATCGAAATCGTCGTGGTCGTGGCCCTCCGCGCCGTCATGGTGCGACCGGCGGCCCGCCAGATCGTTCTCGGCGGCGGCACCCAGCCCGATCAGCACTGCGGGATCGATCCGGCCTCGAGTCGTCTCGACCACCCGCACCGAAGGCCTGAGGGATGCCTCGATCGCTGCGCGCACCTGGCCGCGGGCTGCCGCGTCCATCAGGTCGCCCTTGTTGAGGATGACGAGATCGGCGCACAGGATCTGGTCCTCGAACACTTCTTCCAGGGGATTGTCGTGGTCGAGGTTGGGATCCTCCTCGCGCTGGCGCCGGAGCGCTTCGGGGTCGTCGGCAAAACGCCCATCGGCGACCGCGCGGCCATCGACCACGGCAATCACCGCATCGACCGTCACGCGCGAGCGGATCGCCGGCCAGTCGAATGCCTTGATCAATGGTTTGGGCAACGCGAGCCCGGAGGTTTCGATCAGGATATGCTCGGGCGGATTGGCGCGGCCGAGCAGCAGCTCCAGCGTCGGCACGAAATCGTCGGCGACGGTGCAACAGATGCAGCCATTCGCCAGCTCGACGATGTTGTCCGCCGGGCAGCTCTCGACGCCGCAGCCTTTGAGGATGTCGCCATCGACGCCGACATCGCCGAACTCGTTGACGATGACGGCGAGGCGCCGCCCGCGCACATTTTCGAGCAGATGGCGAACGAGCGTCGTCTTGCCCGCGCCGAGGAAGCCGGTGACGATGGTGCATGGGACTTTGGCGGGCGTCATTGTTGGCCTCCATTGGGCGCTGCCGGCGTGGGCGGAATGCGGGCGAGCGCGCCGCGCTTCATGATCTCGGGCCGCTCGCGCCAGGGCACGAGCCCATCGGGCGTCAGGGCGTAGTGCCGGATGCCGGCCAACAGCGTCCCGGCATGCTCGGGCGCGAGGTCGCCGTAGACGTAGGTCCATTTCCCAGGCGAGGAGACGGCCACGTTGCAGGAGCGCTTGCAGGACGAGAGGCAGGCGACGGGCACGATCTCGATGGCGCCGTGCGTGCCCGGATCGAGGGCGGATTCGAGGGCGTAGTAGAGCCTCGCGCCGCTGCGCGCTTCCCGCGGCTCGAACGGCTCGCCGGGCTTCAAGCAGGTGACGCAGACGTGGAGGGTGACTGGAGCGGGTTGCTCGTTCGTGCTGTCTGCCATGCCGTCCATCCTCGCAGACGCGGACGGAGTCGGGCCTGATGCGCGCTGGGCAAGGGATCGATCATCCCCCGTGCGGCCTCAAGCCAGGGCACCCCGCCCGGCCGATGCAGTCTCTCCCGACGGCAGGTCTCCTGGCTCGCGGGTCGGTGCCGATGCCGCCTTCCCGGGTGCCTCACCCAGTGGCTCGTGACATCGGCTCGCCGCTTACAGTTGCGGGGGCAGCGCCGGCTGGCGAAGGATTCGCTCCGGCTTCCCTTTTGATCTCCAGGCTGGAGAACCGTCGTGCCAATCGATATGAAGTCGTGGCAATCCTGTCAATCACGGCGTTCGCCATGTCCCTCCCGCATCTGACACTCGTCTTGGGTGGCGCCCGCTCGGGCAAGAGCCGCTGGGCGGAAGCTCTGGTGACGGCCGAGCCGGGGCCATGGACCTATCTGGCGACAGCGCAGGCGTTCGATGCGGAGATGGAGGAGCGGATCGCCGAGCACCGGGCGCGGCGCGCAGCGGGCTGGGCGACGGTCGAGGCGCCGCTCGCGCTCGCCGAGGCGGTCAGCCGCGAAGGTGCTCGCGGAAACCCGATGCTGATCGATTGCCTGACGCTCTGGTTGTCCAATGTGATGCTGGCTGGACATGAGGGTGAGCCGGCAAGCGATGCGCTCGAGGCCGCGGTCGTCGCATGCAGGACGCCGATTGTTGCCGTCTCCAACGAGGTCGGGCTCGGCATCGTGCCGGAGACGCCACTCGGCCGGCGTTTCCGCGATGCGCAGGGGCGCCTCAATCAGAGAATGGCGGCGACGGCGGACCGGGTCGTGCTGATGGTCGCGGGGCTGCCGTTGCAGGTGAAATGAGTCGCCGTGTCGTGATATGATGATTGCCATGAACGAGATGTTCCGCCCACCGCAGCCACTCTACCGCCGTCCCGGCACGACGCGGGCTGGCGATGGCCTGCCGCGTCGCAAGTGGTCGGCCGACGAGCTGCAGATGATGCTGGAAGCAGGCATCATCGAGCACCGCGAGCGTTTCGAGCTGATCGGCGGGGATCTGATAGCCATGGCGGCCAGGGGCAGGCACCACGAGTTGGTGAAAATTGCGCTGTGCGATTTTTGGATCAAGAATCGGCCGCCCGAGCTGAGTGTTGCCCAGGAGACGGTGCTGCACCTCGGCGATCACGACGAGCCGGAGCCCGAGTTCATCGTCTATCCATCCTCGATCCTCGCTCCCGATGTGCGTGGCGACACGGTGCTGCTGGTTGTAGAGGTCTCCGGATCGAGTCTCAGGCACGATCGGCAGATCAAGATGCCTCTCTATGCCTCCTATGGCGTGCGGGAGTATTGGGTCATCGATGCGGTCAAGCTCGTCACGACCGTGCATCGCAATCCACAAGGGACAAGCTACGAGAGAGTGAACGAGTACCAGGCAAGGAAGCTTTTGACTCCGCACCTTGCGCCTTCACTCGCCGTGCGGCTGAGCGACCTGAAGATCGAGTGATCCATGACCGACATGACCGAGGCCGAGCGTGCGCGCCACAAGGCCAAGATGGAGAAGCGCAAAGCCGTCCAGGACGCCGAGGTGGCGGAGAAGACCGAGGAGCGCGGCATCCTGATGGTCCACACCGGAGCGGGCAAAGGCAAGTCGACGGCGGCGTTCGGCCTGGTGCTGCGCGCGCTCGGCCATGGCTACCGGGTCGGCGTCGTGCAGTTCGGCAAGGGCGCCTGGGAGATCGGCGAGCGCAACGCCGCCGGGCGCTTCGGCGACCAGATCGTCTGGGAGACGCTGGGTGAAGGGTTCACCTGGGAGACGCAGGATCGCGAGCGCGACGTGCAAGCCGCGGAGCGGGCATGGCAGCGTTCCAAGCAGTTGATGGCGGAACCTTCGATCCGTCTGCTGGTGCTCGACGAGCTCAACATCGCGCTGCGCTACGATCACCTGCCGCTCGTCGAGGTGGTGGCGGTGCTGCGGGCCAGGCGCGAGGACTTGACCATCGTCGTCACCGGCCGCAACGCCAAGCCCGAGCTGATCGAGGCCGCCGACCTCGTGACCGAGATGACCCTCGTCAAGCACCACTTCAAGGCCGGCGTGAAGGCGCAGAAGGGGATCGAGTTCTAGGTGGGCACGGTTCTGTTCCCTCACTCACCCGTCATCCCGGGTCGCGCGGTCGTGCCGGAGGCGCTTGCAACCGTCCGGGATGACGGGTGGCGGAATGGTGTCTCAGATCGATGACCGCACGCGCGATCATGTTCCAGGGTACGGGCTCGGACGTGGGCAAATCGCTGCTGGTCGCGGGCCTCGCGCGCGCCTTTTGGCGGCGGGGTCTGCGGGTCAGGCCGTTCAAACCGCAGAACATGTCGAACAATGCCGCGGTCACGGCCGATGGCGGCGAGATCGGGCGGGCCCAGGCGCTGCAGGCCCGCGCTGCCGGTGTGATCGCGAGCGTGCACATGAACCCGGTGCTGTTGAAGCCCCAGAGCGAGATCGGCTCGCAAGTGGTGGTGCAGGGCAAGGTGATAGGCTCGGCCAAGGCCCGCCAGTATCAGGGGATGAAGCCGCAGCTGATGGCCGCCGTGCTCGACAGTTTCGGTCGGCTCGCGAGGGAGGCCGACCTCGTGCTGGTCGAGGGGGCGGGCTCGGCGGCGGAGGTAAACCTGCGGGCCGGCGACATCGCCAATATGGGTTTTGCGCGGGCGGCGGACGTACCGGTGATCGTTGTCGGCGATATCGACCGGGGTGGGGTGATCGCGAGCCTCGCCGGCATCGGGCATGTGCTCGACGAGGCCGACCGGGCGATGATCAGAGGCTTCATCGTCAACAAATTCCGCGGCGATCCGACGCTCTTTGCCGAAGGGATGCGGATTGTCGAGCGCCACACTGGCTGGCCGGGGCTCGGGCTCGTGCCCTGGTTCGCGGGCGCATCGAACCTGCCCGCCGAGGACGCCGTCGCGCTGTCGCGGAGGGATGTGGGTCACGGCGGGCGGATCGTGATCGCCGCGCTCGCGCTGCCGCGCATCGCCAATTTCGACGACCTCGATCCCTTGAAGCTCGAGCCCGATGTGGATCTGCGCATCTTGGGGTCGGGCGAGCCGATCCCCGGCGAGGCGCGCCTCGTCATCCTGCCCGGCTCGAAGGCGACCATCGCCGACCTCGCCGATCTGCGCCGGCAGGGTTGGGACATCGATCTGCACGCGCATGTGCGGCGCGGCGGGCATGTGCTGGGATTGTGCGGCGGCTATCAGATGCTGGGGCGCCGGGTTGCCGACCCCGACGGCATCGAGGGGCCGCCAGCCTCTGTCGAAGGCCTCGGGTTCCTCGACATCGAGACCGATCTCCTCGGCGCCAAGGTGCTGCGCGAGGTGGCGGGCGAAACGGTCGCCGATGGCCAAGCCTTCAAGGGCTATGAGATGCATATCGGGCGGACGAGCGGGGTGGGCACGCTCCGGCCGCTGGTGCGGTTCGCGAACGGGCGCGCCGACGGCGCCGTCTCTGCCGACGGACGGGTGTCGGGCTGCTACGTGCACGGGTTCTTCGCCGACGACCGGCAACGCGCGGCCTGGATCGCGCGCTTTGGCGGTGTGGCCTCCGGGGTCGACTACGAGGCGACGGTCGAAGCGACGCTCGACCAACTCGCGGCCCATCTGGAGACGCATGTGGATCTGGAGCGTCTGCTCGCGCTCACAACGTCTGTAGCATGAGCGCGCCCGCCGCAATCAGTGCCCAAAGAACCAAGCACGCGGCGCGATAGAGCTCTAGCGCACGCCGGATGTCGGCGGGCCCCAGATCCGCGCGGCCATCGCCCATGAACCCGTCCGTGGTCGCCACGCCGTGATAGACACGCGGGCCGGCGAGGCGCAAGCCGAGCGCGCCCGCCATTGCTGCTTCCGGCCACCCCGCATTGGGCGAGCGGTGATGGCGCGCATCGCGGCGCACGGCGCGCCAGGCATTTTGCGCGCTCGCACCGGGAACCAATGGCGCGGCAACCGCGATCGTCACGGCGGCCAGCCGCGAGGCGGGCAGGTTGATCAGGTCGTCGAAGCGCGCCGAGGCCCAGCCGAATGCTTCATGGCGCGGCGTGCGGTGACCGATCATCGAATCCGCCGTGTTGGCAGTCTTGTAGAGCGCAACGCCAGTGAGACCGCCGAGGGCGAGATAAAGTGCCGGTGCCAGCACGCCATCGGAATAGTTCTCCGCAAGGCTTTCGATCGCCGCGCGCGCGACGCCTGCTGCATCGAGCGCGTCAGGATCGCGGCCGACGATCCGCGCGACCGCCTTGCGGCCCTCGACGAGCCCGCCGGCTTCGAGCGCATCGGCGACGTGCGACACATGCTGATCGAGACTCCTCTGCGCGAGCAACGATGACGCGGCGACAGCGAGCAACAGGAAAGCGAGGAT
>JANPDA010000488.1:0-11273 GCA_031431235.1 Hyphomicrobiaceae bacterium
GAAGCCCGTCAGGCTCCCCAGGACGGAGAGATCTGAGCATCGCTGTGCGTCGCAGGACGCCAGCTGTCGCAATGACGGAGGGGCAACCTGCCGGCCGCCCCTTTCTGGCAACACCAAGCGCATGCCCTGCTCTATTGCGCAAAGCTCGTCTTCACCTCGTCCCACAGCTCCTGGTTCTTCTTGCGCTGGTCATCGGTGAGCGGGGCCATCCACTGCACGCGCTTGACCACCTCGGCATCGCCCAGGATCTTGCGGTTCATGGCGTCCTCGGGCAGTGCGGCATTGGCCTTGGCATTGGCGGACGCGGGCGCGCCGACGTCGGTGTCCCACTTCACGTAGAACTCGGGGCTCACCATGAAGTCGATGAAGGCATGGGCGCCATCGGGATTGGGCGCGCCCTTGGCGATCGTCAGCCCGTCATACCAGCCGATCGCGCCTTCCTTGGGCACCACGAACTCGACCGGCAGCTTGAAGGCCTTCTTGGAGCGGGCTGCCGAGCCCGACCAGTAGACCGCCACGTCATAGTCGCCGGCGGCCATGTACTTGTTCCACTCGTCCTCGGACGACCAGAAGGTCTTCAGCTGCGGCTTCAACGCCATCAGCTTCTCCTTGATCTTGCCGAGGTCGCTCGGGTTGTTCATGTCCTGGCCGGTCGCGAGTGCCGCGAGTTGGATCGACTCGAGCGCGTCGTCGCGCCAGCCGACCTTGCCGGCATGTGCGGGATCCCAGAGTGCGGCAATCGAGTCGACGGCGCCCTTCACCTTGTCGGAATTGTAGGCAAACGAGGTCAGGCCCCAGACCCAGGAGACGGCATTGTGCTTGCCGTCCGTGACGAAGCGGGGCGAGTCCCTGAGCGATGGGGACAGGTCGGCGAAGTTCGAGATCTTGGCCGTGTCGATCGGTTGGATCAGGCCTTCCTTGGCCGCCTCTGCGACGAAGATGTTGTTCATCAGCACGACATCATAGGTGCCGGGGCTGGTGCGCAGCTTGGTCAGCATCTCCTGCTCGGAGTTGAAGTAATCATGGGTGACCTTGATGCCGGTTTTCTTCTCGAACATCTCGAGTGCCCACTTCTCGTCGGTGCCGTAGCCCTGCCAGTTGAGCACACGGATCTCGCCGCCCGCGAGCGCGGACGAGGCAGAGAGCGCGAGAGTGACGGCGCCAGCCAGCAGGCCGAGGCCCTGGCGGCGGGTCACTGAGAACAGTGTCATTCCATTCCTCCCCGATGACGTTGGCTCTATAGAGGCCCGACACTAGCAGGAGGCTGCCGGGCGATCCACTGGGTCGGGTCGTCACGGCGAGGCGAACAGGAGAGCACCATGACCGAGCATGCGAAAGCCCCAGGGCGCCCAGGAGAGTGCCGCGTCGTGCGTGCGGGCGCCGAGTTCACCGGCAAGCAGGCGCTCGCCTACGAGCCCGGCGTGTCGGCGGAGTCTGTCGGCGCCCAGGGGATCCATTTGCAACTCGTCACGATCCCGCCCGGCGCCCGCGCCAAAGCGCACCTGCACGAGGCGCACGAGACCGCGATCTATGTGCTGACGGGGGAATCCGGCATGTGGTACGGCGAGGGCCTCGCGGAGCACATGGTCTGCCGGCCCGGCGATTTCCTCTACATCCCGGCGGGCGTCCCGCACCTGCCCTACAATGCCAGTCCCGACACGCCCTGCACCGCCGTGATCGCCCGCACCGACCCCAACGAGCAGGAAAGCGTCGTGCTGCTGCCCGCGTTGGACGTGGTGCATCCCGCTGACGACTAGGCGGTCAGCAGCCGCGCGACCTCTTGCGCCGTGGGGGCAGCGGCGGCGGCGCCGGGCTTGGTGGTGGCGAGCGCGCCGCAGGCGGCGGCGAAGCGGACCGCCTCGGCGAGCGGCTGGCCGAGCGCAAGCGCATGCGCGAGCCCGCCATTGAAACAGTCGCCCGCCGCGACCGTGTCGATCGCCTTTACCGGAAAGGCGGGCACGCAGAATTCGCCGTCGGGCGATGAAACCGCGCAGCCCGTGGCCCCGAGCTTGACAATGGCGGTGCGGGCGCCTTTGGCACGCAACTCGCGTGCGGCGCCGAGCCCATCCTCGGGCGTATGCGGGGTCCAGCCGATCAGCGTTGCGGTCTCGCTCTCGTTGGGCGTGACGATGTCGGCGGCGGCGAGCGTCTCGCTGGAAAGTCCCAGAGCGGGAGCCGGCGCCGGGTCGAGGATCACGAGGCCGCCCGAGGACCGCACGATCGCTGCGGCCGCAAGGCTCGCCACCAGCGGCACCTCGAGCTGGAGCAGCAGCACCTTGGCTTGTGAAAGCGTGGCCCGTGCCCGCTCGACGTCGCTCGCATCGACGGCGTGGTTGGCGCCGGCAATCACCGTGATCGCGTTCTCGCCCTTGGCATCGACCCCGATCAGCGCGATGCCGGTCGCGCTCGAAGCATCGCGCAGGACGAGCGCGGTGTCGACGCCGTAGCTGGCGAGCTCATCGAGCGCGGTCGCCGCGAAGGCATCGTCCCCGGTGCGCCCGATCATGCCCGCCCGGCTGCCGAGCCTGGCCACGGCGGCCGCCTGGTTGGCGCCCTTGCCGCCGAGGCCGAGCCGGTAGGAGGTGCCGTGGATGGTCTCGCCCGGCCGCGGCAGCCTCCCGCCGTAGGCGATGATGTCGAGATTGATCGAGCCGAAGACAGCGATCGTCATGGCGCGGCGGGCTCCCGGCAGAGGGTTGCGACGAAGCGCTCGAAGAAGCCCGTCTTGTCGACCCCGGTCAAGACGAGATGAGGGCCGGTCTCGTCGGCGCGGAGCGTGGTGCGCCCGCGCGGGCCGTCCTCGCCCGTCGTGACCGAGATCCGGCCGCGCCTGCCCTCGAACAGCTCGGGCCAGAGCAGGAAGGCGATGGTGGCGGCATCGAAGATCGCGCTCGGATGGCTCTCATGCCCGGCGAGCGGGGCGAGCCGCGCGGCGAGGCGGGCCGCTGGCGTTTCGGCGCGTGACAGGCGTCGGGCGATGCCGGGTGTCAGCACGAGCCCGCGCGTCACGTCGAGCGTCGCCAGCACGATCGCGATGTCCGCGCCGAGCACGATGCGGGCGGCGTGGGGGTCGAACCAGATGTTGAACTCGGCGTCCGCGCTCGCATTGCCGCCCTCGAGCGCGCCGCCCATCACCACGAGCCGCTCGATCCGGCTCGCCAGGTCGGGGCGCATGGTGATGAGGACGGCGATGTTGGTCAGCGGTCCGATCGGGCAGATCGTGACGCTGGCCGCGGGTGCCTTCTCCAGGTGCTCGATCAACTGCGTCACGGCATGGGCGCGCAGTGGCCGGCGGCGGCTCGCGAGGCCCAGGCTGCCGTCCCCGCCCCAGAGCGCCGTTCCATGTCCCGCCTCGACCAGCAACGGCCGCGCGCAGCCGCGATGGACGGGAATACTCTTGCGCAAGGCTGCGACCGTGCCGAGCGCGTTCGTCGTCACCTGCCCGATCGGCGCGTTGCCGGCGACTGTCGAGATGAAATCGATGGCAAGCTCGGGCGAGGCGGCAGCCAGCGCAATCGCGACCGCATCGTCGAGGCCGGGATCGCAGTCGATGATGATCGAGCGGGGCTCGGCGATTCGCGTTATGCTTGCCAGGGGTTGTGCACCTCGATCCCGAGGCCTTCGAAGTGCTTCGTGTTCCTCGTCGCGATGCTGCAATTGTCGCGAAGCGCGATTGCTGCAATCATTGCATCGAAACTGTCGCCAAGCTGCCGACCTGAGCGTTCGATGTCATTGGCGAGCATGCCATAGATTTCTGCGGCTGCGGGGTCGAATGACAGCACGCGGGAGCCAAAGGCGCGAGCAATCAGTGCCTTGAACCGCAGCTCTAGCCCGGTACGTCGCCGTCCGGCGGGTAGACGGTCCAGCCCGTAGCAGGTTTCTGCAATAGATAGCGATGTGGTTGCCAGCTCCTCGGGCAGAAAAGTTTGCAACCACTGCTCGACGCGAGCATCGGGTGCCGTTTTCATCAGCTCGGAGATGACGTTGGTATCGAGTACTATCACGGGCTTTCAAAATCGACCGGCTTGGGGAAGGGAACGCGCGGATGCTCTTCGAGATCGACACCATCGCCTCCAAAGAGGGCCCGGGCGACGTCGACGAGATGCTCGCTGCCACGGTCGAGGCCCAGCCGCTCATGAAGGATCGCCCGAGCCTCGTCCTCGATCGTGCGTCCATGATGTGCAGCATACCGGCCAAGTAGCTCGCGGACCCTCACGTCGATGTCGTGAATGACGATGTCTGTCATGCTGTTCGTCCGGTTGCCTTTGCAGTTCGCTTGAACCATAGCGCTTCTGGAGTGTGCCATCAATCGTCGTCCGAGCCGTTCGTTGCTCGAGGCCCCTCGACGAGGGGAGCCTCGGCTCGCTGGGTTGGGTCGCACCAATGGCAATGCCGGGAGGAATTTGCACCATGCCCCACGACGCGCCCGCTGCGAAATCCGGACCTGCCAAGCTCGTCGTTCGCAACATCGGCATGATCCTCACGGGCGACCTCGCCAGTCCGCGGATCGACGGGGACACGATTGTCGCGGAGAACGGGCGCATCACGGCCGTCGGCCGCGCCGAGGATCTCGATCTGGATGGTGCGACCACCGAGATCGATGCGAAGGGCGTCGCGGTCTGTCCGGGCCTGATCGACAGCCACGTGCATCCCGTGTTCGGCGATTGGACGCCGCGCCAGAGCCAGCTCGGCTGGATCGACAGCTTCCTGCACGGCGGCGTCACCACCATGGTCTCGGCCGGCGAGGTGCATCTGCCGGGCCGGCCGAAAGACATCGTCGGGCTGAAGGCGCTGGCGATCACCGCACAGCGCTCGTTCACGGCCTTCCGACCCGGCGGGGTGAAAGTGCTGGCGGGCGCCCCGGTGCTCGAGAAGGGCATGGTCGAAGCCGATTTCGCCGAGCTGGCGAAGGCCGGCGTGACGCTGCTCGGCGAGGTGGGGCTCGGCTCGGTCAAGGCGGGCTATGAGGCCAAGGAGATGGTCGCCTGGGCGCGCAAGCACGGCATCCAATCGACGATCCATACCGGCGGCCCATCGATCCCGGGCTCGGGGCTGATCGACAAGGATACCGTGCTCGAGGCCGACGCCGACGTGATCGGTCACATCAATGGCGGGCATACCTCGCTGCCCGAAGCTCATGTGTGCGAATTGTGCGAGGTCTCCAGACGCGCGATCGAGCTCGTCCACAACGGCAACGAGCGGGTGGCGATCGCCGCGCTCAAGACCGCGATGCAGACCCGCAACCTGCATCGGGTGATCCTGGGCACCGACAGCCCGGCCGGCTCGGGCGTGCAGCCGCTCGGCATCCTGCGGATGATCGCGCTGTTGTCGGGGATCGGCGGGCTGCCGGCCGATCAGGCGATCGCCTGCGCGACCGGCAACACGGCCAAGCTCCGCAAGCTCGACTGCGGCTTGATCGCGACCGGCCGGCCCGCCGATCTCCTGTTCATCGATCGTGCCCAGCACACCGCCGGCAAGGACGTGCTGGCCTCGATCGAGGGCGGCGATCTGCCGGGCATCGGCATGGTCGTGATCGACGGCATCGTCAGGATCGGCCGCAGCCGCAACACGCCACCCGCCGAGCGCGTGCCGGAGCTGGTGAAGGGGGCAATGGGAGCCTAGTGTGGTATCTCGCAAATGCCATCCAGCATCCGCGGCGGGCTCGGAGATGGCAATTGCGAGGTGAAACCACACTAGAATCATAGAGTTGCTAGTGTCCTTTCATCTCCGAAATACGCTTCAGAGGACACTGCGAGGTTGAGCGTATTTCGGAGACAGGACACTAGGGAGAACGATGTGTCGAGCCAGAATGCACCATTTTGGAGGCGAAAGAGCCTCGCCGAAATGTCCCAGGAGGAATGGGAATCACTGTGCGATGGCTGTGGACGCTGTTGTCTCGTCAAACTCGAGGACGAGGATACTGGCAAGATCCACACCACCCGTCTTGCCTGCCGGCTCCTCGATATCGGCTCCTGCCGCTGCTCCGACTACGCGAACCGGCGGAAGCGGGTCAAGGATTGCGTCCAGCTTTCCGCGGATAAGATCGGCGGGCTCGGCTGGCTGCCCAGGACCTGCGGCTATCGCCTGGTCGACGAGGGACGCGATCTGCCTGCCTGGCATCCCCTCGTTTCCGGCGATCCCGAAAGCGTCCATGCGGCAGGCATCTCGGTGCGCAGCTTTGCCCGCTCCGAGAAGGGCATCCGTGAAGAGTGCATCCCGCGCCATATCGTCAAGGACTTGAGTGATGAGTAATCCCCGCGAGTTTTATTGCGAATATGATGGTTCGTTTTGATTGTTGAGAATTCAACGTATTGAAACCTCAAAGAAATAATTTAGACGAGTGGTTTTTTATATTGACAGCGCGACGGTGTTGGCGTATGTTTTGTGTATAACGCGATAATTGCACCTGCGGTCCACCGCACTGCTATCGCTCCTCCATCAGAAAAAAGTTTGAATGGCTGAGAAACCGGTGCCAGATTGGGTGCTGATCGAGGATCTGTATCGGAATTCCGACCAGATGATCACGGAGATTGCTTCACTGTGCGGTGTGTCGGCGCCATCGATCTCCAGGCGCGCCAGCAACGAGGGCTGGCCGCCGCGTGGGCGGCGCCGATCGGGCATCGCTCCCCGGCCCGCCACGATCAAGGAAAGGCTGTTGATTGCCATGGAAAAGAAACTCTCGCAGATCGAGGAGCGCCTCGATGAGGCGGCACCGTCGAGCCTCGCGGACAGCGAGCGCGAAACCCGCGAGCTGGGGTCGCTGGCGCGCAATCTGGAGCGGCTCGGCGCCGTCGAGACCGCAAAGACCGGCTCCCGCCCCGAGCGGACCGTAACCGAGCAGGCGAAGGGAGAGGATGATGCGGAGCGCTGGCGCCTCGAGCTTGCTCAGCGAATTGCTCGGCTCAAGGAGCAGCTCCGAGCTTGACGCCATTCTGGCGCGGCTCGACTTGGTCGATCTTGCGGGCATCACTCACGATTGGCTGCTTTGGGCGCGCGAAAATCAGTTGCCGCCGACCGAGGCAATGCCCGAGTGGCGGACCTGGATCATTCTGGGTGGTCGCGGAGCCGGCAAGACGCGGGCTGGCGCGGAATGGGTCCGCCGGATTGCGACCGGCATGGGTGCGCCGCGCGGGGCTCGTGGCGTGCGCATCGCGCTCGTGGGGGAAACGCTCAATGATGTGCGCTCGGTGATGATCGAAGGCGTGTCGGGGCTGCTCGCGGTGCATCCCATCGACGAGCGGCCGGTGTTCGAGCCCTCGAACCGGCGCTTGCTCTGGCCAAACGGCGCACTCGCGCAATTGTTCTCGGCCGAGGAGCCCGATGGGTTGCGCGGTCCCCAGTTCTCGGCCGCCTGGTGCGACGAGATCTGCAAGTGGAACCATGCCGAGGAGACTTGGGACATGTTGCAGTTCGGCCTGCGTCTTGGGGAATCGCCCCAACAGGTGGTCACGACGACGCCTCGGCCGACGCCGCTGTTGAAGCGGCTGCTCGCCGAGACAGCGACCATCGTCACGCGGACCCGGACCGTCGACAATGCCGTCAACCTCGCACCCGGCTTCATCCGGGCGATCGAGGAGCGCTATGCGGGCTCGGCTCTGGGCCGCCAGGAGCTCGACGGCGAGTTGATCGAGGATCGCGGCGATGGGTTGTTCAGCCGGTCTGTGATCGAATCCGCTCGGGTCCGCGAGGCGCCACCCCTCGGCCGGATCGTGGTCGCGATCGATCCGCCCGTCACCAGCGGCAAATCGAGCGATGCCTGCGGCATCGTCGTCGCCGGTCTGGGCGAGGATGGCCGCGGCTATGTGCTGGCTGACCGCAGCATCCAGGGGCGCGAGCCGCTCGAATGGGGAAGAATCGCGGTTGCCGCCTATCACGCCTTCGATGCCGACCGGCTCGTTGCGGAGATCAATCAGGGCGGCGATTTGGTGACGACGCTGATTGCCCAGATCGATGCCGAGGTTCCCGTGACGAAGGTGCGTGCCTTGCGAGGAAAATGGCTGCGCGCCGAGCCGGTTGCAGCCCTCTATGCCCAGGGCCGGATCTCGCATGTGGGCGTCCACGCGAAGCTCGAGGACGAGATGTGCGATTTCGGCTCGTCAGGGCTGGCCGGCGGCCGCAGCCCCGACCGGCTCGACGCCCTGGTCTGGGCGCTGACCGACTTGATGCTCACCCGCTCGGGGCGCCCGCGCATCCGCTCTGCCTGAAGCTGATCAACCCGATCCCCAAGAGAGGCCCATGTCCATTCTCGATCGCTGGCTCCGGCTCCCTCCGGCAGCGGCTCCGAGCCCCATGCCGGAGAAGAAATCCAGTGCGACGGGCTCCCTGATTGCGCTGCAGTTCCAGGGCGCTCCGGTCTGGGCGCCACGCGACTACACGGCCTTTGCCCGCGAGGGCGTGCTTGCCAATCCGGTGGTCTACCGCTGTGTGCGGATGATCTCGGAGGCAGCGGCCTCGGTCCCGCTCCTCCTGTTCGATGGCGAGCATGAGCTTGCCGAGCACGAGCTGCTGGCGCTGCTCGCCAGACCGAACATGCTGCAGAGCCAGCCAGACCTGTTGGAGGCCTGGTATGGTTTTCTGCTGGTCGCGGGCAATGCCTATCTCGAGCTGGTGAGCCTCGCCGATCGGCCGCGCGAGCTGCACGTGCTTCGGCCCGATCGCATGAAGATCGTGCCCGGCGCCGATGGCTGGCCGGCCGCCTATGACTACACGGTCGCCGGCCGCACGGTGCGCTTTCAAGGCGAAGCGGGTGCCGGCCCGCGACCCATTCTGCACCTTGCCCTCTTCCATCCCCTCGATGACCACTACGGCCTCTCCCCGATCGAGGCGGCAGCATCGGCCATCGACATCCACAATGCGGCGAGCGCGTGGAACAAGGCTCTCCTCGACAATGCGGCCCGGCCTTCTGGGGCACTCGTCTACTCGGCTGGCGATGGTCACCTGACGGGCGACCAATACGAGCGGCTGAAGACCGAGCTGGAGGGCAATTTCCAGGGTGCGCGCAATGCCGGCCGCCCGCTGCTGCTCGAAGGTGGACTCGACTGGAAGGCAATGGGTCTGACGCCCAAGGAGATGGATTTCATCGAGGCCAAGCACATCGCGGCGCGCGAGATTTCGCTGGCACTCGGGGTGCCGCCGATGCTGCTCGGCATCCCCGGCGACAATACTTACGCTAACTTCCAGGAGGCGAACCGGACGTTCTGGCGGCAAACGGTGCTGCCGCTCGTCCACCGCACCGCCAAGGCGCTCTCGCTCTGGCTCGCTCCGGCCTACGGGCAGGCGCTCGGCCTACGTCCCGACCTCGACCAGATCGAGGCACTCTCCACCGAGCGCGAGGCGCTGTGGGCGCGCATCGAGCGTGCGAGCTTTCTATCCCCCGACGAGAAGCGTGCGGCGGTCGGCTACGGGCCGCGGGCAGCCTCTCTACCGTAGGCCGGACTGAGGCCGCCGTTCGCGGCCGATCTCCGACGCTGCATCTGTCGGACTTCACCGCGCTCAGTCCGACCTACGTGTCAAACAAACATTCGCTCGGAATCAAGAGATGATCCAAGAGACCAAATTCGCCCCCGTCGATCTCAAAGCCGTCGAGGCCGACGGCACGTTCGAGGGCTATGCGAGCCTGTTCGGCGTCGAGGACCTCTCCCACGACATGGTGCTGCCCGGCGCCTTCCGCGCGAGCCTCGCCGCGCGCGCTCCGATCGGCATCAAGCTGCTGTTCCAGCACGATCCCAACCAGCCGCTCGGCGTCTGGCTCGACCTCGCCGAGGACGCCAGGGGCCTGCGCGCCCGCGGCCGGCTGATGCCGGAGGTGGCCAAGGCCCGCGAGGTGCTCTCACTGATGCGGGCAGGCGCGCTCGATGGGCTCTCGATCGGCTTTCGCACCGTCAAGGGTTCGCGAGATGCCGCAACCGGCGTGCGGCATCTCGAGGCGATCGACCTCTGGGAGATCTCGGTCGTGACGTTTCCGATGCTGCCGGACGCACGCGTCTCGGCCGTCAAATCGCGCCCGTTCGCCGGCCGACTGCCGCGCGAGCGCGAGCTCGAGCGCTGGCTCACGCGGGAAGCGGGGCTGACGCGCACCGATGCCCGGACCCTCATCCGGTCCGGGCTCAAATCGCTCGTTGCGACGCGGGATGCTCGCGGCGGGCCCGAGGGGACCGACCGGCTGATCGAGGCGATCGGCCGGGCGCGATCCCGCCTTGCCAAACCCTAGGACAAACGAGGTTCACATGCCCCATCCCCACGGTACCCAGCTCGAGACAAAGGCCGGCGGGCCCCTCGAGGTCGCCGAGGCGTTCGACGATTTCATGCAGGCCTTCGAAGCCTTCAAGGCCGCCAACGACGAGCGCCTCGAGAGCATCGAGAAGCGTGTCGGTCCCGACGTGGTGACGACCGAGAAGCTCGATCGCATCAACCGCGCACTCGACGAGCACAGGCGCCTCGTCGACGAGCTGGCCTTGAAATCGGCGCGTCCCGGCCGGGGCGGCGCCAGCGAGCCCATCCGCTCCTCGGCGGTGCTCGGCCACAAGGCAGCGTTCGAGACCTACATCCGGCGCGGCGAGGCCGGCAGTCTTGCCGCTCTGGAAGCCAAAGCCCTCTCCGTCGGCTCCAATCCCGACGGCGGTTACCTGGTGCCGGCCGAGGTCGAGGCGAGCGTGTTGCAGGCGGTGCGCGCGATCTCGCCGATCCGCACGATCGCGAGCGTCCGCCAGACATCCGGCTCGGTCTACAAGAAGCCGTTCTCCACGACCGGTTTCGGCACCGGCTGGGTCGGCGAGACGGCGAGCCGGCCCGAGACGACGACCTCGACCATCGCCGAGCTTTCGTTTCCGGCCATGGAGCTCTATGCCATGCCCGCGGCGACGCCTTCGCTGCTCGAGGATTCAGCCGTCAACATCGACGAATGGATCGCGGGCGAGGTCCATGCCGCCTTTGCCGAGCAGGAGGGCGAAGCCTTCATCACCGGCAATGGCACCAACAAGCCGCGCGGGTTCCTCGACTACCCCAAGGTCGCCAACGCGTCTTGGACTTGGGGCAATCTCGGCTACCTGGCGACCGGGGTCTCGGGCGGCCTGGCGGCGAGCAATCCGAGCGACAAGCTGATCGACCTCGTCTATGCGCTGAAAGCGGGATATCGCGCCAACGGCCATTGGGTGATGAGCCGTTCCACCGAAGCCGAAATCCGCAAGATCAAGGATGCCGACGGCAACTACATCTGGCAGCCATCGACCGCGCCAGGCGCCATGCCGACGCTGATGGGCTTCCCCGACGTCGAG
>JANPDA010000489.1:0-4508 GCA_031431235.1 Hyphomicrobiaceae bacterium
GCAGCCGAACCGCTTTCCCCGTGATCGCGTGGGCGGCGCTGGTCTGTAGCTGCAAAATTTCGACGCAATGCCGGCCTCTCCGACGCTGGCACACCTCTTGCTCCTTCCGCAGTTACCGACCTCGCGTTCCACCCATTCGACTTCTGGCGCGGCAATCCACGATTGCCGCGCTTTTTTTGGCGATCGGTTCCGCGATGGCCGTTCTCTTGCCGCTTGCAGGATGAAGTTTCGAACATTATTTGTTGCAACGTCGGAAGCAACGAAACAAATGAACCCGGGAGATGAAAGTATGAACAAATATTCAGCCACATGCACTTGGGCGCTCGCGGCCTTCTGTGCCGCCTCCACTGCCACCATGGCCGTTCCTGCACCCGCCCAGGCCGGCGACTTCCAGGGCATGACTTGCAGCGAGCTGTGGTACGAGCGCAACTCGATCTATGCCGAGAACGGCTTCTGCTTCCAGACGGCCCGCGCCCGCGCTGAATTCGGCAAGGCCTGCTTTGCGCCCTACGGCAAGCTCAGCTCGTCAGAACAGCAGACCGTCAAATATATCAAGCAGGCGGAGCGCAAGAAGCACTGCTCGTGAGCGAGCGCAACTCGAGCGCCTGAGGCTCGAACGAGGGTCGGCCGCGTCCGGCCCTCGCTGCGTTTGCAATCACCGCCCCGACTTGCCTCGCGCCACTAGTGTGGTATCTCGTAAATGCCATCCAGCATCCGCGGCTGGCTCGGTGATGGCATTTGCGAGGCGAAACCACACTAGCATCATAGAGTTGCTAGTGTCCTTTCATCTCCGAAATACGCTTCAGAGGACACTGCGAGGTTGAGCGTATTTCGGAGACAGGACACTAGCGGGGCCACAAGGGAGGGACTTGGCCCCGGCCAGCACGATCCGCTCCGCAACGGCGAGCCCTTGCCATGACGACGCTCCTGCTCTCGCACCCGGCCTGCCTCCGCCACGACATGGGTCTGGGGCACCCGGAGCGCCCCGACCGCTTGCGCGCGATCGAGCGGGAGCTGGCGGCGCCCGAGTTCGGTACGCTCATCCGCCATGAGGCGCCAATCGCAGACCTTGGCCTGCTCGAACTCGCCCATCCGCGCGAGCACATCGCGATGCTGCACGAGGCCGCGCCAGGCGATGACGGCGATCTGATCGCGATCGATGCCGACACCGTCATGGGTCCCGGCACCTGGGAAGCCGCGCTTCGCTCGGTGGGAGCCGGGATCGCGGCGGTCGATGCCGTGATGTCGGGACGCGCGCACAACGCCTTTTGCGCCATCCGCCCGCCGGGGCATCATGCCGAGAGCCGGCGGGCGATGGGTTTTTGCTTCTTCTCCAACGCCGCGATCGCCGCCAAATATGCCCGCGTCGCCTACGGCGCTGAGCGTGTCGCCGTCATCGACTTCGATGTTCACCACGGCAATGGCACCCAGGAGATCTTCTGGGCGGACAGGGATCTCTTCTACGGCTCGACGCATCAGATGCCGCTCTATCCGGGGACGGGCGCCGTTTCCGAGACGGGCGTCGGCAACATCTGCAATGCGCCACTGCGCTCGGGCGACGGCGGGCGCCTGTTCAAGCAAGCCTGCGAGACCCGCATCCTGCCGGCCCTGCGCAATTTCTCACCCGACCTGCTCGTCGTCTCGGCCGGATTCGATGCCCATCATGACGATCCGCTCGGCGGCCTCGAGCTCGTCGAAGCCGATTTCCGCTGGATCACCGAGAAGCTTGTGGAGATCGCCGGCCGGCACTGCAAAGGCCGTGTCGTCTCGATGCTCGAGGGCGGCTATGATCTGGGCGGGTTGGCCCGATCGGCGGCCGAGCATGTGCGCGTGCTGATGGCAGCCGGGGCCTGAGGAGCGGAGCGCCAATGTCGAAGACGGCGAAAAACATGGACATCAGGGAATTGACGTTCGAGCAGGCGCTGAAGGAGCTGGAGACGATTGTCGGCCGGCTGGAGCGCGGCGACGTGGCGCTGGAGGAATCGATCACTTTCTACGAGCGGGGAGAGGCTCTGCGCGCCCACTGTGATCGCGTCCTCAAGCAGGCCGAAGCCAAAGTCGAAAAACTCGCCTTCGACGGCGAAGGCAAGCCCGCGGGAACGGCGCCGCTCGACGTGGCGGGGAGTTGAAGGCGGGGCGGGCGGGACCAATCGGCCTTGCTGCTTGCGCTGAATGGCCATATATTTGCGCAATTGATGCGACGGGATGGCATGCTTGGAGACGCGCACGCGCAAGATCGTGGCCCGACTGAAACGCGAAGGCTGAGTCAACGTCGGCGGCGCAAAGCACGATATCTTCGAGCACCCGGACAAGCCAACGCTTGTCGTTGTCCCACGCCACGTCGAGCAAAAACCTGGAACCGCGCGCTCGATCGCCAAGGCGGCCGGCTGGATGTAGGGAGGTGGCCTTGACACAATACGTCGGGATTCTGGAGGGGGGCGGCGATGTCTGGTCGATCCGTATCCCTGATGTGGCCGGCTGCCACGGCGGAGGCGACAGCCCGGATCAGGCGTTGGCGGATGCGATCAGCGCATTGCGCGAAGTTGCACAGCGCTACGCCATGCGCGGCGTCCCGCTGAAGCATGCGCGTTCGATCCAAGAGGTTGCTGGCGATCCGGATTCGGAGTTCAACGTGGCGACCGAGGTCGCTGTCATGGTCCCTTTGCTTCTCGACAAGGCGCGTTCCGTAACGGCGAACATCTCGATCGACGCGGGGTTGCTGGAGTCGATCGACGCCGAGGCCAAGCGCCGAGGGCTGACGCGGTCGGCGTTCCTCGCGAGCGCTGCACGCGACAAGATCATGTCGGCCGGCTGAGGCAGGCAGGAGCCAAAGTCGAAAAACTCGCCTTCGACGGCGAAAGCAAGCCCGCGGGAACGACACCGCTCGACGTGGCGGGGAGTTGAGGGGCCGCGTCCATTGCCCACGCTGCCTCACACCTCGACGCTTCGCCGCAGCGCTCCGCGCCCCGCATACTCGGCCATGTCGCCGAGCTCCTCCTCGATGCGGATCAGCTGGTTGTATTTGGCCAGCCGGTCGGAGCGCGACAGCGAGCCGGTCTTGATCTGTCCGCAGTTGGTGGCGACCGCCAGATCGGCAATGGTCGAGTCCTCGGTCTCGCCGGAGCGATGGGACATGACAGCCCGGTAGGCGGCGCGGTGGGCCATGTCGACGGCGTCGAGCGTCTCGGAGAGGGAGCCGATCTGGTTGACCTTGACGAGGATCGCATTGGCGATGCCCTTGCCGATGCCCTCGCCGAGGCGCTTGGTATTGGTGACGAAGAGGTCGTCGCCGACCAATTGGCAGCGCGCCCCGAGCTCGGACGTGAGCGCCTTCCAGCCCTCCCAGTCATCTTCCGACATCCCGTCCTCGATCGAGACGATCGGGAACCTCTTCACGAGGTCGGCGAGATACTCGACCATTCCCGCGGAGTCGAGGGTCTTGCTCTCGCCCTCGAGGTGGTACTTGCCCTTCTTGAAGAACTCGGTCGCGGCGCAGTCGAGCGCGAGCACCACATCCTCGCCCGGCTTGTAGCCCGCCTTCTCGATCGATTTGACGATGAAGGAGAGCGCCTCCTCCGCCGACTTCAGGTTGGGCGCAAAGCCGCCCTCGTCGCCCACGGCGGTGTTGTGGCCAGCATCCTTCAGCGCTTTTTTCAGCGTATGAAAGATCTCCGCGCCGATCCGGATCGCGTCCACGCAAGTCGGCGCCCCGACCCGCATCACCATGAACTCCTGGATGTCGATTCCGTTGTCGGCATGCGCCCCGCCATTGATGATGTTCATCATGGGGACCGGCAGCACCCGCGCCGACGCCCCGCCCACATAGCGCCAGAGCGGCAGACCCGAAGCTTCGGCGGCGGCCTTGGCGA
This sequence comes from Hyphomicrobiaceae bacterium, assembly GCA_031431235.1. Classification (GTDB taxonomy): domain Bacteria; phylum Pseudomonadota; class Alphaproteobacteria; order Rhizobiales; family Hyphomicrobiaceae; genus JANNSW01. The sequence continues at coordinate 3,870 of JANPDA010000489.1, forward strand.
CGGCGAGCGACACGCCCAGGATCGCGTTGGCGCCCAGCCGCGCCTTGTTCGCCGTGCCATCGAGCGCGATCAGCGCGTGATCGATGCGGCGCTGCTCCTCGGCCTCCATGCCGGCGAGGCTGTCGAAGATCTCGCCGTTGACCGCATCGACCGCCTTCGAAACGCCCTTGCCGAAATAGCGCTTCTTGTCGCCATCGCGCAGCTCGTTGGCCTCATGCGCACCGGTCGAAGCGCCCGATGGCACCGCCGCACGCCCCTTCGATCCGTCCTCCAGGTGCACATCGACCTCGACCGTCGGATTGCCGCGCGAATCGAGGATTTCTCGGCCGATGATGTCGATGATGGCGGTCATGGAAGCCTCGCGATAGGATGGGATGTGAAGGCGATGGCCGTTCCTTAGCCGAGCGGCAGCGCCCGAGAAAGCGTTGTCGACGCCATTGCCGGATTGGGAGCCGATCCATGACCGCCCGCCTCGAAGCCAACAAGGGCTCCGCTATCGCCTTCTACGATCTCATGTTCAACGAGTGCCGGCCCCGTGAAGCGGTCGAGCGCTACGTGGGCGAAACCTACATCCAGCACAATCCCGAGGTCGCGAGCGGCAGGCACGCCTTCGTCGCCTATTTCGAGCAGATGGCACAG
>JANPDA010000490.1:0-3901 GCA_031431235.1 Hyphomicrobiaceae bacterium
CCCATCAGGCGCCGACGCTGGTAGCCTGCAGTCATGTTGACCAGTCGCACAGCGGCGTTTGTTGCGGTATTCGTGCTCGGCGGCCTGTCGGCGACTGCGAGCCTGGGCCTCGATGTCACTCGCCCGCGTTCGACCGAATTCCGTTTTCCCGACCACGATCATGTCTGGCGACCGGAGGACTACCTGGCGATCGATTCGATCCTGCGCTCTTCGTCGCCGACTGAGTTCCCCCGCCTCCAGTCAACTCGCTGGGGTGGGGTATTCGAGAAGATGATCGACGCGGGAGACGTTGTCGCCGCCGCCCATGACCCCTCGGTGCCACTGCTGCGCCGACTGATCGACTTGCGCTGCTATGACGGCTTCATCGGCAGCTACCGGGCTCGCTACAACGTCGCGGTACGAGGCGGCGCGCGGCTGCAGCCGGAGCTGGTGAGGCTGCAGCAAGTGCTGCTCGAGCTGTCGGCGTTGACGGTCGAGCTGACCGAGCCCTTCGCCGCTTCGCTCGATGCTCCGCAGCGCCAGCAGCTCGCCGACATGCGCTTCTTCGACACCTACGCGACCTTGAAAAATCATCTGCTCGGTGTCGTCACCTCGCTGAGCGAGAGGGAGATCTATTCGGTTGCGCAACGCATCGAGCTTGCCGGGACGCTGCATCGTCATGTCGGGGTGCTGCGACCGACGTTGAGCAGCACTGACCAGAGCGACCTGTCGGCTGAGCTGTCGCGCCTCGCCTGGGAAGCGGGCGATCCGGTGCTGCGGACGATCTTGACGGGCACAGCCAGCCTCGTAGCTGCTGGACCATAGCAATTCAGCGGGCGCACGGCCAAGGCGGCGCGCGGCTCTGTTGACAGACTTCGGGCAATTGGCGCTGATGGCGCGCTCGATGCCTCAGGAGACATTCGTGATCCCGCTCTCGACCTATCTCGCCTATGTGGCCGCCTGCATTGCCGTCGTGATCGTTCCGGGTCCGACCGTCACCGTGATCATCGCCAACAGCCTGAAGCATGGCAGCCGGGCGGGGCTGCTCAATGTGGCAGGCACCCAGCTCGGGCTCGCGATCATGCTGAGCGTCCTTGCGGGCGGGCTCGCGACGATCGTGGCGCATGCGGGCCAGGTCTTCGATGTCTTGCGGCTGCTCGGGGCGGCGTATCTCGTCTGGCTCGGCATCAAGCTGTGGCGCTCCGACGGCAATCTGGGCGAGGCCATGGACGGCACGCGACCGGGCGGCAGCTTCTTCTGGCAGGGCTTCCTCGTCATTCTCTCCAACCCCAAGGCGCTGCTGTTCTTCGGCGCCTTCATTCCCCAGTTCGTCGATCCCCGGGGCGAACCGCTGATGCAGACACTGCTGCTCGGGACCACGTTCATGGTGGTCGCAACGCTGTTGGATGGGGCCTATGCCATAGCGGCCGGGCGTGCGGGCGGCCTGCTCTCGCGCGACAACATCCGCCTCGTCGAGCGTATCTCCGGCACGATCCTCATCGGCGGCGGACTCTGGCTCGCCCTGCAGCGGCGCTGAGTGGATGCGTCATGGCAGCGAAATCTTCCCGCATCGGCTTCTATTCCGGCTCGTTCGATCCCCCGACGCTCGGGCACCAGGATGTGATCCAGCGCAGCCTCCGTCTGGTTGACGAGCTGGTCATCGGCATTGGCGTGCATCCCGGTAAGCAAGCCCTGTTCACGGCCGCCGAGCGCACAGCCATGCTGGAGGCCGAGCTGACCGGCCTGCCACGGCGGTCGGGCAAGCGGGCGCGGGTCACGACTTTCTCCGGGCTCGTCGTCGATGCCGCGCGCTCGGAGGGCGCATCGGTCATCATTCGCGGCTTGCGCGACGGCACCGACCTCGACTACGAGGCGCAGATGGCGGGTATGAACGGGGCCATGGCGCGTGATGTCGAGACTGTGTTTCTGATCTCCTCGCCAGCCGTGCGCCACATCACCGCCACGCTCGTGCGCCAGATCGCGGCGCTCGGTGGCGACGTGACACCCTTCGTGACCAAGGCCGTTGCCGAGCGGCTCGGCGAGAAGCTCCGAGCCACGGTCTGAACCCCTTCGACACAAGGAATGCGTCCCATGCGCTTTGCCTTTCTCCTCGCACTGGCAGTCATGATCGGCCTCTCCCCGGCGCACGCGGCCGATCCGGCCAACACGGTTGTGATGGAGTTGCAGACCGGCAAGGTCGTGATCGAGCTGCTGCCTGCGATTGCGCCCAAGCATGTGGAGCGCATGAAGCTGCTCATCGAGGAGAAGTTCTTCGATGGCATCGTCTTTCATCGGGTGATCGCGGGCTTCATGGCCCAGACCGGCGATCCGACCGGCACCGGCTCGGGCGGCTCGCCTTATCCCGACCTGCCGGCCGAGTTCACCGCGACGCCCTTCAAGCGCGGCACGCTCGGCGCTGCCCGAACCAACAATCCCAACAGTGCCAACAGCCAGTTCTTCATCTGCTTCACCGACGACTCCTGTGCCCACCTCCAGGGTCAATACACCGTATTCGGCCAGGTGATCGAAGGCATGGAGCATATCGACAAGGTAAAGGCGGGCTCGGGCCAGAGCGTTGCAATCGCAAGCCCCGACAAGATCATTTCCATGCGCATGGCGGGCGCCCAATAGAGGTTTGCCCCATCGACGCGAATCCAACTCGGCATCAGCAGGAGACCAGCACGTGGCGGCCATCAAGGACCCCGAGAATACGCTCATCATGGAGATCACGCATGGTCGCGTGGTGATCGAGCTTCGACCCGACCTCGCCCCTGGTCACGTCGCCCGCATCAAGGAGCTCGCGCGCGAGGGCTTCTACGACGGCATCGTCTTCCATCGGGTGATCGACGGCTTCATGGCCCAGACCGGCGATCCGACCGGCACGGGAACGGGCGGATCGGGCAAGCGGCTGAAGGCCGAGTTCTCCAAGGAGCCGCATGTGCGCGGCACCGCCTCCATGGCACGCGCGGCGAGCCCGGATTCGGCCGACAGCCAGTTCTTCTTCTGCTTTGGCGACGCGAGCTTCCTGAACGGCCAGTACACCGTCTGGGGCAAGGTCAGCGAAGGCATGGAGCTCGTCGACAAGATCAAGCGCGGCGAGCCGGTCAGAAGCCCCGACAAGATCGTCAGCATGAAGGTCGCAGCCGACGTCGACTGATGCGGCGGCAGATCGATACGCGGGTGATTGGCCATTGCAGCGAAGCCGTCTGCGGACTATTCTTTGGGCCATGACGACCGTGACCATCACCCAAGCCAAGCGCCGCCTCGCGGAGCTTGCTGACCGCGTTTCTACCGGCGAGCGGATTACCGTCACGCGTGATGGTGAGCCCGTGCTCGAAATGGTCGCGCCGCAGCCGAGCCGGAAGGGTGGTTATGACCCGGACGCGATGAAGCGTTTCCTCGAAACTCGCGGAGTGTCGCAGTTCTTCAGTCGTGTAGCGGATGATTTCGACGATCCGCTTCCGGAGGACTTTTTGCTGCGACCCCTGCCGGAATGAGCCACCTTCTCCTCGACTCCAACGTGCTCATTGCGCTGGCGAGACAAGAGGGGTCTCTGCTGCCTCAGGCCATGCGCAATGTACTCGAATCCCAAGATACGGCGTTGCACTTGAGTGTTGCGAGTCTCTGGGAGATTGCGATAAAGTTCAGGCTTGGAAAACTGGACCTATTGCTGGAGCTCGAGGACCTTCCGTCATTTTGCATGACTATCCCTGCGACCATTCTCGCCATCGAGACCCACCACGTGCTCGCCGAGCCCGATCCGGTGCCTGCGACGCGCGACCCCTTCGATCGCCTTCTGTTGGCGCAGGCTGAGGTGGAAGGGCTGCGGCTGCTGACGTTGGACCGTGCCCTCGCTCCCCATCCGCTGGCGTGGCGCGAGGAGGCTTGAAGACGGCGCTGCGGCCCATTGCATCTGGCTCGA
>JANPDA010000491.1:0-7596 GCA_031431235.1 Hyphomicrobiaceae bacterium
AGCACGGCCTCCCCTCGAGCTCAGGGGATGCCAATTTGCCGCTGCCGTTCCCCTCGACCGCGGCAAGCCGTGTCTCGTGTCGGGGCTGTTGTTGGGGCCGTTGAAGAAAACGTGGAATTGGGTTAATTCAATCAATGCGTGCTGGCGGAGACGGAGGGATTCGAACCCTCGATACGCCTTTAAGGGCGTATAACGGTTTAGCAAACCGCCGCCTTCAGCCACTCGGCCACGTCTCCGGCGTTGTCGCCTATAGCAGCCGGATCGGGAAATGCAAGACGGGTGACGGCTCGATGTCGCCCGAGGGCCGTCGGGCAGCGGATATCACTCGATCTGGCGCAGCCGTTCGCCAATGCTGCCGGCGCAGGATTTCAGGGCCGGTAGCCACTCGATCATGGCCTTGACGTCGCGGCGAGCGCTGGGGGCGTGCAGTGACAGCGCGGTCCTCACTTTACCGGACGTGTCCGGGATCGGAACGGCGATCGAGCGCAGCCCGGGCCAATACTCCTCGTCGCTGATGGCGTAGCCCGCCTCCTGCACGCGTTGCAGCTCTGCTTCGAGCGCTTGCCGGCTGGTGAGGGTGAGGCGCGTCTTGGCGGCGAGGCGCGTGCTGCGCAACGCTTTCGACCGCACGACCTCGCCCAGGCCCGCTAGCAGGACCTTGCCCGCGGCCGTGCAATGGAGCGGATGCCGGCTCCCCAGCGCAACGTGGGCGCGCAGCGGAAACTGGCTGTCGGCAGTCGCAGTCACCGTCACCTCGCCCGCTTCGATGCCGCACAGGGCAGCACTTTCCCCGGTGCGCTCGGCCAGCTCCAACAGCGCAAGCCGCACCGGCTCGCCCGCGAGCCATGATGAGATCGCACACTGGGCGAGACGCTGCAGGCGCGGAGCGGCCAGATAGCGCTTGCCCGGCGAGAGGCGTGCCAGCAGACCCTGCGACTCGAGCACGCGAAGATGACGCAGCACGGTGTTGGGCGGCGCTCCTACGGCCTTGGCGAGCTCCAGATTGGTCAGCGGCTTGGGACTCTCGGCGATCACCTCGAGGGTCCGCAGCACGGTCATGAACGTTTCAGACATCGGAGGCACCGCGCGCAAAACCGAATTGCCGAGATCCGCGTATCATTGTTACGCTCGGCCATTTCCAACGGAGCGTCAAGCGAGCAGCCGCAGGGGTGGTGCGCGTGCACGGAACGCCGCTACCAAGGCGCCGTTGCGGTTTTGCGCCAGGGAGCAGCTCATCATTCAGGTTATCCGGACTGCCCGCAATGCGGGTGTTGACATGGAGTTGCAATCGGGTTCTTTGGAATCTTCACTGCCAAAAATCATCATTCCTGCCAGCGCGAAGGCGCAAGGAAAGCGTGCCCTGATCGCGTCCATGATTTCCCCCAAGCGAGCGCGTCGATCGAACGGGCTTGGTGCGAGCCTTCGTCCCCACGTGGCCGCTGCCTGCCGAAGTGAAATCGGTGGGCAGGGACTGGCGGATCCACTTCGACAAATTTTCGGTGCAATCGTGCCGCAGTCGAACATGACGGCGGGAGCGACGAGCCTCTTTGGGGGAGGCCCTCAGCTATGAATTTCGAAGAGCCCGCGATCAAACAGCGACTGAAGGAGCTGGGCATCCTCGTGCCCGAAGGCGAGGTGGCGACCCATCCACTCGAAGCGGTGCGAATTGCGCGCCGGTTGGGCCGTAGCGTGGTCAAGGCCCAATTCGCCGGCATCCGCCGCCGCACCTTCGAGGGCATCGGATTTGCCCCGGACGCCGAGACCGCAGGGCGTCACGCTGCAAGGCTCTGTGGATTGGAGACGCCCCATGGCCGGGTCGAGCGGCTGCTGGTGGAGAAATGGGTGGAGAGCAAGCGCGAGCTCTATCTCGCCATTGCCACCTGTCCGACACGCCAGACAGCGATGCTGATGTTCTGCGCCGCTGGCGGGCGGGCGCTCGAGGGCGCGCTGCGCGAGGATGGGGCGGCCATGCTGCGCATTCCAATCGATATCCGCATGCCCTTCGACCGCCTTCCGGTGTTGCGTGGCCTCGCCCGCACCAAGGGCGTGGCGGGGCTCGACCTGGAAGCGATCGCCGACACGCTGCACCGCCTCTATCAGGCCTATTTCGAGAACGATTGCGAGCTGATCGAGATCGACCCGCTCGGCGTCACGGCCGAGGGCGATCTCGTCGCGCTGAACTGCCGGATGCGGGTCGATCCAGCGGCCGCTTTCCGCAAGCCCGGCCTCACGCTGAAGGCCGTGCCCCAGTCCCGAACGCCGCTCGAGCGCCGTGCCCATCAGCTCGGCCTCGATTTCATCGAGCTCGGCGGCTCGATCGGGCTGATGGCCAACGGCAGCGGGTTGGCGCTGGCAACCATGGATATGATCCGCCAGCAGGGCGGCGAGCCGGCCAATTTCCTCGATATCGGTTTCGACGGCAGGAGCGACCCCCGGTCCGCGCTCGACCTCGTCAAGGCGCAGGCCAACGTCAGATCGATCGTCTGCAACCTGTTCGGGACGGTCACGGGCGCCGATCGGATGGTGCAAGGCCTGGCGGCGGCCATGGCCGGCGACCGGATGCGACCCCTCGTTGCGATCGTGCAGGGACGCGGCGAGGTTGCAGCTGCGCACAGCCTGCGCGGGCAACCAGGGATCCATGTGTGCGACACGATCGAGGCTGGGGTGGAGCGGGCCATCGCATTGGCGGGGAGCGAGGCCACACCATTGTGATCTACGAGCGGGGGCATCGAGTTGCCGTCTATGGGCTGCAGCATGGCGAGGCTCATGTCCGGCTGATGGTCGAAAGGGGTGTCGATGTGGCGGGCGCGGTCGAGCTGGCGAGCTACGAGCGGGCGCGCCTCGGGCTCCCCGTCTGGCACAGCATGCGAGAGGCCACTGCCCAAGGTCCTGTCGATTTCGCGATCATCTATGCGCCGGCGCCGGCCGTGCGCTCGGCCGCGCTGGACGCGATCGAGGGCGGGGCGAGGCGGCTGGTGATCGTCACGTCCCGCGTACCCCAGCATGACGTGCTGCATCTGCTCGCGGCCGCACATGAATGCAAGGTCGAGGTGCTGGGGCCCGGCTCGCCTGGCGTGTTGGTTCCAGGCGTCGGTTTCGTCGGCGCGCTGCCGGCCGATATGGAAGCCATGTTCAAGCCCGGGGTGGTGGCGGTCGTATCCCGCTCGCTCAGCTTGGGGATGCTGGCGTGCCAGCTGCTGTCGGGATCTGGCCTCGGCATTTCCGTGTTCATTGGACTCGGGGATAATCCGGTGCTCGGACTGTCGTTGGCCAGGGCAATCGAAACGTGTGAGAGCCACGAGGCGACGCTTGCCATCGCCTGTCTGGGCATCGTCGGCGGAGCGCAGGAGGAGAATGCGGCGGCGACGATCACCCGGATGCGGATGCCGGTCGCCGTCTACATTGCCGGCAACAAGGTTCCCGAGGAGCGTCGGATCGGTCATCTTGGCGCAATTGTCCGCGACGGGCTCGGTGGGATCGCACGCAAACGCGCGGCCCTAAAACCATCGGGAGCCCTGCTGGTGGATCGGCTGGGGGACTTGCCGGAGATCCTGGAGCGTGCACTCTCCTCGCAATCTCGGGGACCCAGGCGGCGCGGCTGATCCGACCAGCCTTGCGCGATGGCGCCTGTTCCCGTATTCGAAAGAATAGGTCGGTGTCTCGCTGTCCGCGGGCGCGATCGGCTTGGCCTTCCCTCGATTGGTTGGAGTTGCGAGGCGATGGAGCGTTTCAGGTTCACGTGGTGTGTCGCAGTGCTGATGCTGGCCGGCTCGGCTCCCGCGATTGCTGGGGTCGGCGAGCCAATGTGCGTGACGTGCAGCGGCCCGGATCAGGTCTATCGCTGCTCGGTCGATGCAACGGCCAGCGGTGCGCCCCAGATCGCGATGCAACTGTTCTGTGTCCAGGAGCTCGCACGCGCGGGCCAGCACAAGAGCTGCTCGGTTCGGCGCGCTGCGGGCGTATGCGATGGCGAGCCGCGCGATCTCGTCTATGCGGCTCCCGATGTCGGGATCGCCGCGCCGACGACATTCCCGGTGGAGGAGAGCGACGCGCCGACAGTGGAGGCCGCGCTGCCTGGCACGGCCGTGTCGCCGACGCCTGCTTCCCCCGAGCCAGAGACCTTGGCCGAGCTGGCGAGCCAGGCGGCCGCCGGCACTGGTGCGCAACTGACGAAAGCGGGTCAGTCGCTCTCCGATCTGACGACGGGCACGGGTGAGGCCGTGGGGGGAGCCGCCGCCAGTGCGGGCGCGACATTGAAGAATGCGGCGCAGACCACCTGGTCGTGCCTGACGTCACTGTTCTCGAACTGCAAGGCGGCTGCCGCCGCGACGGATGAGACGGCCACGATGGAAGCCACCGCGGCTGCCAGCGAGCAATAGACCCGGGGGACTTGGCGCGCGATGAAGACGATTGCCGAATTCGCAGCAGACATCGGCTCGGGGCGCAAGCGCTCGATCGACATCGTCGAGGACGCGCTCGCACGCATCGCCGATCCAGCCGGCGAGGGAGCGCGCGCCTTCACGCTGCATGATGCCGCCAAAGTGCGCGCTCAGGCGGACGCGATGGACAAGCTGCTCGGCGCCGGCATCAGGCTGTCGCCGCTGCACGGCCTGCCGGTATCGGTCAAGGACCTGCTCGACGTGGCCGGCGAGACCACACGCGCGGGGTCCAGAGTGCTCGCTGGGGCTCCTGCTGCAGCGAGCGACGCGGTCATCGTCAGGCGGCTGCGGCAGGCCGGCGCGGTCATCGTCGGGCGCACCAACATGACCGAGTTCGCCTATGGCGGCATCGGCTTCAATCCGCACTACGGCACGCCGGCGAGCCCATGGGATCGCAAGACCGGACGTGTCCCTGGCGGCTCCTCCTCGGGTGCGGCCGTCTCGGTTGCCGATGGCATGGCGGTTGCGGGCATCGGCACCGACACCGGCGGCTCCTGCCGGATCCCGGCTGCCTTCTGCGGGGTCGTCGGCTTCAAGCCTACGGCCGGCCGCATCTCGACCAAGGGCTGCTTTCCGCTGGCGGCCTCCCTCGACTCGATCGGGCCGCTCACGCGCTCGGTCGCCTGTGCGGCAACGGTCGATGGCGTGATCGCCGGCGAGCCGCCGCGTGACCTCGCCGATCTCCCGATCGAGGGATTGCGCCTCGCGGTGCCGCAGACTTACCTGCTCGATGACCTCGATCCTGCTGTCGCGGCGGCGTTCGAGCGGGTCTTGTCGGTGTGCTCGAAGGCGGGAGCGGCGGTGCTCTCGCCGCGCCTCGAGGTGATCGGCCGTACACGCGAATTGTTTGCCAAGGGCGGCATTGGCGGGGCCGAAGCCTGGCACCTGCACCGCGACTGGATCGCCGCCAAGGCCGAGCTCTATGATCCGAAGGTGCGTCTCCGGATAGCGCTCGCCCGCGATCAGACGGCTTCGGACTATATCGGCCTCAAGCAGTTGCGCGAATGCCTGGCGGGTGAGCTCGACCGGCAGACCGCCGGTTTCGACGCCTTGATCATGCCGACGACGCCCAATCTACCCCCGCCGATCCGCGATTTCGGCGACCACCAGTCGATGGATGACTACAACCGCGTCAACGCGCTGTCGCTGCGCAACACCTACGTGGGCAATCTGTTCGACCGCTGCTCGATCTCGATCCCCTGCCAGCGTCCAGGCGAGCCCGTCGTTGGCCTGATGCTGATCGGCGAGCGCGGAGCGGACCAGCATCTGCTCACCATCGCCCAGGCGATCGAGCGGGTGCTCGCCGGAGCTGTCTCCGGGTGACTGGCCTGCCGACGGACAACATCCACTCGTCGCGATTGACGGCAGTGGGTGGCTGATGGAATATCGCTCCGCCGTGACGTCCCACTCGCCTCAGCCTGAATTTTCCCCGACCTGATCGGGCCGCTGGTTGCCTCCCTCCCCATCGAGGTCGCGTTTCATGAAGATGTCGGGTACGCGTCAGTTGGCGGCAGCGCAGCGCGACGTCTGGTCCAAGCTCAACGATGTCGAGGTCCTGAAGCGCTGCATTCCCGGCTGCGAAAGCCTCGAGAAAACGGGCGAGAACGCGCTGAAGGCGACCGTCGCCTTGAAGATCGGGCCGATGGCCGTCCGCTTCAACGGCGATGTGCAGCTGTCCGATCTCAATCCACCCAATTCCTACCGGATCGCCGGCAGCGGCAAGGGCGGTCCGGCGGGGCAAGCATCGGGGGGAGCCAACGTACGCCTCGAGCCCAAGGATGGCGGCACCTTGCTCAGCTACGACGTCGACGCCAACGTCGGGGGCAAAATCGCCCAGCTCGGCAGCCGGCTGATCGATGCGACGGCGGCCAGCCTCGCCGGCCAGTTCTTCGACAAATTCGCCGCCGAGGTCGAGACTTCCACGAGCCCTGCGGCCGGACAGTCGCCAATGGCGGTCAGCAGGAGCCAGGGTGCCGCCGGCAGCGGCGCATCCGGCTGGGTCTGGTGGGTGATTGCCGCGCTCGTCGCGATCGGGCTCGCGGTCTATGTCTTCAAGCCGGGTTGAGGTCTGCAACGTTGCCGCGGACCCTGAAATCAATTGACGAGCAAGCAAGGGAGGATGCCAAGGTGGTGCAAGTAGCCATGGAAGTGAACGGCAAGCAGGTGTCGGCGGATGTGGCCGGCAACACGCTGCTGGTCGATTTCCTCAGGAAGAATCTGAGCCTCACGGGCACCCATGTCGGGTGCGACACCAGCCAGTGCGGGGCCTGCGTGGTCCACGTCAACGGCAAGTCGGTCAAGGCCTGCACCATGCTCGCCGCCCAGGCGGCAGGAGCCCGCGTGACGACGATCGAGGGGCTCTCCAAAGGCACCGACCTGCATCCGATGCAAGCGGCCTTCCGCGAGGCTCATGCGCTGCAGTGCGGTTTCTGCACGCCCGGCATGGTGATGAGCGCGGTCGATCTCTTGAAGCACAATGCAAAACCGTCGGAAGCGGAGATCCGAAGCTGGCTGAAGGGCAACATCTGCCGCTGCACCGGCTATCACAACATCGTCAAGGCGGTGAAGATCGCGAGCGGGCAGGCGGTTGCTTGAAAGAGCGAGTAGCGAATAGCGAATTGGGAGACGCGAATGCGGCGTGGTTAGTTGCGATAGGAACTTTTTCCCTATTCGCTACTCGCCATTCGCTATTCGCCCATGGAGAACCAAATGGCACAAGACGGCATCGGCGCCTCGGTGAAGCGGCGCGAGGACTTCCGGTTCTTGAAGGGAATCGGCAAGTACACCGACGACATGACCCTCCACAACCAGACCTACTGCGTGTTCGTGCGTTCGCAGATTGCGCATGGCACCATCAACCGGATCGATACGGCGGCCGCCATTGCAAGCCCCGGCGTGGTCGCGGTGATGACCGCGAAGGATTTCGAGGGCGTCGGCGGCGTGCCCTGTGGCTGGCTCGTCACCGGCAAGACCGGCCCGATGAAGGAGCCCAAGCACCCGATCCTCGCCGAAGGCAAGGTACGCCACGTTGGCGACCCGGTCGTCGCGGTGATCGCGGAGAGCTTGCAGCAGGCCAAGGACGCCGCCGAGAAGATCAACCTCGACATCACCGAGCTTCCCGCCGTCATCGACATGCACAAGGCAGTGAAGGGAGGCG
>JANPDA010000492.1:0-18318 GCA_031431235.1 Hyphomicrobiaceae bacterium
GGGCGGGGGTCGAACCCGCGACCACATGATTAAAAGTCACGTGCTCTACCGCTGAGCTACCGGCCCTATGGGGGCTCTGATACGGACTTTTCTCCAGCGGCGCAACGCCCAAGCCATCGCGGGCAATGCTGGCGATCCGGAACAACCACTCAATTCCGGCCACAGGTCGCATGCGTTCGGCAAACCAGGACACAAGACCGGGGCTTGCTCGCCGGACGGCCACACGCTGGGCCTGCGGGGGCGCGCGTCGAAGTGAGAGCACCAGCGCCGCAACGATGCACCTGCGCCACCCCACACCCGACGCGCCGGATCGCGCCACCTGAACGAATTCCAACTGTGGCGCTCATGTGGCGTTCAGATGGCGGCGGCTAGTGTTCCGACTCATTCATTCGGTACCCCAAATGAATGGCCAGCCCACTAGCCAACTCTTTGTTTGTGCTACGTCTTTCCATTCATTGATCCAGCTTCGCCGGAATCGAATGAATGGGACGGAACACTAAATTGGCAACATCGGCAGGGCAGCTGTGCGCAACCAACCTGAATCGGCTGCGTCGCGCATGCATCGGCGTTGATTTTTTCTGCGGTGAAGCCGAAGCTCCACAACAACAAGGGGACCACCCCTGGGAGGGCACATGAGCATCCAAGCCAACCCCCGATCGCAATTGCCGGTGCCCGTCCGCCAGCAGCTGCTGGCCGGCCTCGCCTGGGCAGACGCCGCCATGCGGCTCCTGCTCGCACTGATGTTGCTGCTGGGGCTGGGCGCGCAGATCACCCGCGCCGGGCAGAAGCCGAGCGGCTCCCTGCTCGATCCGGGGCAAGTGGTGGTGACGGGCTTTGCCGGCACGGTGCTCGCCGACAGCGCAGGCGCCCAGGCTGGCGATGCTGGCAAGATCGACGAGACCTTCCTCGATCCCGACGGCGCCGTCATGCGCATCGTCGACGTGGGCGGCGTGCCGACGGGCGGCGGGCGGGAGGCGGGGGCGGCGGAAGCCTATTCGATCATCGCCCGCGACATCGGCCAGGTGTTCGGCATAGCGATCGATGATCGCGTCAACGGCGCAACCGGCCGGCCCGCGCCCAACATCTATCTCGGCGCGAGCTCGGCCTATGGCCTCTACATCGTCGCGCCCGACCGGGACGGCGACGGCTGGCCCAAGCGCATCGAGACCGGCGACCCCGAGGCCCAGTTCATGGAGGGCCAGCTCGGCATCGGGAAGGGCGGTGATCCCGGCACGGTCTGGAAGGTCGACGGCATCACCGGCGACGTCACGGCTTTCGCCAAGCTCCTGGATCGCGGCGAGCCCAACTCCGGGCCTGGCCTGGGCAACCTCACCTATGACCCGGTGACAGCGAGCCTCTACGTCTCCGACCTCGATACCGGCCTCATCCATCGCCTCGATGCCGAGGGCAAGGAGACGGGGACCTACGACCACGGTCTTGCCGGGCGCGAGGCCGAAGGGCTCCCCGCCTTCGAGGACGACGTCGACGACCGCGCCGACATCACCTCGCCCGCCTTCGAGACCAACGATCCGACCACTTGGGGCTTTGCGGCGCCGCCGCGCCGGGTCTGGGGGCTCAGGGCCCAGGGCGGGCGACTATACTATGGGGTCGCCGAAGGCCCGGAGATCTGGTCGGTCGTGCTCGGCGAGGACGGCTCTTTCAGCGAGCCGCGCCGCGAGATCGCGCTGCCGGCCGACATCGAGCCCTACGAGATCGCGGATGTCTCGTTCACCTCGCAAGGCTGGATGATCCTCGCCCAGCGCCCACCCGTCACCGGCGGCTACGACTATGTGACGACGGTCGCCTCGGGGCCCGCGCGCGTGCTGCGCTACCGCCCGGCGACGGAGGCAGAGCAAGCCGGCGGCGAGACCATCCGCTGGATCGTGGTTCCCGACGAGTACGCGGTCGGCCTCAAGGGCGACAACCGCAATACGGCCGGCGGCGTGGCGCTCGGCTACGGCTACAAGAAGGATGGCGGCCTCGACTATTCGGCTTGCGAGGCGACGCTCTGGACCACCGGCGAAAGCCTGCTGCAGGACCAGACCCGCGCGATCAAGGTCGAGAAGGTGCCCGGCTTTGCCACCAGCGCCATCGATGGCCTGCAGGGCACCGACATCACGCTGGTGCGCCCCGACAACGTGCCGCCGGAGAATGCCCGCTTCGTCGACTATGACGGCAAATATGTCGACAACGGCTATCGCGGGCATCTGGGCGACGTGGAGATCCCCTACCATTGCGCTGGCGACGGCGCAACGCCCGCCTGGGAGCCCGAATACGCGGTTCCCTACTGGAAGGCCGGCTACACGACCGGATTGCAGTCCTATCCCGAGCTCGATCTCGCGGTCGAGAAGTACGCGGTCGGCGCCTGCAAGGCGGGCGGCATCTGCCGGTTCGAGATCCGCGTCGTCAACACGGGCGGCTCCGTCTACTACGGCCCGCTCGTGATCGGCGATACCCTGTCGGGCTCCGCGCTGACGCTGGTCGGCTCGGGGCCGACGCCGTGGGGCTGCTCCCAGGTCGGCAGCTATCTGAATTGCCACCGCTCGGCCGTCTACCTGAAACCCGGCCGCAGCCAGAGCCTATGGCTGTCGGTGCGGATCTCGTCGGGCTGGAAGTCGAGCACCTTGAAGAACTGCGCCGCCGTCAACTGGCTCGCCGACGAGACCGCGAAGGAGACCATCCGCGCGGTGCAGAACGAGCTGGCGCGGCGCGGCTACTATGCGGGCGCGGCCGACGGCATCGCCGGACCGGGCACGGCAGCCGCGATCGCGGCCTACGCCAGCGACGCGGGGCTCGAGCCGGCTGCGCAGGTCGACCGCGAGCTGATCGCCTCCTTGTTCGGGGCCGGCGCCTGGCATGACGGCGATGCCGACCCCGGCAATGACGAGGGCTGCGCCGTCCACGAGGTCGAAGGCGTGGTCACGGCCAGCAAAGCCTATCTGATCTCGGACGCCGCAGCCGATGCGCCGGCCTATGTGCCGCCGATCTACTACCCCAAACCCAGGCGCTGCGAGCCCGGCTACACGCCGGTTGGCGCGGCGTGCGTCAAATGGTGCCCGCCCGGCACCTACCTCCAGGGCGGGCGCTGCCTCTACGACGAGCCCGACGAGATCGTCTGCCACGGCGCCAAGATCGCGGCGCCGGACGGCACCTGCGTTTGCCCGCGTGGCACCATCGAGGCGAGCTACGGTATTCGCACGCGCTGTATCGTGCCGGAGCGGATCCGGTGCTATGGCGGCGAGATCTATGGCGGGGAGTGCCAGTGCCCCTCGGGATACAGCCGCTCCTCGATCGGACGGCGGTCCTTTCTCTGCCTGCCAGTGCCCGATCTCACCTGCGTCAACGGCTATGAGCGGCGCGGGCGCTGCGAATGCCGGCGGCTGAACGAGTACCTGGTCCAGATCGCGCCGCGCGAATACCAGTGCGTGCCGCGCCAGACGGGCGGTCCCATCTGCTATGGCGGCATCAGCCGGAACGGACGCTGCTTCTGTCCCGACGAGAAGGATGCGGCACGCCTCGCCGCTGGCGTCTATCGCTGCGTCAGTGACGGTTCCGTGCGCTGCGTCGGTGGCTATGGGAGCCGCGGCCGTTGCGTGTGCGACCGCGGCGAGTTGCCGGTCCGGACCGGCCGCAACGACTGGAAATGCAAGGACATCGACAATGGCGGCGGTCACGACGGCATCGCCTGCATTGGCGGCAGCGCCCGCTACGGCAAGTGCTGGTGCGGCAGCGGCCGGTCGGCCAAGCGCGCCGGCGACGGCATCTACCGCTGCGTGAAGGACGACATCGTCGTGGTGCCGCTCTGCAAGGACGGCAAGGCGCCGCGATTGATCTCCGGCGTGCTGCGCTGCCCGCCGGGCGGACAACAGACCATCTGCATCGGCGGCAAGCTCGACGACGGACGTTGCACTTGTGATGCCGGCGAGAAGCTGCAGCAGCTCGGATCCCGCCGCTACCGCTGCATCGATGGCGGCGGCGGGACTGGCGGCAACAACCCGACGATCGTGTGTGCCGGTGGTGCGGTGCGGTCGGGCAAGTGTGTCTGCCAGGGCAAAGACAAGCCGACACGGGTCTCCGACCGGCTGTTCCGGTGCCCTCCGGGGGAACCGAGTGGGGGCGACAATGCCGGCAGCAGTGGTGGCAACCAGAAGATCACCTGCCTGGGCGGCGTGATCCGGCGGGGCACCTGCATCTGCAAGGACGAGGAGCGACTCGACCAGGTCGACACCAACAGCTTCCGTTGCCTCCGCCGTGGCGGCGGCAACGGCGACGACGTCGGCCAGGGTGGCGGCACGCAGCCATCGACGCCCATCGTCTGCACGGGCGGGCGTCTCGTCGGCAAGCGTTGCCTCTGCGGTGCCAAGGAAACGCTCGAGCGCATCGCCCAGAAGCAGTTCAGGTGCGTGGCAAAGAACGCAGGCAAGAGTGACGGCAACGGGCAGGGCAAGGAATCCGGCGATCAGTCCGGCGACGGCGGCGGCAAGGCCGTCACCTGTGTCGGCGGCACCGCACGAGGCAACGCCTGCATCTGCGGCGCCAACAGCAAGCGGGTCCGTGTATCGGCGCGCGTTTTCCGGTGTGTCGAGGTGAAGGCGCGCGGCAAGGAGCAGACTGAGCCGGACAGTGGCAACGCCGACAACAAGGGCAACAAGGCCAACAAGGGCAACAAGGCCAACAACGACGCCAATGCCGGCGCTGCCGATAAGAAAATCAAAAAAGACAAGAAAGACAAAAAGGATAAGAAGAAGGATCTGCCGGCTGCAGACGCTGCTGGAGGCTCGCAGGCAAGCGGGGGTGACAGCAATCCGGCTCAGATCGCGAAAAAACTGAAGAAGGAACGGGACAAGACACTATCCGACAACGCCGCCAACAAGATCAAGAAAAAGGAAAAGGACAAGGATAAGGCAGGGGGGTGCCCGGCCGGACAGGCGAAAGTCGGCAATCTCTGCCTGACCGCCCAGCAGGCCAAAGCGTTGAAAAAGCAGTTGAAGGCCCCAGTCCGGCCGGACAAGTCCGATAGCGGGCAGTGACCGGCGATTGGGCGGCCTCGAGCCGTGGCAACTGGTAGAGGGGGAAGAGCGCGATCCGATGGACCACGCTCTTCCCCGGCGCCGCGGCCGGATGATCGGGGGAAGACGCGGAACTCATCACAGTCCCCCGGCACACTGGCGGGCGCTATCCGCTATCTATAGGCGCTCATTGCTTTCGGAGGGGCTAACGGCGCCTCCGGTGCGCGCCCTGATCAAGTCCCCGCGCTCAGAACCAGCGCTCGCGCACATAGATCGAGTCGCCCGGCCGCACCCGGGTGTTGGGCGGCACGTCCAGCTCTTCCTGCTCGCCATTCAGGACGCGCGTGATCTGAATGCTGTCCTCACGCGCGCGCGGCGTGAACCCGCCCGCGATGGCAACCGCCGCCTGCACCGTCAAGCCCGCGGCATAGGGATACTGGCCCGCAAGCCGGACCTCGCCCAGGATGAAGAAAGGTCGGTAGGCCGCGACCTCGACCGTGACCTCGGGATCGCGCACATAGGAGACGCGCAGCTCGGATGCGATCACGTTGGCGAGATCGTAGGTGGTGTTGGCACGCGCCCGCACCGAGCCGATCAGTGGCATGTCGATGAAGCCCTGGCCGTCGATTGGATAGATGCGGGAAAGGTTCGGCTGCCCGTAGACGAACACACGGATCCGGTCGCCGGCATCGAGCAGATAGGTCTGCTCGGCTTCGGGCGCCGCTTCCACGATCCTTGTCGCGCTCATCCAGTCGAGCGAGCTGGAGGTCGCGATCGGCAACGGCGCGGCATCGCCGATCGGGTCGCCGGCAATTGGGCCCTCCTCCGCCGGCACGACGAGGGCAACGTCAGCCGCCGGAGGAGATGGGAGCGTTTGGGACGCTGAGAGCAGTGCAGAGTTTGGCTTGCTGCAACCGGCGAGCACGCAGACTGCGATCGCGAGTGCACACACATGACGCAACGACATGGCGCAACCTTCGAGGTGACGAACTGAACGTTCCTCATCAGACACCATCGGGGTTAAGAGAGGCTTACCGCTCGTCCCGCCGCGAGGCGGCCGAGACAGCGATTAAGCCTTTAGTTACCAAAGTCTTTCTAAATGCATCAGCCGCCCTTCCGAGCTTCGCCAGGCCCTTCATGCGCCCGACCGCCACGCACTCGCCCGACGACATCGATTTCGGCACGCTCTGGCAGGCGATCGTCGAGCGCCGGATCGCGTTGATGGCTAGCGTCATTGTGGTTGGTGGGCTGACCTTCGGCTTCCTGGCGATATTGACGCCGCGCTATACGTCCACGGCGGAGGTGTTGATCTCGCGCGAGGAGGCGCGCTCGCTCGAATCGCTCCGGGTCGATGCCGACGATGTCGCCAATCAGGTCGAGCTGATCCGCTCGCCGGATCTGCTGGCGCGCGTCGCACGCGAGCTGGAGCTCGAGCAGAACCCGGAGTTCAACGCCGCCCTCCGGCGCAAGTCACTGCCCGACAAGTTGCTGCAGCTGGCGGGCTTTGGCGGCAACGAGCTGCGAATGGGGGAGGAGGAGCGGGTGCTCGTTGCGTTCGAGCAGCGGCTGCAGGTCAATCCGGTCGCCGACTCCCATGTGATCTCGATCGAGGCATCGTCGGCCGGCAGCGAGCTTGCGTCCCGGCTCGCGAACGCCCTCGCCAAGGCCTACATCGAATCGACCCACCTCGGTCAGCTCCGCAAGGAGAGCGTTGCGGCCGAATCGCTCGACAGCAAGATCGAGGCCATGAAGCGCGACGCCGAGACGGCGGAGGCCGCGCTCGACAGCTTCCGAGCAAAGGCTGGCCTCCTCGCCGGCCAGAGCAACGCGACCCTCGACGCCCAGCAGCTCGCCGAGATCAACGCGCAGCTCTCGGTTGCGCGGTCGAGCCGCACTGAAGCCGAGGCGCGCGCCCGTATCGTCGGCGAGATGCTGTCAGCCGGCGAGATCGATGCCTCTCCCGAGGTGCTGAAGTCCACCACCATCCAGCGCCTGCTGGAAGGCCGCATTCAGATCGAACGCCGGCTCGCGGAGCTTTCGGCAACCCTGCTGCCGGGCCACCCCCGCATGCGCCAGCTCTATTCCGAGCTCGCGACCCTCAAGTCCCAGCTCCAGAGCGAAGGGCAGAAAATCGTCCGCGGCATCCAACGCGAGGTGACGGTCGCGACCGCACGCGAGCAGGCGATCGAGCGCAACCTCGAAACGCTGACCGGCCACTCGGCGCGCTCGCGCGAGGCCCAGGCACGGCTCGGCGTGCTCGACCAGGAGGCCCGCTCGAAGCGGGCGCTCTACGAAAGTCATCTCGACCGCTTCAACGAGGCGAGCACGCACAGCGATCACGCGGCCGTCCCCCCGCTCGCCCGCCTGATCTCGACGGCTCGCCCCTCTGCGATCCCGGCCTTCCCCAAGACCGTTCCAATCACGCTGCTGGCGATGGCCGGCACGCTGATGCTGGGCCTGGCCCTGATCGGCATGGGCGAGCGCGTCGGGAGGAACCGCCGGCATCGGGCAAGGCACGCTCTCGGCCCGGCAAAGCCGATCGATGTGACGCCCAACCCAGGCCGCTCCGTCACGTCCCAGCCGATCCTGCTGTTGCGCTCGTGCGCGGATGTGGCCGCCTATCTGGAGCAGCTCGCCGGCGGGCGGCCCGATCTGCGAACGCTGCTGTCGGCTACCGGCGCGACCGGTGAGCCTTGCACCGAGCCACTCCAGATCGCCCGCCACCTCGCCAGCAAATCCATGCCGGTGCTGCTGATCGACCTGTCGGCGATCCCGACCGGCCTGGCGGGCTTCGGCGATCTCGTTGCCGGTAGCGCGACGTTCGAGGATACGATCGAAGCCGATTCCCTCGGTTCCGCCCACTTGATGGGTGCTGGCAGCCGGGCGATCGATAGCTTCGAAGTGGGCCAGCTGGCCGCGGCGGAGGCGGTGCTCGATGCGCTCGAAGGCATCTACGCCCATGTGATCGTCACCGCCGAGCCGGAGGTTGCGACACGGCTGTTGACGGCGATCAAAGGACAGATCGATGCGGGCGTGCTGCTGGAGCGCGGGCCGGCGGCACCCCCGCTCGGCGGCAGCCGGGACTTTCTCGGCTTTCAGAACCCGCCCTTCGCGGTCATCCGCCTCGAATGCGCTGGGCCTCGCGCCGGAACAGCGACCGGTCTCACCGCGCGGCTGCGGAGAGAGCGCGAGCAACCGCGCCAGCAAAGTTGAGCCGAAACGACGCCGCATGGGCCTCATTGCGATGGCCGACTCGTAGGTTGGAGTTGAGCCGGAGGCGAAACCCAACAGCAAGAAGAGCGAAGCTCCACATCCATTCGGCAGCCGCAAACACGATCGGTTCGGTGCGCTTCGCGCGATTCCCGCCCTACAGTGAGAGCGTCCGCAACCCGGCGAGCGCGCCCCGCAGCTCGCCCGACGCCCCGAGGCGGCCGGTCTCGAGGCCGGCAACGTTGCGGATCGCCTCGTCGGACAGGGGCGCGATCGCAGCCGCTTCGCCCGGCATCAGCGTGAGCAGCGTGGCGGCGAGCGCGATCTCGGCCCCGCGCCTTGCGCCATCGTCGATCTTCAGCGCGATCGCGATACCCTCGCTCGGCAAGGCCGCGCAATAGACGCCCTCCGCGCCGACCTTGGCGAACACGCGGCCGGGCGCGGCCTGCATCACGCGCGTGCAGAAGCGGCCGGTGCCCGCGACCAGGAACGGCTCGGTCATGGCGGCGGCCATCAGCTTGTAGGCGGCATCGGCATGCTCGGCCGACACGCCGGTGCCCGAAGCCAGACGCGCGAAGGCCGAGGCGAGGGAGGCGAGCGGCATCGCCCAATTCGGCACCGAGCAACCGTCGATCCCGCAGCGATCCTCGCCGAGCGCTTCGCCGGTCAATTCCTCGATCAGGCGGCGAACCCGGACCTGAACCGGATGGTCGGGCCGCACATAGCCCGAGGTCGCAAGCTTGCCGTGCCGCGCCGCCGCCAGCATGCCGGCATGCTTGCCCGAGCAATTGTTGTCCAGCGAATTCGGCTGACCCCGCGCGACAAGCAGCTCGCGCGCGGCCTCCTCGCCGAGCGGCGTATGGGCGCCGCATTCGAGATCATCGGTCGCGAGGCCCGCCCGCGCGAGCATACGCCGAGCGATCTCGACGTGGCGTGGCTCGCCATTGTGGGACGCCCCCGCCAGCGCGAGCTCCGCATCGCCGAAGCCGAATGCCTCGGCCGCCCCCGACTGGATCAGCGGGATTGCCTGCAAGAGCTTGATCGCCGAGCGCGGATAGATCGGCCTCAGCACGTCGCCGATCACGAACAGCAATCCCCCGTCCGGCCCGGCGACGGCGATGGCACCGCGATGCGTGCTCTCCACGATCGAGCCTCGCGACGCCTCCACCAGGATGGGATTGCTCAACTGCCGGTCTCCCTGTCGCGCCGCACCGCGCCCGCACGATCTCGACGCCTTCTGCCATGGCGGACGCGCGCACGGCAACCGGGCGGCTCGCCACAGGTGAGGGACCAGCCGCAGCCAGCCCTGCGGCACTCCACGATTGCAACTGCCTGCTCGCCTCGGATAGCGTTGCGTCGATGGGGCATTCGCGATCACAGACCCGAGGGCAAGCATGGCCAATCCATCCGATCGACCCGAGGACATCGTCGCGACCGAGCGCCACGGAACATCGCTCGTCATCACCATGAACCGGCCAAAGGCGAACGCCATCAACGCGCTCATGAGCCGCACGCTCCATGCCGCCTATGACCGGCTGCAGCGCGACGACGGCTTGGTCTGCGCCATCCTGATGAGCGGGCTCGAGCGCATCTTCTGTGCTGGCTACGACCTGAAGCTTCAGGCCGAGGAAGGCTGGGACCTCGACCTCGACAGCGACCCGGTGACCGGCTTCGGGCCGGGCGGGTTCGCGGGCATCGCCGAGAATTTCACCCTCGACAAGCCGGTGATCGCGGCCGTGCACGGCGCGGTCGTCGGTGGCGGCTTCGAGATGATCCTCGCCTGCGACGTCATCATCGCAGCGGAAGGCAGCTATTTCATGCTGCCGGAAACCCAGCGCGGCCTGCTGCCCGACGTGGGCGGCTGGCAGCGCCTGCCGCGCATGATCCCACCACTCGTCGCCAGGGAGATGATGCTGACGGGCCGGCGGATGGAGGCCGACGAGGCCAAGCACTGGGGGCTCGTGCACAAGATCGTCGCCCGCGAGCAGCTGAAGCAGGAGGCGCTCGCGATCGCAGCCGGCATCGCCAAGGGAGCCCCGCTCGCGGTTCGCGCTCTGAAGGCGATCCTGCGCGAGACCGAGCACGTCAGCATCGAGGAGGCGCTCGCCCGTGGCAAGGTGCTTGCAAGCGGCGTACCCGTCTATGAGCGCATGCTGGCGTCGGAGGACTTCGTGGAAGGCCCACGGGCCTTTGCCGAGAAGCGCGACCCGGTCTGGAAGGGGCGCTAATGTCCTGACTGACTCATTCGGTACCCCAAATGAATGGCCAGCTCACTAGCCAAGTCATTGGTTCGTTTTCCGGCCGGATTGAAGGGCTTGGACCAGAACACGCGCTGGAGATGAGGCAATGGCAATGGCGAGCGCCGTCCATGACGTGGTCGTGGTCGGCGCAGGCTCGGCCGGCGCCATCGTCGCGGCGCGGGTCTCGGAGGATCCCGAATGCCGGGTGTTGCTGATCGACGCCGGACCGGCACTGGCTTCGGCCCGGTTGCGCATGCCCTCGGGACGCGGCATGCCCGAGCACGGCGGCCCCGACGACTGGGGTCTCAGCTCGACCAAGCAGATGCAGCTGTTCGGCCGGATCCTCGAGCTGCCGCGCGGGCGGATGCTGGGCGGCTCGTCCGGCCTTGGCGACATGACCTACATGCGAGGGCATCCGCTCGACTTCGAGCGGTGGGCCGAGGAGGGGGCAGTCGGCTGGTCGCACCCCGAGGTGCTTCCCTATTTCAAGCGCATCGAGCGCTTTGCCGACGGCGGTGACCTCTATCGCGGCGGGGACGGCCCCGTCGCAATTGCCAATTGTCCACCGCGCGATCATCTCTCGCTCGCCTTCCTGCAGGCCGGTAGCGAGCTTGGCTACAGCATGACGGATGATCCTGCTGGCGAGCGTCAGGAGGGCTTCTTCCTCGCCGATCTCTTGATCGACCAGGGCGTGCGCGGCTCGACGGCTCATGCCTATCTTGCCGCCGTCCGCCACCGGCCAAATCTCTCGATCCGCCATGGCACGCGCGTGCTCGGGATCGCGATCGAGCGTGGTCGCGCGATCGGCGTCCAGGCAGCCGCCTGGGAGGGCGGCCCGGTCGAGCTGGTGCATGCCGAGCACGAGGTGGTGCTCGCCGCCGGCGCGGTCTCCACGCCGCATCTGCTGATGCTGTCAGGCATCGGGCCTGCCGATCAGCTGCGGGCGCATGGCGTGCGCACCGTGCTCGACCTGCCTGGGGTCGGCGCCAACCTCCAGGATCATGTGCGGCTCGAGCACGTCCACGTCGTCGCTGAGCCGGTCTCGCTCGCGGGCGAGTTGGCGCGGAGCCGCAGCCTGATCGGCAAGCTCCGATGGGCAACCCTGGGCACCGGTCCCTCCGCCACCGCCGAGTGCACCGTCGGCGCCATCGTCAAGACCGCCGACTATGCCGATCATGGTGACATGCAGATCTCGCTGCGCCCCTACATGCTGAGCGGCAATGGCGAGCCCATGAGCGAGCACGGCATGATATCCTCCATCATGATGCTACGGCCAAAGAGCCGCGGGTCGGTCCGGCTCGCCTCCAGTGAGCCGCGCGCGGCGCCGCTGGTCGATCCCAACTATCTGGCCGAGCCCGACGACCTCGTCGACATGCGCCATGGCTTCGACGTGCTGCGCAACATCATGGCCGCGGAGGCCTTCGCCGGCTTCGGCGTGTTCGAGCTCGAGCCTGGCACGGAAGTCACGAGCCGACGACAAATCGAGGAGTACCTGAAGATCAATACCGAGAGTGGCTACGATCTGGCCGGAACCTGCCGGATGGGATCGGACGAGCTTGCGGTCACGACTGGCGACGGTCTGGTGCGTGGGATCGCTGGACTGCGCGTGGCAGATGCCTCGATCATACCGAGCCTGACGAGCGGGGGCACCAACGCGCCCGTCATGATGATCGGCGAGCGCATTGCCGATCTCGTGCGTGGACGCAAGCCGCTGCGTCCGTTGCGCCTGCCCTACTATGCGGATGGCGTCAAATACGGCATAGGGCTGGAGCCAAAACGGGAGCCGGGCTCGCGGAGTGCCGACTCGCCTTGAGCGGCCTGGAGGGTTGCGATGTCGACAGTGTTGCTCGAGCGTCGTGGTGCGGTCGGCGTCGTCACGCTCGATCGTCCCGAGCGGCTGAATGCCATGAGCACGACGCTCTGCCACGATCTGGCGGCCCGCCTCGACGAGGCCAACGCCGATGAGAGCGTGCGGGCGATCGTGCTGACCGGAGCGGGTCGGGCGTTCTGCGCGGGCGATGATCTGAAGGAGTTCGACCTGCAGACGGCGAGCCTGGAGGCTTCGCGCGCCCACATCAGGGCGATCCAGTCCTGCACGCGCGCGTTGATGGGCTCGGGCAAAGTGGTCGTCGGGGCTCTGCACGGCTACGCGGTCGGCGGCGGCTTCGAGTGGCTGATCAATTGTGACATGGTCGTTGCAGCAGACGATCTCGTCGCCTTCTTCCCCGAGATGGACTGGGGTCAATTCGTGACCGGCGGCGTCACCCATTGGCTGCCGCTGGCCGTCGGTCACCAGCGCGCCATGGAGCTGATGGTGCTGGGCGAGCGGCACTCGGCTGGCGACCTGCATCGCCTCGGCCTCGTCAACTGGGTGGTGCCGAGGCCCGAAATGTTGCCGCGTGCGCTCGCCGTTGCGGACAAGGTCGCGGCAAAATCCGCCTTCTCCGTGTCGCGTCTGAAGCGCCTCATGGTCTCGGGCCTCGATGATCGCGTGGAGCGTGCGCTGAAGGCCGAGGAGGCAATCACGGTGGAGGCCTTTCAGCGGGGCGAGGCAGCCGAGCGGGTCAAGAAATTCGGAGCGAAGGCATGAGCCGCGAAGTCGACGTCGCCGTGATCGGCGCGGGAGCCGCAGGGCTTGCCGCGGCAAGGACGCTGCAGACGAACGGTGTGAGCCATGTGCTGCTGGAAGCCCGGCCACGCGCGGGCGGGCGCGCCTGGACGGACGCGGAAACCTTCCCCGGCGTCCCGTTCGACCGGGGCTGCCATTGGCTGCATTCGGCCTCGATCAATCCGTTGCGTGCGATCGCCGATGAGCTCGGCTTCGCCTACGAGCGCAAGAACAGCTGGGCGGAGCGCGCCCTTTTTCGCGGATCGCGCGAAGTGGATGCGGATGGGGTTGCGGAATACGGCTCGGCGGTGGAGCGCGCGCTCGAAGCCGTCCATGCCGCAGGCAACGACGGGCACGACATCGCCGCCGCCGACGTGATCGATCGCACCGATCCCTGGCATCCCCTGGTCGCGCACCTGTTTTCCCTGATCACCAGCGGCACGCCGGCAGAGGTCTCGACGCTCGACAGTGTGCGCTATCGCCAGACCGATGAGGACTTTCCGGTCGAAGCGGGCTTTGGCGCTTTGATCGCGGCCCATGCCAGGGGCGTTGCGGTCGAGGTTTCGACGCCCGTCACGCATGTCGACTGGTCGGGCAAGGGCGTGCTGGTCGAGACCGGACGGGGCACGATCCGCGCGCGCGCCGCTATCGTCGCCGCCTCGACCTCGGTGCTCGCATCCGGCGGCATCCGCTTCACGCCCGGGCTTCCGGTCCGGCATGCCGAGGCGATCGAGGCCTGCCGGCTCGGTTGCGCCGAGAAGATCGCTTTCCATCTGGACGCGCCGCTCGAAGGCATGAAGCCGGGCTCCTTCCTCTCCTTCATGGATGAGGACGGCGGCGCGCTCTATCCGCTCAACTGCTATGTCAACCCGTTCGGGCGGCCGCTGCTGCTCGCCCATACCGGCGGGACGACCGGTCGCGAGTTGCATATGGCAGGCGAAGCGGCCGCGATCGCCTACGGCCTCGAGGTGCTGACGAAGTGCCTCGGCTCGGGCATCCGCAAGCGCATCAAGGGTGCGACGGCCACCGGCTGGGTTGCCGATCCCTTCATCCAGGGAGCCTATTCCTTCGCCCGCCCAGGCAAGGCCGACCAGCGCCTGCACTTGGCCGAGCCGATCGGCGACCGGGTGTTTCTCGCGGGCGAGGCGGTCTCCCCCGACTTCTACTCGACGGCGCATGGAGCGCATCTGACCGGCATCGCGGCAGCGGAAAAGGCGATGACGGCTACCAGAGGATGAGAATTGCCAACTCCTCGAAATTGCCATATCCTGGGATCTGTCACTCGGGAGCAATCCTCCATGCCAAAGCGCACATCGAAGCCAAAGGGGTTCGCCGAGAGCCCGCAAACCCCGCTCGGCCCCCCCAATGAGGAGTTCAAGGACGAGGTTTCGCTCGCGGGCGAGGTCCGCCTGCGCCAAGGTGTCAACATCGGCCCGGGCGGACGGATCGTGATCCCGGCCGAGATCCGCGCGGCGCTGAAGGTCAAGGAAGGCGACCGGCTCGTGCTCGCGGTCGTCGGCGACGAGCTGGTCGTAACGCCACAGTGGCTGTCGATCGAGCGGGTGCAGAAGTGGGTCAGAAGCTTCGTGCCGGAGGGCGTGAGCCTGGTGGACGAGTTGATCGCCGATCGTCGGCGCGAAGCAGCCAAGGAGGATGAAGGATGACCGCCGGCCTGCTCGACACGTCGATCGTCCTTTGCATTTTCAACAATGAACGTGGCGCCGAAGCTGCCATGAATCTCGTGCCGAGCTGCGCTATTTCCCTCGTCAATCTCGCCGAGGTCGTGACCAAGCTGAGCGATTGGGGCAAATCCGGAGATCAGATAAGAGCTTATCTCAAGCCGCTGTCGCTTCAATGCACAGAGTACACAGAAGCAGACGCCCTGGAAACCGGCGCGCTTCGCCCGGCCACCCGCGCACAAGGCCTCTCTCTCGGCGACCGGGCGTGCCTGGCGACGGCGAAGCGCCTCGGAGTGCCGGCATACTCCTGCGACAGGCAATGGGCAAAGCTCGACGCGACACGCATCGGCGTCGACGTTCGTGTCATCCGCTGAAGGCGCCGCCCCATGCCCACACCCAAAATCATCGTCGTCGGGGCTGGCATCATCGGCTCCTCGATCGCCTATCAGCTGGCGAAAGCCGGCGCCGCGCCACTCATCGTCGATGCCGGCCATGGCGGCGGCGTGACGACGCCGACGAGCTGGGCCGGGCTCAACGCGAGCTGGGGGAACCCCGAGCCCTATTTCCGGCTGCGCATGCGCTCGATGGCGCAATGGCACCGGCTCGCGCGTGATCTGCCCGCGCTGCCGATCCATTTCCGCGGCAGCCTGACCTGGGACGTGCCAGCCGAAGAGCTCGCCCGCTACGTGACGCTGCATGCCGGCTGGGGCTATCGCATTCGGCTCGTCGGGCCGGACGCGATCCGCCGCCGCGAGCCGCGGTTGCGCACGGTCCCGGAGATGGCCGCGCTCTGCGAGGACGAGGGTGCCGTCGAGCCGCTGGCGGCCGCCATGCTGCTTCGCGAGGCCGCCGTCGGACTCGGCGCCCGGCAGCGATTGACCACTCCGGTCGAGAGGCTCGAAGTGAGCGGCGGCCGTGTCACCGGTGTGCGCATCGCGGGCGAGACCCTGCGCGCCGACGAGGTGATCGTCGCCGCCGGCAATGGCACACCGAGCCTGCTCGCCGGCGCCGGCTATCGGCTGCCTTTCCAGCAGCCGCCCGGATTGCTGGCTCACACCACACCGATCACGCCCGTGCTCAACGGCCTCATCGTCGCCCCTGGCATCGAGCTGCGCCAGACTGCCGAAGGCCGCCTCGTGTCCGGCATCGACTTCACCGGCAAGCTGGAGGGCGATCGCGAGAATTCCACGCGGTTGCTGATGGAGCGGATGACGGCGATGCTCGAGCTGCCTGCCCCGCTCGTCCTCTCCCACACCACCGTCGGC
Source organism: Hyphomicrobiaceae bacterium (assembly GCA_031431235.1). GTDB lineage: Bacteria > Pseudomonadota > Alphaproteobacteria > Rhizobiales > Hyphomicrobiaceae > JANNSW01. Next base: position 16,012 of record JANPDA010000492.1, read on the forward strand.
GAGCGCCCCACACCCGAGGATGGTTTCCCGGTGATCGGGCGGCCACCTGGGATCGCGGGGCTCTACATGGCCGTCATGCACTCCGGCATGACGCTCGCGGCCGGCGTCGGCCAATGGGTCAGCGACGAGTTGCTGGTCGGCCGCCGCGATCCCTTGCTCGAACCCTATGGTCCGGAGCGGTTCGCGGCCGGCAGCTGATCACCGCCCCGGCTGGTAGAGCACCACATCCCAGGCCTTGCCAGTCGCCTCGCTCGCGACCCGCACGCGCTCGATCAGCGGCCAGCCGGTCCGGGCGAGGCTCGCCAGCGCCTTGTCGCTGGAGCGCTGCCAGTTGGGCTTCTTGTCGCTGCCGACGACGAGCGTGATGATGACCGCCCGGCAGGAGCGCGCTTGGGCGACCAGACGGGCGAGCTCGGCCCCGGCATCCGTGAGGAAATAGACTGCCTCGGCCGAGACGATGGCACCGAGGTCGCGCGGCGGAGCGCGAAATTCCTCGATCGTTCCAGCGAAGGTCTCGACCGGGATCGCGCTCTCCGGCAGGCCCGCCAGAGCAGTCGCCGAAGCGTCGACCGCGATGTATCGGGTCGTCGTCGCGGGCGACAGGAAGCGCAGCAGATAGCCGGGACCGGCGCCGAGATCGATCACCTCGCCCGGCGCATAGGAGGCAATCAGCGAGCCCATCACCGCATGTCGGAGCTGCTCGGCGGGCGCATCCATGAAGCCGAGCCGGCCCCCGCGGTACTCGCTCTCCCAGTCGCGCGTGTCGCTCATCGCCAGCTCCTTGCCCGAAGCGCGCAGGCTACTCCGAAACGGCGTGGGTCAGGAAGCACTTCGGCGTGACGCGAGACTAGTGTTCCGACCCATTCATTCGGTACCCCGAACGAATGACCAGCCCACTAGGCAACTCTCTGTTTGTGCTCCGTCTTTCCATTCATTGATCCAGCTTCGCCGGAATCGAATGAATGGGAGGGAACACTGGGCATGGCGGCATGCCGCAACTGGGCTATTGTGACAGTCGACCGCATTCCAGGAGACCAGCCATGCCGATCAACGACAGCGACTGGAGCCTCCAGTACTTCGAGAGTGTTCCCTGCCCCGAGCATGTGCGCGTGCCGGCGGCGGACCCGGACGCCTGGTTGTGGAACCCGCGACACCGCTGGATCTACAACAAGCTCGACGTCGTACTCTCCCAGGGCATCGCCTGCGGACCCTATGGCGTCGCGCCGCCCGCCTATCCGGTCTTCTCCAAGCCCATGATGAACCTGCACGGCATGGGCGCCGACAGCGCGGTGCTGCGCTCGGAAGCCGACTACGACCGGCTGTGCCGGCCGGGGCACATGTGGATGGCGCTGCTCGAGGGCGAGCACGTATCGACCGACGTGGCTCTCGTCGACGGCCGCCCGCACTGGTGGCGCCACGCCGTCGGCAAGCCGGCGGGCGAGGGCATGTTCGACTTCTGGACGATCTATGCCCGGCCGTTCGAGGCGATCGAGACCTATTGCAGCACGTGGCTCACGAGCAATCTCGCGGGCTTCTCGGGCATGGTCAACATCGAGACGATCGACGCCCGCATCATCGAGTTGCATCTGCGCCTAACCGACCAGTGGCCCGACATCTATGGCGGCCGGCCCTGGGTCGAGGCGCTGATCGGGCTCTATGGCGATGGCGTCTGGTCCTTCGCCGACACGCCGCGGCGCGAGGGCTACAGCCTCGCCCTGTTCGGGCCCAACGAGGGTCGTTACCGGCACCCGTCGGAAAAGCTCCAGCGCGAGATCCGGACGATGCCCGGCGTCTCGAGCCTGCAGATCACCTTTCATGAGAACCGCGACAACGACTGGCATTCAAACCCGCCCGGCGGCTTCCGCCTCGCCGTCATCAACTGCTTCGACCTCGCCGCCGGCAGGAAGGCGCGACTGCGGCTGGCGCGGGCGTTCGGGTTGGAGCGGCCGGTGAACGTGGTTGGGGGATAGGACACTCCCAACAATAACCGCTACGTCTCGTCGTCAAGTCGAGGACGGGATCTGTAAGGTGCAATAGGCCTGCTTCAGGCCGTATTGCACGGATCGCAACGCCAGCCGCAGGTGCAATACGGCGAAGGCGCCTATTGCACCCTACGCCGAAGTGCATCCGCTCGCGAAAATGATTCGGTTGTTGTTCGGGCTGTGCATAGTGGCTCGATCCAATCGCACGATACCGACGGCACGCTCGATTCTAATCATCCCCCACATGGAACCTATGCAGGAACCGGTGGACGATCGGGGCAAGCAGGATGGTGGTGGCGAACACGATGACGATGCCGGAGAAGAG
>JANPDA010000493.1:0-2043 GCA_031431235.1 Hyphomicrobiaceae bacterium
CCCATCACCAGGGAGGTGTCGGGAATGACCTTGCCTTCGGTCACGAGGGCCTGCGCCCCGATCGGGCCGTTATCGCCGAGCCTCGCACCATTCAGCACGATCGCGCCGATGCCGATCAGGCTGTTGCGGCCGATGGTGCAGCCGTGCAGCATTGCCATGTGGCCGACGGTGCAGTCCGGGCCGATGGTCAACGGAAAGCCGGGGTCGGTGTGCAGCACGCAGCCGTCCTGCACATTCGAGCGCTCGCCGATCACGATCAGCTCATTGTCGCCACGAACGACCGCGCCGAACCAGACGCTCGCGTCCCTCTCCAGCCGCACATTGCCGATCACGGCCGCGTTGGGCGCGATCCAGCAAGCCGCATGACCAGCGAGGTCGGGGGAAATGTCACCGAGCGTGTAGCGGGTCAAAAGCTTCGGCTCGCATCGTTACGGGGGCAACAAACTTTTCTCGCCACGCGGAGCAAGGTCTGTCAACATCTTATCTGGTCGAAATCGCCGCGGAGAATGCTCCTTCGAGCATACGATCTCACTTGCTTCATGGCCTAAGCTGGACGGTCCGCTTCGGTTTGCTCGTTGGATCCCGTGAGCTGTGCCATGCCGTGACGATCCAGATCACTTCATCGCGGATAGAATAAGTAAGAATGATTCGGGTCTTGCGCACGTAGCGGTCGTAGGTATCGGTCGCGGGATCATGGCGGCCGGCAAAGGGGAACTGCAGGATGCTTGCTTCCATCTCGAGCACGCGCCCGGCGACAAGCGCCGCGGCCTCGGAGCTCTGTCTCGCTAGATAGTCGAGCATGTGCTCGAGCTCGGCAGCTGCTTCCGCAGTCCACTCGATCCTCATAGGGCGGGATTATATCGGCGCAGCATCGACATCAGATCGTCGCGCGACACACCGGTGAGCGGACGCGAGAGCCGGTCCGAGACAATGGCTTGGCGTTCGGCCGGTCGTTCGGGTGTCGAGAGATCCTCGATCTGCCGCATGATCTCCTGAGCGAGCGCCTGTTGTGCCGCGGCAGGCAAGGATCTCGCGGCCCGCACAGCAGCATCGAGGGTGAATGTCGTGTCGTTCTCCATCATGGTGGCAGCATAGCACGAAACGTCGCCTATGCCACAAGCTCCTCCTCACTCGGCTGGCCCGCCCACGGGCACCGCCCGCTCGAAACGCGGCATCACCAGGATCAACAGCACGGCGAGTGCGACGAAGGGGAAGATCACGAGATTGACGCCCTCCCAGCCGACCTCGTTGAGCAGCTTGCCCGACAGGAACGAGCAGAGCGCAACGAAGCCGAAAATGACGAGGTCGTTCATCGCCTGCACCTTGCCGCGCTCTTCGGGCCGGTGGCAATCGGTGACGAGGGCGGTCGCGCCGATGAAGCCGAAGTTCCAACCCGCCCCCAGCAGCACCATGGCGAGCGTGAACTCCATCACCGAGACGCCCATCAGCGCGACGACGCCGCAACCCGCGAGCAGCGCCATGCCGAGCATCAGCACCGGCGTTCGCCCGAACCGCGTGATCAGCGGGCCGGTGAAGAAGCTCGGCAGATACATGGCGACCACGTGCCAGCGGATGGCGTTGGCAGCATCGTCGACCGTGAGGTTGCAGGCGATCATCGCCAGCGGGGTCGCCGTCATCACGAGGTTCATCATGCCATAGCTGACGGTGCCCGCGATCATGGCTGCGATCAGCTTGGGCTGGCGGACGATCTCGCTGAGCGGGCGGCCGGAGGGTGTCTTGCCGGTGCCGCGTGGCGCGCGCGGGATATCGACGAAAGCGAGCACCACGAGCGCGGCAACCACCACGAGGGCAGACGCGAGAAAGCAGCCCGCGAACAGGAACGGCTACAACCATTCCTTGGTGCGGGTCACGATCTCCGGCGCGATCAGCGCCGCGCCGAGACCACCCGCCAGCACCCAGGAAATCGCTTTCGGCCGGAATTCCGCGCTCGCCGTGTCGGTCGCGGCGAAACGGTAGTATTGAGCCGATGCCTGATAGTAGCCGCACATGTGGGTCGCAAGGCAGAACAGCCAGAAGCTGTCG
>JANPDA010000494.1:0-3551 GCA_031431235.1 Hyphomicrobiaceae bacterium
CATTTGCGAGGCGAAACCACACTAGAATCATAGAGTTGCTAGTGTCCTTTCATCTCCGAAATACGCTTCAGAGGACACTGCGAGGTCGAGCGTATTTCGGAGACAGGACACTAGCCGAAGCCCGACCGATCAGGCGATTCCCATTCGCGTGAGACCGCCAGCCCTTCGCTTTGGCATCGAGGCGACGCGTGGTATGAACGCGGGCGCGATTGATTTGCTGCTGCACTGGAGCCCTAGGTGATGCCGAGCACATCCAATCAGGACAAGAAGACGCTAATTCTCACCGGCGCCTCGCGCGGCATCGGGCATGCGACCGTCAAGCGCTTCTCGTCGGCGGGCTGGCGGGTCATCACCTGCTCGCGGCATCCCTTCCCGGAGAACTGCCCCTGGGAGATGGGGCGGGACGACCACATCCAGGTCGACCTCGCTGATCCCGACGATACTTTGAAGGCGATCGCCGAGATGCGAATCCGCCTGAAGGATCAGGGATCGCGCCTGGATGCCCTCGTCAACAATGCCGGCATCTCGCCCAAGGGCGCGAGCGGTGAGCGGCTCGGCACCATCGATACCCCGATCGACGACTGGCGCTGGGTGTTCCAGGTCAATTTCTTTGCCCCCATCATGCTGGCGCGCGGGCTGATGGCGGAGCTGCGCGCCGCCAAGGGCGCGGTCGTCAACGTCACCTCGATCGCCGGCAGCCGCGTGCATCCGTTTGCGGGAGCGGCCTACGCGACCTCGAAATCGGCGCTGATGGGGCTCACCCGCGAGATGGCACACGATTTCGGCCCCAACGGCATTCGTGTGAATGCCATCTCGCCAGGCGAGATCGATACCTCGATCCTGTCGCCGGGCACCGAGAGGATCGTCCGCGAGCAGATCCCGATGCGCCGGCTCGGCGTGCCCGAGGAGGTCGCGAAATCGATCTACTTCCTATGCACCGACGCCTCGGCCTACGTGAACGGCGCCGAGCTGCACATCAATGGCGGGCAGCACGTCTGATGGCGAAACTTGCCGCGATTGGCCTTTTCCTCGCCCTGCAGCTGATTGCTCGGACTGCGGCAGCCGAGCCCTATGTGCTGCAGATCATTCCGCTGCCTGCCACGCCAGATCATGTGGAGCTGAGCGAGGGCAAATTCGGCTTGCGCGGCGTGCGGGTCCATCTGACGGACGATTCCTGGGTCAAGCTTGCCGATTGCGGTGACGGCTTGTGCGCTGAGCCGCTCGATCGGCCACCACCGGCGGCCCGCCTGCCCAAAGGGGCGCTGCCGGGAGCCATGCTTGCGCACGCCGAGGGAACGCTCAGGCAGGCTTGGCTGGCCGAGCCTGTGGACCGGCTCGGACTGGTCGCAGCCTCCGAGGCCGGCAGGTTGATCGTGATCGATCGGATCAGCCGCCGCCACGAGCTCGAGTTGGCGGTCGACGCCGCCTTGGTCGGTCCGCATTTGCAGATCGCCGACGCCGACGGTGATGGCGAGGACGAGATCATCGTCGCGATTGGCCGGCAAGGCGAGGGCATCTCGCTGGCGGTCGCCCAGCTGCGGGACGGCGGCATCGGCATTGTCGCGCAGACGGGCGAAAAGGACATTCCACACAGGGCCGTCGCCAGCGGCCCGGTTGCCGATCTCGACGGCGATGGACGCGCTGAGCTCGCGTTCGTCGCCGATGGTGCGGACGGTGAAGGGAGCCTGGAAATCTGGCGCTTCCGCGATGGCAGCCTGGAGCAGGTAGGTGCTCTGCCGGATTTCGCGAGCCGGGCCAAGGATGGCGCGGCCTGGGCCGGCGTTCAAATTGCCGCCGATCTGACCGGCGACAAGCAGGCCGATCTCGTCGTTCCCACTGCCGACCGCCTCACGCTCAGGATCGTGTCGATCGTCGATGACGAGCTGACCGAGTCCGAGCGGATCGCCCTTCCGGCCGAAGCGGTGACCGAAATCCTGATGCTGCGCATGCAGGGACGCCCGCGCCCTGCCCTTCTCGTCGGCCTCGCGGATGGTACGCTCGCGCTCGCGCGCTGAGAGTGAATTGGCCGAGGCAGTATTGGTCTGCTCTAGATGGGAAGCCGACGAACGTTCTGACCGGCACCCTGGGTCCAATGGGAGAAAAATCTAGCCCGGATTGTCTGACGGCATACTGAGTTCGAATGATGCACAGGAATCTACGGACGAGAGCCTGAGCGTACGGCCTCGCCGAACCGAAGTGAATGTACGGATTGCTATAGACTATCGGGAAGACTCTGGGCGAGGCTGGGTTTCAAATCCTCGCGCTTCAGCAGACCGACACCAATGGCACCAACCAGCAGTTCTCGGATCCGGAGCTTCGAATAGCGAAGCGGCGGAACAGCGGCACTGTGCACGGCCTCATGAATGAGGTGGGCGAGCTCGCTGAGTCGGGTCATATTGATGCCCCCCACATCGCGGTGCAAATGGTTGATGGAGACGACAGGTGTGTCGCCTGCGTTGGCAGTCACGTCAAGCGCTAGCCGGCGCAAGGCTGCTTCGGAAATGCAGACGAGATCGAGCCGGTCGAGTCTGTCACGGTTGGAGGCAAGTGCTATCGCGACCGTGTCGAGGGATTCGGGATTGGTATGATCGCAGCACCAGAACGAGAGTGCGTTCTCGTCTGTCCAGAGATCACGGACTACTGCATCGGCTGGAACCTCACCAGAGCTGTTGACGCTGCGCCACTTGGCAGTGTGTGAGATCATGCGCGCGAGGAAATTGGTCATGGCTCATGCGCGAAGCTGGGCAAGGAGCGTGGCTTGGTAGGCACTAAGCCACGGATCGGGTTCCTCATGACGTGCAAGCACGACAATGAGCTGTGGCTCCTCCCAGATCTCGATTGCCTGTATAGCCGCATCGCGCACTGCAAGCGATGAGGAACCGAGGGCGCCGGCGACGAGGTCGGCGCGCCACTTCCGTGTCGACGGTGTAAAATGAGTGAGGAGGCGGATCGTGTCGGCCACGAATGTCGGCTCCACATCGGCATATTCTGGAAGCGCTGCAAGGCTTCGGGCCGCGTCGGGATCCGCAACAAAGTAGGATTCAAGGATCTTAGCTGCCGGGTGGTGGTAGCCGTCACGAACAGGCTCGAGTGAAAGCGCCTCGCGCAAGTCACGCAGATGTCTATTGGCGGTATGAAGCGCCTGTCGGGGTTGTGGTAAAGAAAATTCTACAGGCGTGCCAGAGAAGATGGGGATGTTAGGTCTCAGATCACTCACAGCCAAGCTCGAATTAGCCATATCAGAGGTCTGGAAAACACTGGTAGAAATGACATTCAGAGTAACCCACGTTGGCGCGGCACCGCTGTGTAAGACAGACTGCGACCTGATGGCAGCGGCGCTGTTGTCGGTCATGCCGGTTCTTTGGATGGCGAGGTTAGTCATCGAAAAGATCCCGCGCAGCATTGTGGATGAGACTCTCGAAAACACTGCCTTCACATTCGTGAAGAGCGTCGACCATGCGCATAATGTCGGCGTGCTTGCTGATTGGCCTGGCGTCCCAGACCGCGTCGATGTCGAGAAGGAATGCGGAGTTGCCTTGGGATTCCGGTTC
>JANPDA010000495.1:0-5129 GCA_031431235.1 Hyphomicrobiaceae bacterium
GAGAGATGATGTCCTGCGTGGCCTGATAGGAGTTCAACGCCTCGGCGAGGTTGCCCTGCGCCATTTGCACATCACCGATCCGCTCATTGCTGATGCCGAGATCATACTGCCAGCGCGCGTTGCTCTTGTCGGCGTCGGCGAGGCGCTGGCGGATGGCGAGGCCCGCCTCGAAGCTCTTCAAGGCCTCGGGCAAATTGCCTTGGGCGACGAGGACGTCGCCGATCTTGTTGAACGAGACCGAGAGGTCGCGCTGCCAGCCCGCGTTGCCCTTGTCGGCGTCGGCGAGGCGGTGGGCGATGGCGAGGCTCGCCTCGAAGCTCTGCAAGGCCTCGGGCAAATTGCCTTGGGCGACCAGGACGTCGCCGATCCTCTCGAGCGAGAACGAGAGGTCGCGCTGCCAGCCGGCGTTGCCCTTGTCGGCGTCGGCGAGGCGCTGGGCGATGGCCGCAGCCTCGTCGTACGTGGCGCGTGCCCGGCCGAGATCGCCGCGCGCGGCCTCGATGTCGCCAAGCACCAGCCGTGCCCAATAGAGGTTGCGCTCGTCCGTGCCAGCCTTGCCGATGGCGGTCACGCGGCGGCAGGCGCTCTCCGCGTCGCCGAGATTGCCGGCCTCATTCTGGAACCAGCAATGCTGGAACATCCCCTCCACATGATCGGGATCGAGCTTTGCCGCCTCGGCATAGGCCTCGCGCGCGCTTCTGGGATCGCTCACCGCCTTGATCGCGGCGAGGTTGCGGAAGGCATCGGCCGCCTCCTTGCTCTCGGTCGCGGCGCGCTTCTTCTTGTCCTGCGCGACGGCGGCGAGCAGCGGCTCGGCCTCTTTCGGCTTGCCGGCTTTCAGGAGATCGAGCGCCTCTTTGTAGCGTGGGTCGGTTGCGGCCCCTTGCGCGATCGCCGTGATCGCCTGCGCGAGGCCCTGTCCGGCGCCGGGCGCGGCCTCGGCACTGGAGACCGGGCTGTACCTCGCGACCAGCGCCTCGATCTCGGAGAGCGTTTGCTGCTTCTGGTGGTTCTGCCACGCGAAGAACCCTCCCCCCGCCGCGACCGCGAGGAACACGCCGGCGATCGCCATGCGGATCCGCCCCTGCCGCCGCCGCTCCCGCTCCGCCCTCCGATAGATCTCGTCCGCCGAGAGGCCCGTGAGGCCGGCGACGACCTTGGCGAGGCCGAGCGCCTTGCCGTCGGCGGCGTCGCGCAAATCGGGGCCGAGGATGGTGATCTCGCGGTCCGTGACCTGGCCGTCGGCACGAAGCGCGAAGCGCAATGCGGGCGGGAAGTTGTCGGGATAGGAGCCCCCGACGATGACCGGGATCACCGGGCGGCCGGGATGGCGGGAGCGGAAGAGGCGCACCTCCTCGTTGACGGCGGGGCGTCCGGCGGCAACCGTCGAGCACAGCACGATCAGGGCAGCGGACTGGTCGAGCGCGGCGACCGTCGCCTCGCCCAGCGTGTGCCCGCCCGTGAACTCCTCCCGGTCCTTGAAGATGGGGCGCAGCGCCTTGCCCACGCCCGGCCGCGCCGCCAGGTCCTTGTCGATCCGGAACCCTTCGAGGCTCTTGTGCAGCCAGCGCGCCCAGGCGGCATCGGCATGGGCATAGGAGAGGAACGCGCGAAACTTCAGCTCGACCACCTCGGCCATCGCAACCCCCGGGAGTGCCGCTATCCACGAGGTGGGAACAATAGGACACGTCGAGATTTGCGGCTAGTGTTCCGACTCATTCATTCGGTACCCCAAATGAATGGCCAGCCCACTAGCCAACTTTTTGTTTGTGTTCCGTCTTTCCATTCATTGATCCAGCTTCGCCGGAATCGAATGAATGGGACGGAACACTAGTCCCCGAAGTTCTCCAACAGCCCGGCAAGGCTCACGTCCGGGATCGGCGTATAGGGCGGGAAGAACCGGCCATGGCGCGAGTAGAGCCCGCGCACGAACACGAAGCTCCCGAGGAAGATGCCGTTGATCGGTCTCCCGCTGTCGCTCGCCCACGGCCCGGCCCGATCGGCCATGCGCTTCAGGCCAGCGAGCGATACCGGGTTCCGATCGGCGTCCAGGCCGATCCAGCGGAAATTCGATTCGATCACCATCCAGCCCTTGGCGGTCAGAACCTCGGTGACCGCGTGCGACGGATTTTCGGGCGTCAGCAGCGCCAGCACCCCAGACCGCTCGGCGGTCGAGTAGATGGAGGCGTGCCTGGTCGCATAGCCCAGCGACGACAGGATCTTCTCCATCGCCCGGCTGCGGTCGAAGCACAGGCCCTGGCGCAGCTCGTACAGGTCCTTCAGCTCGCGCCCGCGATCGAGCGCGATGCCGGTGTTTTTTGGCGTTGCCTTCAGGACCGCATCCTGCACGGCGGCAATCGTGCGAACCTGGCTCTCGAAGTCCGAAGGCGCTGGAACGAGCGCGGCAGCGCCGGTGTAGCCTGCCTCCAGCAGCATCCGCTCGGCATAGCTCCGGTCCTCCGCCGTGACCACGGTCGGCACGTCATGCCAGCCGACCAGGGCCGCAAGCGCGGCTGCGGCAATGAGGCTGCCAGTGTCAATCAGGCTCATGGGGCACTCCGGGCTGCGTGAAGCCGCTGCAGACGGGCAAATGCCTATCGGGAACGTCGCGTCGGTGGTGGGCGGACGGCGCGCTCGACCGCAGGCATCAGGTCATTGTTGTCCTCGATCCGAAGCATGCGAATATCGCGCACCGCGGCCGAGAACCAGGCGAATCGCTGTGTCAGATCCTGGACGGCAAGCACACAAGTGACCGCGTCCACCCGATCGCCGCCGAAGTAGACGCTCCCCTGCTGCCAATCGAAGCCGTATTCCTCGAGCGCTTTGCGGATTTCCATATAGGCGTTACGCCACGAAGTATTGCCATATCCCTGTTCGAGCATCTGAGTATCGAGATCGAACGTAATCGCATACATTCTTCCACTCCGACTTCCCCGTGCTGAGTTGTGCCCAATTGCACTTGCTGGTTGCATGGTCTTGATCTCGTCGTACCTGATCGTCTTCGGTGGATATGTGTGATTCGATCCTAGTGTTCCGACTCATTCATCCGGTACTCCAAATGAATGGCCAGCCCACTAGCTAACGCTTTGTTTGTGTTCCGTCTTTCCATTCATTGATCCAGCTTCGCCGGAATCGAATGAATGGGACGGAACACTAGCACAGTCGGAGACCTGCGGCATCGTCGTCAGTAGGTCCGTGGCTTCGGCGGAATGGTGGCGATCTCGTTGGTGAGCGTCTGGGTATGCACGGGCCGATAGCCGAGCTGGACCGTGCGCTTGGCATCGTTCGCCCAGGCAAGGGTGTGCTTCATCCATTCCTCGTCGTCGCGGTCGGGATAGTCGTCGCGCGCGTGTGCGCCACGGCTTTCGGTCCGCGCCGCCGCGCCTGCCACCGTCACGGCGGCTTGCGCGATCAAATTGTCGTACTCGAGCGTCTCGATCAGATCGGTATTCCAGATCAGCGACCGGTCGGTGACGCTGATATCGTCGGTGCCGCGCCAGATCCCGGTGATGTCGCGCACGCCACTTTGCAGCGTCTCACCGGTGCGGAACACGGCCGCGTCCGCCTGCATCGTCCGCTGCATCTTGTTGCGCAAGACGGAGGTCGGCGTGCCGCCCGCGGCGTTGCGGAAACAGTCGAGCCTGGAAAGCGCGAGCTCGCCCGCGTCCTTGGGCAGCTCCGCCGCCGCCGAGCCCGGTTCGACCGTCGCCGCGCAGCGCAGCGCCGCCGCCCGGCCGAACACCACGAGGTCGATGAGCGAGTTCGAGCCGAGCCGGTTGGCCCCATGCACCGAGACCGAGGCACCCTCGCCGATCGCCATCAGTCCGGGCACGATCGCATCGGGGGCATCCGGCGCTCCCGACAGCACCTCGCCATGGTAGTTCGTCGGGATGCCTCCCATGTTGTAATGAACGGTCGGCAGCACCGGAATCGGCGTCCGCCGGAGGTCGACGCCGGCGAACACCTTGGCGCTCTCGGTGATGCCCGGCAGCCGCTCGGCGAGGATCCGCGGGTCCAGGTGGTCGAGATGCAGGTAAATGTGGTCCTTCATCGGTCCGACGCCCCGCCCCTGGCGGATCTCGACCGTCATCGAGCGCGAGACCACATCGCGTGAGGCGAGGTCCTTGGCATGCGGCGCATAGCGCTCCATGAAGCGCTCGCCCTCCGAGTTCGTCAGATAGCCGCCCTCGCCGCGCGCGCCCTCCGTGATCAGCACGCCAGCGCCGTAGACGCCGGTCGGATGGAACTGCACGAACTCCATGTCCTGCAGCGGCAGGCCTGCCCGCAGCGCCATGGCATTGCCATCGCCGGTGCAGGTGTGGGCGCTGGTGCAAGTGAAGTAGGCCCGGCCGTAACCGCCGGTCGCCAGGATCGTCTGCTTGGCCCGGAAACGGTGCAGCGTGCCGTCGGCGAGGCAGAGCGCGACGACGCCATGGCAGGCGCCGCGGGCATCCATGATCAGGTCGATCGCGAAATACTCGATGAAGAACTCGGTCGAGTAGCGCAGGCTCTGCCCGTAGAGGGTATGCAACATGGCGTGTCCGGTGCGGTCCGCAGCCGCACAGGTTCGCTGGGCGGGCGGCCCTTCGCCGAACTTGGTGGTCATGCCGCCGAACGGGCGCTGATAGATGCGGCCATCCTCGGTGCGGCTGAACGGCACGCCGAAATGCTCGAGCTCGTAGACGGCGGCCGGCGCATTGCGGCAGAGGTACTCGATCGCATCCTGGTCGCCGAGCCAGTCCGAGCCTTTGACGGTGTCGTACATGTGCCAGCGCCAATCGTCAGGCCCCATATTGCCGAGCGCCGCCGCAACACCGCCCTGCGCGGCGACCGTATGGGAGCGGGTCGGAAACACTTTCGTGATGCAGGCGGTCTTGAGGCCGGCTTCCGACGCGCCGAGCGAGGCCCTGAGCCCGGCCCCACCCGCTCCCACCACCACCACGTCGAACGTGTGATCGATCATCGGATAGGCACGGCCGTTGACGGCTGGCTTCACGGCGCCCGCACCCTTGGGACTAGTGTCCTGTCTCCGAAATACGCTCATCCTCGCAGTGTCCTCTGAAGCGTATTTCGGAGATGAAAGGACACTAGCAACTCTATGATTCTAGTGTGGTTTCGCCTCGCAAATG
>JANPDA010000496.1:0-6407 GCA_031431235.1 Hyphomicrobiaceae bacterium
AATGAGTTCAACATTTAGGGGCGACCGGCAGGTCGCCCTGATCACGCCTCCACCCGCTCCACGCGCACGCGGATCTTGCCGCCGCAGGCGAGCCCGACCTTCCAGGCCATTTCGTCGGCGACGCCGAAAGCGAGCGTCCGCGCTTTGCCCGTCGCAATCACGTCGAGCGCTTCGGTGATGACGGCGCCTTCGACGCAGCCGCCCGACACCGAGCCCTCGAACCGGCCATCCTCGTCGATCAGCAGCTGGCTGCCGACCGGTTGGGGAGCCGAGCCCCAGGTCTCGATCACGGTTGCGAGCGCGATGCGCCGGCCTTGGCCCATCCAGGCGAGCGCCTTGGGCAGGATCGACTGGTCGGTTGCGGCCATTCTCGACCCTCTCATCGCGATGGTACCACACCTCGGGCGGACGCCAGCGCCTTCGCCAGATCCGTGAGGCTTGCAAGGCTGTGGCAGCTTCGCATCTCGCCCGCATGCCTGGCAAGCGCGGCTGCCCCCGCAGCAATCGGCTGATAACCGTCGTAGCGCAATAGCGGATTGAGCCAGATCAGCCGCCGGCTGCTGGCGGCGAGCCGTCGGGCCTCCAGCGCAATCCCCTCGCCGCCCTCCCGGTCGAGGCCGTCGGTGAACAGCAGCACGATCGCGCCTTGGCCAAGCACGCGACGCGCCCATCGCCGATTGAACTCGGCCAGGCTCGCTCCGATCCGCGTGCCGCCCGACCAGTCGTCGACCTCCCGGCCGACCTTGCCGATTGCCACATCGGGATCGCGCGATTTCAGCAGGCGAGTGACGTTGCTGAGGCGGGTGCCGAACAGGAAGGAATGGACCCGGTCGCGATCACTCGTCAGCGCATGCAGGAAATGCAGGAAGATGCGCGCGTAGCTCTCCATGCTGCCGGAAATGTCGACGAGCACCACGATCGGCGTCCGCCGCCAGCGCCGCCGCTTCCAGGCGAGCGCCAGCGTGTCGCCGCCCGTGCCGGCGGTCTCGCGAAGGATGCCGCGCATGTCCAGCCGCTCGCCGCGGGGCGCCCGCTCGAAGCGGCGCGTGCGCACGTCCTCGAAGGGGAGCCGCAGGCGCTCGATCGCACGCTTGGCGGTGCGCAGCTCCTCGACGCTCATCTGCTCGAAATCCTTCTTGCGCAGAATTTCGGCGGCACTGCACGTGCCGTGCGCCTCGATCTCGAGCATCTCCTCCTCAGGCGCTTCCCGGTCGGCGGACTTGAACAGCGATTCACTCATGCGCCGCGACAGCGCCTGCTCGTCGGCCGCATGCCCCGACTGCAGCTGCGGCACCATCAGCGAGAGCATCTGCTGGATGTAGCCGGGGTCCTTCCAGAACAGCAGGAAGGCCTGGTTGAAGATCTCGTGCTCGGAGCGGCGGTTCACCAGCACCGCATGCAGCGTCCAATAGAGAATTTTCGGGCTTTCGAGCCCGGCGGCAAGCACGGCCTGGGTCGCCAGCACCGTCTTCTGCGGCCCGACCGGCAGCCCGGCTGCCCGCAGCAACCGCGCGAAATAGAGGATGTTCTCGGCGATCCGCCCGCCATCGACTTGGGCCGCGATGATGTTGGGGCCGGTGATTTGGGTTGCGGCGGGGGAGGAGGGGCCAATCAAGACGAGACTCCGAGGGGCGTCATATCAGGGAGCCTAGCAAGGGTCAGGTGCTCCCTTGCGCTAACGGACCTCGATGATCCCATCTCCTGCTTCCACACTCGCGAGGATGCTCGGGAACCTCACAGCGAACCAAGTGAGAAGCCTTCGATTGGTGGCATTGCCAATTCGGAGCCAGATGACCGCTGGTCCGCCAGGGGAACGTGCACGAACGGCGAGAAAATCCTCGTCCTTGGTGATCAGGACCGCATCCTTGGCCACAGCATCGAGCCAAATCTCCTGGTCGTCCGCTCCGGCCAGACCAACGTCGAGCACATGCTCGGCAGCGTGTCCAGCGTCGTTCAGCCAATCAGCCAACGCGGGCGGCAGTTGTGCGTCGATGAGAAAGCGCACAGATCACTCCGCCGCGATAACCACTCGTCCCTCGGCAGATCGAGCCGCGTATTGGAGCGCGGCCGTAATGTCGTCGTCCTCGAGGTCGGGAAAATCAGTGAGGATTTCGGCACGCGTCGCCCCACCCGCCAGCATGTCGAGCACGTCGCTCACGCGAATGCGGAGACCCCTGATGCAGGCGCGGCCACCGCACTGCTTGGAGTTGAACGTGATCCGGTCGAGGAGGTTTTGCTCGCTCATGCTCGTCGTCCTTTCTCGCCGCCCGATGCTAGACCCCGACACCACCTGACGGCAACGAGCAATGTATACCCATGCTCAACGGCCCTTCACCGCCCTGACCGACAGCGCGATCAACTCAGCCAGCACATCCTGATCGATGCCGGAGAGGCGCTTCAGGTAGAGGCAGCCGACGCCCGTCCTGTGCGGGCCGAGACGCGCCAGCAGGTCGCGGTGCGCCTCGAACCCATCCATCAGATAGGCGACGAGATTGGCCTTCCTCGGCGAGAAGCCGATCACGAGCCAGTCGAGCTCGCGCCCGCTCGCATATTTGAGGTGTTTCGCGCCGAATCCGACGATCGTGGCGCCCCACATCACCGGTTGCGCGCCGCTCGCCCCGGCCATCATCCGGCAGAGGGCGCAGGCATCCTCGCGCCGGCCCGGGTCGGCAATCCCGGCGAGGAACTCATCGACACTCGCGTCCGTCGGCTTCGTCTTCAGCTCGGCCACGGGCCTGCCGCCCTTCCCCTACATCCCTGCCGCGACAGAGCGGGCTTCGCTCTTCACCTTTTCCAGGATGCGCGCGGCCTCGCTCCCTTGAATGCGGGTGATGTCGTCCTGGTATTTGAGCAGCGTACCGAGCGTCGTATCGACGGCGGTGGGGTCGAGCGCGACCACGTTCAGCTGCGTCAGAGCCTGCGCCCAGTTGATCGATTCGGCGATCCCAGGGTTCTTGTAGAGGTCCATCTTGCGGATCGACTGCACGAAATCGACGATCTGGCGCGTGAGTGCGGCGCCCGCCTCGGGCACCTTCAAGGCGAGGATCGTCTTCTCGCGCTCGGCCGAGGGAAAGTCGACCCAGTGATAGAAGCAGCGACGCCGCACGGCATCGTGGACCTCGCGGGTGCGGTTGGAGGTGAGGATGGTGATCGGGGGCTCGGCCGCGCGGATGGTGCCCAGCTCTGGAATCGTCACCTGATAGTCGGCGAGCAACTCCAGCAGGAAGGCTTCGAACGGCTCATCGGCACGGTCGAGCTCGTCGATCAGCAGCACCGGGGCCTTGCCGTCCTTGGCCAGCTCGAGCGCCTGCAGCAGCGGCCGCTTCAGCAGGTAGGCGGCCGAGTAGATGTCGCGCTCGAGCGCCTGGGTGTCACCACCCTTCCCGGCAGCCTCGGCCGCTCGGATGTGCAGTAGCTGCCGGCTGTAGTTCCACTCGTAGACGGCCGATGAGATGTCGAGGCCTTCGTAGCACTGGAGGCGGATCAGCGGGCGCCCGAGGGTCGTCGCGAGCACCCGCGCGAGCTCGGTCTTGCCGACGCCAGCCTCACCTTCGAGGAACAGCGGACGAGCGAGCTTGAGGGCAAGGAACACCGAGGTCGAGAGCGCCTCGTCGGCGACGTAGCCGCCACGTGCGAGCAGGATCTTGGTATCGCCTACGGAGGAGGGAAGGGTCATGCGGGGGCAACTGGCAGCGGGCAGCAGGCAGCGGTAGAGCAGCTTCGTCCTGCTGCCCGCTGCCCGTTGCCTGCTCCCTTGTTCCTCATCCAGCCGCCGTGACGGCGCGTTCGGCCATCGCGGTGATGAGCGCCGCGCGATATTCGGGCGAGCCGTGCATGTCGCCCATGAGGCCCGCGCTGGCGTGCTTGACGCCGCGGGCAGCATCCGTCGTGAAGCTCAGCGACAGTGCCTTCTCGATGTCGGGCGAGCGGAACACACCGTTCGATCCGGTGCCTGTGACTGCGACCCGCACCGGGCCTGCGCCCGAAGCGGTCTTGGCGACGAACACGCCGACGAGGGCGTAGCGCGACGCCCGCTGCTCGAACTTCGCATAGCCCGCCTTGGCCGCCACCGGGAACTTGATGGCGGTGATGATCTCGCCGGGCGCGAGCGCCGTGGTGAACAGGCCGGTGAAGTAGGTATCGGCGGCGATATCACGCTTGTTGGTCTTGATCGTCGCCCCCAGCGCCAGCACGGCGGCAGGATAGTCGGCTGCGGGATCGTTGTTGGCGATCGAGCCACCGATTGTGCCCGCATTACGGACCTGGGCATCGCCGATGCTCCCGGCCAGATACGCGAGCGCTGGTATGGCCGACCTCACATCCGGACTGGATGCGACCTCGGCGTGGGTCGTCATGGCGCCGATGGTCAAGCTCTGACCTTCGCGGCGAATGCCCTTCAACTCGGCGACGCCCGAGAGGTCGATGAGCACACCGGGATTGGCGAGCCTCATCTTGATCGTGGGCAGCAGCGTCTGACCACCGGCGAGCAGCTTGGCCTCGCCGGAGAGGGCCTTGGCCGCATCGGCGACCGAGGCTGCCCGAACATAGTTGAACGAGTACATGGGTGCTTCTCCTCGTGCGGGCTTACTGGGCGGCCTGGGGCAGCTTGTTGATCGCGCGCCACACCTTCTCGGGCGTGACGGGCATGTCGAGATGGGAGACGCCATACTCGCGCAGAGCGTCGACCACGGCGTTGACGAGCGCAGGCGGCGAGCCGATGGCACCGGCCTCGCCGCAGCCCTTGACGCCAAGCGGATTGTGAGTGCACGGCGTCGAGGTCGTAGCCACCTTGAACGAGGGAACGTCGTCGGCGCGCGGCATGGTGTAGTCCATGAAAGAGCCGGTCTTCAGCTGGCCGTTCTCGTCATAGACGCAGTTCTCGAACATCGCCTGCCCGAGACCCTGCACCAGGCCGCCGTGCACCTGGCCCTCGACGATCATCGGATTGATGATGTTGCCGAAATCATCGCACGCCGCGAGCTGCACCACATCGTAGAAGCCGGTCTTGGGGTCGATCTCGACCTCGCAGATGTAGGTGCCGGCCGGGAAGGTGAAGTTCTTCGGATCGTAGAACGCCGTCTCCTCCAGGCCCGGCTCGAGGGTTTCGAGGGGATATTTGTGCGGCACGTAAGCGGTGAGTGCGATCTCCCCGAACGTCTTCTTCTTGTCGGTGCCCTTCACCTGGTAGGCGCCGTTCTCGAACACGATGTCGGCCTCGGAGGCCTCGAGCAGGTGAGCGGCGATTTTCCTGCCCTTGTCGATCACCTTGTTGAGGGCGTTCACGATTGCCGCACCTCCAACCGCGATCGAACGCGAGCCGTAGGTGCCCATGCCGAAGGGGACCTTGTCGGTATCGCCGTGCACGATGTTGACCGAGTCGGGCGAGATGCCGAGCTTGCTGGCGACGACCTGGGCGAAGGTCGTCTCGTGGCCCTGGCCGTGGCTGTGCGAGCCGGTCATCACCGAAACGGAGCCCGTCGGGTTGACGCGGATGGTTGCCGCCTCATAGAGGCCCGCGCGGGCGCCGAGCGCACCGACGAGGCTCGATGGGGCGATGCCGCAGGCCTCGATATAGCTCGAGACGCCGATGCCCCGCAGCCTGCCCTTGGCCTTGGCCGCGGCGCGCCGCGCGTCGAAGCCCTTGTAGTCGGACATCTCGAGCGCCTTGTCCATCGAGACGCCGTAGTTGCCAGTGTCGTAGACGAGCGCGACCGGGGTCTGATAGGGGAACTCGCTCGGCTGGATGAAGTTGCGCCGCCTCAGCTCGGCCTGATCGATCCCCATTTCCTGGGCGGCCTTGGAGATGATGCGCTCGAGGATGTAGGTCGCCTCGGGACGGCCCGCACCACGATAGGCGTCGACTGGAACGGTGTTCGTGAAGATCGCCTTCACATTGCAGTAGATGGCGGGCGTCTTGTACTGGCCTGCCAGCAGCGTGCCATGCAGCCAGGTCGGAACGCAGGGCGCAAACGTCGAGAGATAGGCGCCCATGTTGGCCAGCGTCTGGCACTTCAAGGCGAGCATCTTGCCGTCCTTGTCGAACGCCATCTCCGCATGCGTCCGGTGATCGCGGCCATGGGCATCCGACATGAAGCTCTCGGAGCGCTCCGCCGTCCACTTCACGGGCCGACCGATGCGCTTGGCGGCAAGAGTGACGAGGGCCTCCTCGGCATAGTGGAAGATCTTCGAGCCGAAGCCGCCGCCGACGTCGGGCGCATAGACGCGCAGCTTGTGCTCGGGGATGTTGAGCACGAAGGCGCCCATCAAGAGCCGGATCACATGCGGGTTCTGGCTGGTGGTCACGAGCGTATGCTGGTCGAGCGAGGCATCATAGTCGCCGATCGCCACCCTGGGCTCGAGCGCATTCGCCACCAGTCGGTTGTTGACGAGGTCGAGCTTGGTGACGT
>JANPDA010000497.1:0-5619 GCA_031431235.1 Hyphomicrobiaceae bacterium
GTCATTACGTCGTTGCCCGCGAGCCCGAACATCGTGTTGGTCTCGGCAGCGATGCCGTCCAACGTGTTGTTGCTCTTGGTGCCCTTGATCTTTGCCATGTACTCTATTCCTTCGCTCGTTCCAAAAACCCACTGATTTGACCGAACGCAGTCTCCGCCGCTTTCAGTCAGCCCGGAAACGACTGTGCCGCACACGAGTTAAAAATTTCTTTCGTTGTACCAAATCGGCATAATCGGTATCCGTCTCTACTAACAACTCGTAAATATGCGCGGCTAGACTGATGGAATCAGAGCATCCTGCCGGGCGCGTTGTCCCGTACTGGCGCACCGCACCTGCAGCATGCGAACATGGTCGGGGCTGGTTTGCGGATCAGACCACGTCGAAATCGCTGGCGTTGAGCGTGCCGGCGAAGCTCTCGAAGTCGGCGATGCGCACGGCGGCGCCCGCGCCCGACCCGTCGGCATCGAAATAGAGATCGCCCAGGTCCTGCACGAGCACGAATTGCGCCTCGGCCGCGTCGCCTGCAGCGCTGCCCGTCGCCAGGTCGACGACGCTCCAGCCGCCTCCGAGGCCGAACAGGCCCTCGTCGACGCGGATCTTGTCGACGCCGTCCTGGTAGTCGACGATCACGTCGATGCCGCTCGCGGGATCGATGAAGAAGTAGTCGCGGGCATTGTCGCCGGCGAGCGTCGAGTCGCCAGTCAGGCGGTCGCGGCCGGCGCCGCCACGCAGCACGTCGGAGCCTTGCGCGCCCTCGAGGATGTCGTTGTCGGCGCCGCCCAGCAGCTCGTCGTCGCCCAGGCCCCCATAGAGGCTGTCACGCCCGCTGCCGCCATCCAGGCTGTCATTGTCCGCGTGCCCGATGATCAGGTCGTTGCCGGCGCCGCCATAGAGGTGATCGTCGCCTTCGCCGCCCACGACGTCGTCGTTGCCGGCTTCGCCCCAGAGGTTGTCGCCTTCCTCGGCGCCACGCAGGGTGTCGTTGCCCGAGCCACCATGGATGGTGTCGGCGCCGGTTGCGCCCGAGAGCGAGTCGTCGCCGGTGCCGCCCTCGATGCTGTCGTTGCCGTCGCCACCGAAGACGTCGTCGTCGTCCTTGCCGCCATCGATGCTGTCATTGCCGTCGTCGCCATAGAAGGTGTCGTTGCCAAGGCCGCCGATCAGCAGGTCGACGCCTTCCTTGCCGTAGAGCGCGTCATGGCCCTTGCCGCCTTCGAGCGTATCATCGCCCATTCCGCCGAACAGCTTGTCGGCGTCATCGCCGCCCGAGATCTCGTCGTTGCCGAGCGAGCCGACGATGCGGTCCTTGCCGGCGCCACCTTCGAGCGTGTCGTCGCCCGCGCCGCCGTCGAGCATGTCGTTGCCGTCGAGCCCGCGCAGCAGATCGTGGCCGCCCATGCCGGTGATGATGTCGTTGAGGCTGGTGCCGTCGATGCGGTTGCGCTGATCATTGCCCTTGATGCGCGCCATCGCGTGCTCTCCCGAAGCGGCGGCCCGGTACCGGACCTAGCGGCTTGATCGAAGAGCATGCGCAGGTGAGGGTTAAGCCGACGTATAGGCGCGACCACACGTCAAGCCGGCACGCTGGCCAAGCTTAACGAGCAGGAAACCGGAGCCTCAACGCAGGAACCGGCCCTCGGGCAGGCCGACCAGGCGCTCGAAGCGGGGATCGAGCGTGCGGCAGCCAGCACGGTCGAGCTCGGCGAGTGCGGAGCGCAAGGCCGCTGCGACCCGGGCGAGCTCAGGAGTGCCCTTCACGTCGTCATGGATGTATTCGAGCGTGATGCGCACCGACTGCAGGTCGACCGCCGGCACTGCTCCCGTCCTCGCTCCCGTTCCGTCCGCCACGCTACGCCTCCCGCCGCGATCGCATTCGGCTCATCGCCACCATGCATGATCCGGCCCAACTATCGCTCGGCAACATCGCCCGCCGCTCAGCTTCCTTTTACCTTTCTCCACCACGATGCCAAGGCCTCGTTTTCATAGCGGGTCCGTGGGCCATGCAACCCGGGGCCTGCAAATGGCGTAAAGGGTCGGGTCCAGTGAAGCGTAACCGCGTCCTCATCATCGTCGAGAACCTGACGTTGCCACTCGACCGGCGGGTCTGGCAGGAGGCAACCGCGCTCAGGGACGCCGGCTATACGGTGTCGGTGATCTGCCCGATCGGGGGCGCGTACACCCAGCGTTACGAGTGCCTCGAGGGCATCCACATCTTCCGCCATCCGCTGCCACTGGAAGCCTCCGGCGCGCTCGGCTACGCGGTCGAATACGGGTTTGCGCTCGCCTGGGAGTTCTGGCTCGCGATCAAGGTCTACAACAAGGTCGGCTTCGATGTGATCCAGGCCTGCAACCCGCCCGATACGATTTTCATGCTGGCGGGCTTCTACAAGCTGTTCTTCGGCACGCCGTTCGTGTTCGACCATCACGACATCAACCCCGAGCTGTACGAGGCCAAGTTCGGCCGGCGCGGCGCTTTCCACAAGCTGCTGATCTGGCTGGAGCGGATGACGTTTCGCACCGCGACCGTGTCGATCGCCACCAACGAGCCGTTCAAGCGGATCGCGATCGAGCGTGGCGGCATGGACGCGGACCGCGTGTTCGTCGTCCGCAGCGTGCCCGACCTCTCCCGCTTCCGCCGCATCGCGCCCGATCTGTCCTTGCGGAGGGGGCGGCGCCACCTCGCGGGCTATGTCGGTATCCTGGGTGGCCAGGACGGCGTCGACCTGTTGGTGAAGGCGATGGCCGATATCGTGCACGGCCGAGGGCGCGACGACATGCAATGCGTGATTGTCGGCTCCGGCACCGAGCTCGAGCCGCTGAAGCAGCTCGCGGCGCAGCTTCAGGTCGAGGATCACGTCACCTTCACCGGGTTCCTGTCGGGCGAGCCGCTGCTGGCGGCGCTCTCGGCCTTCGATCTGGGCGTGATCCCCGATCCCAAGAACGTCTACAACGACCGCATCTCGATGAACAAGGTGTTCGAGTACATGAGCCTCGGCATCCCGTTCGTTTCCTTCGACCTCGACGAGGGGCGGCGAACGGCGGGCGATGCTGCCCTCTATGCCGGGCGCAATGATCCCCTCGACCTCGCCGCGAAGATGCTGGCCCTCGCGGATGATCCAGGCTTGCGCGCGCGGATGGGCGCCCTGGGGCAAGCGCGTGCGAAATCCGAGCTGTCCTGGGAGCAGGAGCGCGGCCAATTGCTGTCGGCCTACGAGGCAGCGCTCAACGGGCGCGGACGGCTCGTCGCGGCGCCTCGAACCGCGGCGGCCTAGGCTTTTGAGCTCGCCGGCTCCCGCTTCCAGCCGCGCGCGCCGGGCAGACGCCGCGACAGGCGCCGGAAGAGGCCGGTTCCGGCGCTGCCGGCGCGCCGGCCGAGCTCGGAGCCCGACAGGTATAGTAGGCTGCAGGTGGTCTGGATCCAGCGCGGCCTGAGTGCCCGGCTCCACTTGGCGCGGAACGCGCGCTCGCAGGCATGGAACGCCTCCGACTTCACCCCCTTGCTCAGATGCTGCAGGTGGAAGTCGATCACGTAGCTCGACCAACCGAGCGTATCGGCGGCTAGGCAGATGTCGGCCCCGTAGAAATGAAAGCCCTCCAGATCGGCCGAGAAGGCGAGGCGCGCCGCGCGGCGCACCACGATGAAGTTCTCATCGAGGCTCGCGACCCGCTCCGGCAGGCTGCCCACATGCCGGTCGGTGCCGTGCCCGTCGGTAATCCTGAGCGCCAGACGGCCCACACCCGCTCCCCCCGCATTGCCGGCCAGCGCCCAGGCCGGATCATGCCGTTGCAATTCGCCGAGCCGTGCCTCGAGCTCGGCCCGCCCGTCCCGGATCAGCCGCACGTCCTGGTGGCACAGGATGACGAGATCGCCGCGGGCCTCCTCCAGCAGCCGGTTGAGACCGCGAGTGGCGCAAAGGCCGTTGCCAGCGGAGTTGTCGAGATAGAGATACTCGCAATCCAGGCCTGCAAAGCCGCCCGCACGCAGCGTGGCGGTCATGGCGTCGTATTGCTGCCGGTCGGTGACGAGGGTCGCGATCGTGAAGCGGACCAGCGACGGCGGCGCTACGGCAGCGATCGCACGGGGCGCTTCGATCATGGGGCGAGGCTCCGCTGGTCTTGCCTCAGGGCAGCGCGCGCCCCGGCTGCGAGCCTGGCTGCCGCGGGTCGGCCCGCATTCAGTCCGCTTTCCGCATAGGCACCAAGCCAGCCATGCCGGTTGCTCCAGATCTCGCGCCAGGTGCTTGCACGGAGCGCGAAGTCGATCCGGTTACCCGGCAGCGCCGCGATCGAGAGCGTCAGATAGCGCGTGAGCGGCCACAGCGTCAGCAGCCCGAGCCCGATCGGACGCAACAGCGGATGCCAATGGCGCCGGATCAGCTCGGCCTTGGCGGCGAGCAGCTTCACCATTTTGGCCGCGCCACTAACTTCGGAAGCGCCGCCATAGTGGACGATGCGCGCGTCTGGCGTGAACAACGGACGACCTCCGAGCTCACGAGCCCTGAGGCAGAGATCGGCCTCCTCGCCATACATGAAGAACGCGGGGTCGAACCCGCCGAGCCCCTGCCAGAGGTCATGACGGATCAGCAGGAAGCAGCCCGAGACGATATCGACCTCGCTCACGCGATCGCGCCGCCAGCCGCCATAGGCCTCGGCGTTGAAGAGGCCGCTGGCCGGAAAGAGCCCTGTCAGGCCGACCGTGCGGCAGAACGTGTTCCACAGTGTCGCGCGCTGCCAGCAGCAGCTCGGATTGAGGCGGCCGTCGGGAAACAGCGTCCGTCCTCCCCAGATGCCGGCGGCGGGCTGCTCGTCGGCAAAGGCGAGCAGGCGCTCGATACCGCGATCGATCACGACCGTATCCGGGTTGAGCAGCAGCAGGAATTCGCCGCAGGCCTGCTCGGCGGCCAGGTTGTTGGCGCGGGCAAAGCCGATGTTCTCGGCCAGAGCGATCAGCCGGATCGGGCCGAGGCATGCGCGGATCGCTTCCGCCGAGCCATCGGTCGAGGCATTGTCGACGACAATGATCTCGTAGGACGTCCCTCGCATCTCGGCAATTGCCGAGCGCAGGGCCTCGAGGGTCAGCTCGCGGGTGTTGTAGCTGACGATGAGGATCGACAAGCGCACTGCGAAGCGCGCGGGCGCCAGTCCATCGAATTCCCCGTCAATGCTCGCCGCCACCATTGTCATCCGGCCCCCAGCCAATTCCAGGAGCGACGCTAGGTCGCGAATCGTAAAGCGCTGGTTAATCGCTGGCGCGGCCGCATGCTTGCACTAGCCCTCTGACGGGCGTCTGACGGGTTGACAAGCGGCCGCGGTCCGCACTCTCTGCCAGTTGCAGACGCGTCCCATGGAGCATGACGCATGACCGGATCAGCCCTCGCCAAGGACTTCGCCGTCCAGGATCGTGCCGCCTGGCGCGAGCTTGCCGGCAAGGCCCTGAAGGGAGCCGACTTCGAGCAGGCGCTCGTTTCGAAGACGCTCGATGGTATCCGGATCGAGCCGCTCTATGGCGCGAGCGAGGCGCCGAGCCAGGCCTTTCCGGCCGCTTTGGTGCCCCGCCTCCATGGCCAGCCGCCCTGGCGGATCGTGACGGCTTGCCTCGGCGAGGACCCAGCAGCCGCC
>JANPDA010000498.1:0-4817 GCA_031431235.1 Hyphomicrobiaceae bacterium
CTCTCGGCCGATGCCAAGGTGATCCCGGCGGGTCCGGAGCGCTGGCACGCGTTGCGTCTTGCCGCGCTCGCCGATGGCGTCATGGAGGCCGCACTCCTGCTCGTCTACGAGAAGCGCATCAGGAGCCAGGACCAGTGGAACTCGGTCTGGATGGCGTCCCAGCAGAGCAAGATCGACCGCGCGATCGCCCATTTGGAAGCCGATCCGCCGGAAGTATCGGGGTTGCCGAACCTGGGCCAGATCGGGCTTGCCTGTGCACTCGGCTATCTCGACCTGCGCCACGAGGGGCGCTGGCGCAACGGCCATCCCCGGCTCGTCGCCTGGCTCGACCGCTTCGCCGCCAAGGTGCCGGCCTTCGAGGCAACCCGGGTGAAGCCCTGAGGGTTGCCGGGCCGCGCGGACCCGTCACCCGACGCTGAAATCACCGATTTGCACCGCCAGCAGACGATTTCACTTGCATCGGCACCAAATTGGGAACAAAGTAAGAACGATGGGAGGCAGTGATGGCTCGAGGACCCGATCAGGCACTCGCAAGGCTCGAGGCCGGCCGCAAGCAGGCGCTCGACCGACTGTTCGAGTTGGTGGGGATCGCCAGCATCTCGACCGACCCCAGACACAATGACGATTGCGCACGGGCCGCCAAATGGCTCGCCGACGAACTCGCCTCGATCGGATTCGAGGCATCGGTTCGCCCGACTACCGGTCGGCCCATGGTGGTCGGCCATTGGCGCAAGGCACGTTCGGCCAAACCCCATGTCCTGTTCTATGGCCACTATGACGTGCAGCCGGTCGACCCGCTCGCCTTGTGGTCGACGCCCCCGTTCGAGCCGAGCCTCAGCGAGGACAAGGTGAACGGCACCGTGATCCGGGGCCGCGGCACCAGCGACGACAAGGGCCAGCTCATGACCTTCATCGAGGCCTGCCGGGCGCTGGTCGCGACCGAGGGCACGCTGCCGGTCCCGGTGACGGTGCTGTTGGAGGGCGAGGAGGAATCGGGCAGCCCCAGTCTGGCCCCGTTCTTGGAGACGCATGCCGAGGAGTTGACTGCCGACCTCGCGCTCGTCTGCGACACCGGGCAGTGGGATCGCAGGACGCCCGCCATCACGACGATGCTGCGCGGCATTGCCCATTGCGAGCTGGTGGTGCGTGGCCCCAGCCGGGATCTGCACTCGGGCATGTACGGCAGTGCCGCCATCAACCCGATCCGCGCGCTCAATCGCGTGCTGGCCGCCATGCACGACGGCAATGGCAGAATCCAGATTCCGGGCTTCCTCGATGGCATCATCGATCCCACACCCGCTCAGCTCGCCGCCTGGAAAGGGCTCGGCTTCGACGAGGCCGCGTTCCTGGGAGCGGTCGGCCTGAAGACGCCCGCAGGCGAGCACGACCGCTCGGTGCTCGAGCAGGTCTGGTCGCGCCCGACCGCGGAAGTGAACGGCATCCATGGCGGCTACACCGGGCCCGGCTCGAAAACGGTCATCCCGTCGGAAGCCGCCGCCAAGCTGTCGTTCCGCCTGGTTCCGGGCATGGACCCCGACCGGGTGCTCGAGTGCTTCGCGGCGTTCGTGCGCGCCAACCTGCATACCGATTGCACATTCGAGCTGCTGCAGCCGCACGGCTCGCCCGCTGTCGGCTTCAATCCCGATTCTCCCTTCATTCGGGCTGCCGCCAAGGCGCTCGCCGAGGAATGGGGCCGTCCCGCTGCGCTCATCGGCTCTGGCGGATCGATCCCGATCGTGCGCTCGTTCAAGCAGCGGCTCGGCATGGACACGCTGCTGACGGGGTTTGCCCTCGACGACGACCGCATTCATTCGCCCAACGAGAAGTACAACCTCGAGAGCTTCGAGAAGGGCGCCCGCACCTGGGTGCGGATCCTGTTGGAGCTCGCTGCCTGAGGACGTTCACCATGCAAGCCAGACCGCCCAGACGCGAAAGGAGACTGAGAGTGCCCACGCCAAACCCGCTGCGTGCCCTGTTGATCGCAATCCTGCTGCTGCCACTGCTCGGGGCACCGGCCGCGGCGCAAAAGAGCGGCAAGCCAGGCGACTTCGACTACTATGTGTTGACGCTGAGCTGGTCGCCCACATTCTGCGCGGGCGGGGGGCAAGCCGAGCGTGACCCGCAATGCTCGAGCAAACGCCCCTACGCGTTCGTGCTGCATGGCCTGTGGCCGCAATACGAGCGGGGCTGGCCCGAGTTCTGCCGCATAGCGGGCCGGCCCTGGGTCTCCGACCAGACGATCACGCGGATGCTCGACATCATGCCGAGCAAGCGTCTGGTGATCCACGAGTTCAAGAAGCATGGTGTCTGCTCGGGCCTTTCGCCGGATGCCTATTTCGACACCGCCCGGAGCCTCTACGCCAAGATCGTGGTGCCAGGCGCCTACAAGGAGCCGCGCAGCCCGATCGAGACCACACCCGAGGCGATCGAAAGCGCGTTCCTGCGCGTCAATCCCAAGCTCGACCCGGACATGATCGCGGTCGGCTGCGGGCGGCGCGACCGGCTGCGCGAGATCCGTATCTGCTTTTCGCGCGAGGGCGAGTTTCGGGCATGCGGCAGCAACGAGGATCAGGCCAAGCTCTGCCGCTCGCGCAAGGTGACGCTGCCGCCAGTGCGCGACAAGAGCGACGGCTCGTCCAACATCTGAAGCCGGGCCGGCCTGCGCGCCCGACCGGAGCCGCCACAAATCGGCCTGCCGGTGGCCCTATTTCGCTCGTGACCGAGCCGAACGGACGCGCGGGCGAGGCAGATGGGGGACCGGCGATGAACAGCACCTTTGCGGCAGGACAGCGCTGGCGCTACCGCGTGCCTGCCGGCTTTGAGACCTCGCGGATCGTGATCGGAGCCATCATCTCGTTCGAGGGTCACGACCCGGTCATCTGCTGCATGGTCACCGAAGCGCCCCAGCGCGGGCCCGACGGCGAGCCCTGTCGGGTGGCGATCCCGTTCATTCCGATGGCCCGCGCGGCGTTCGAGGCGACCATCGCCGGGGAGGACGGGTCCCAGGCCGTCAGCGAAGCCTTTCGGACCAGCTACGAGCACTGGAAAGCCGACGCCCGCGGGCTCAGCTACTTCACCGTGCCCTTTGAAGGCTCGCTCAGCCGCATGATCGCCATGCAGATGGCGGCATTGGTCGAAGCCTGATCGGGGCACCCGCCTCGGAGACCTCCCGGCCTCCGCGGCAGCCGGCTCGCCGCCCGTTCCAGCAGAGCCGGCGGCATTCGTGTCGTTGCGAGCACAAGGATTTCGCTGAAAACAAGCGAAATCAGTCGCTTTTTGGCACAGCTGGCAACCTTGCCTTAAGAGCCTGCGTGCAAGCTGTTGGCACCAAACGAGTAACCCCCGCAACGAAACGAGCCGGTACCATGTCGCTCAACCCCGTCTTCTGGATGTTCGGCCTCTTCTCCCACCCGGGACAGCTCGCCCCGCAGGCCAGACGTCCGTCGCGCGGATCGGACACGGCCAGTCTTTCACAACCGGCCAAAGCACAATCCACCAAGGTACAGCCAACGGCCAGCTCGGGCAGCACGCGGCACGACCCGGCCCTGACCCTGATCACGTCGGCCCTGACGACCGCCGCTACACCCACCCGGGCGCAGCCCGCCTCGCTGGGCGAGCGGATCGACGCGCTCCAACGCACCCTGCTGCCGGTCACCACTGATCCCGGCAACGCCCTGGTTGCGGGCACGGGCGCAACCGAGCCCGATGACAGCCCCGATCACAGCAATGCCGACCTGCTCGCGAGCTCGATCCAGATCGGACCTCGATCCGACACGCAGACGAGCAACGCAACCGATCGCCAGGCCAGCGCCACTCTAGCCTCGGCTGGTCAAACCGCTGACCCGGAAACTCCAACCGCAATCGCCGCCGAGATCGCCGGAGCAGCCGAGCTGCTACGCTCGCTGGTGACGCCATCCTTGCCCGAAACCGAAGCAACGGCCGTCGGCGCGCTGCTCGACGAGGCGGCACGGCTACTGGCCGAGATGCCAGCAGCGGTGCCGTCCTGTTCCGTCTCGGCCAAGCGCGGCCGCCCGCAGATGCCGCTCTCGAGCCGTCTCTACCAGGTCCAGAAGGTCAACCGCGCCAAGGCACAGCGTCTGCAGGCAAAGTCGATCGCACACATCGGCGAGGGCGAGGCTTCGCCCAAGCGGGCACGACCGGTGCATTCGGACGCCGGCCCCAAGCGTGCCACCGCCAAGCTGGCACATCCCCAGCGCCTGATCGCCACCATTGCCACTCGCACGCAGCCGGCTCCGGGCCTGGAAGTCACCGCCGTCGCAGCCCTCGCCGGGCCTGCATTCACCAAGGCAGCGGCCTGATCGCCGGCTCGTCCACCAGGGACGGCGCCTGGGCAATCAATACCAAGACGCGGAATGATTGACCGGTCCCCACGCCCCCTCATCCGGCGCGTCTCGTCGTTGGCGCGCCCTCGCCACGACGTGGGAGAGGGTGGCCTGAAAGGCCGGGAGAGGGGCGTACTCACGGGTCGAGGTTTTTGCGGGTTGGTATCAGCTCAGCAATCCAATCGAGTTGCCCGGCCCTGCCGTCAGGGATAGTTGCGGAATCCGGCATTCGGTAGCAAACGCACCAAACATGTGATAGCGCCATCTGGCGCTATCACATGAATGTGGACGTATCAATTCTAAATTATATTCATCCACAGTCTTCAAGTTAGGCCCCTTGCTAAGAGCGAGCGTGTGGCGTTAGGCTGCTCCTGTTCAACACAGGAGCCCTGCAAACGTGAACGTAGACCTCCTCAAGCGATTCCGCGCAGATCTTGCCGAGCAGCTAGCTCTTGAGCGCTGCGTGCAAGTCAA
>JANPDA010000499.1:0-5654 GCA_031431235.1 Hyphomicrobiaceae bacterium
GTTTGCGTACTGTTCTGGCTCAACTGACGACAGGCCCTAGCTGGAATAGTTGGAGACCGGCAGGTCGCCCTCCCGACCCTCGTTTCAAGCCTCGATCGCCTCGCGCTGGAACGGTGGCCGGTCGGGGTCGGGGGTCTCGCCCCATTGCTGCGCGAAGCGGTAGCCTGCATAGACGGCAGCCGCGACGGTCGCCGGCGCCAGAGCGTCGCCGATCCGCGTGACCGACTTCACGCCGGCATCGGCCCCGCGAGCCTGGAGCGCGCCCCAAAGCTCATCGACCGGCAGACGCGACGTGACCGGCACCAGCGTCGTGCAGGCAATCTCCTGCTCACGACCGGTGTAGGCACAGGCCAGGCCGAGCCCATCGGCCGTGCGCCGGCTCGGGATGCGAGACAGGTGCAGCGTGACACCGAGCTCGAGCAGGCGGGCCTGGATGCGGTGCTGCTCCATGGTGTTGATGGTCCACGGCGATACCATGCTACGCGGCCCGGCATAGGCGACGACGTACCCCTCTCGCACCAGCAACTCGGCGAGCACGCCGCCCAGATAGTAGCCCTCGTCGTCATAGACGACGACGGCGCCTCCCTTGGCGGGGCGCTTGCCCGCCATCAGCTCGTCGGGTGTCAGCACCGCCCCGCTCGCGATGTCCGCCAGAGGATGCAGCAGGCTCCGCCCGACCCCGTCCGCCCGCCAGCGCGCGCCCGTCGCCAGCACCACATGGGGGATGCCGTAGCCGAGCACGTCGTCCGCGGTCAGGCGGCTCGCGAGATACATGGACACGTTCGGGAGCTTGGTCAGCTGGCCGAGCCGCCAGTCACGGACACGGCCATAGGAGGCGAGGCCCGGCAGGCGGCTTTCGCGCGAGACGCGCCCGCCCCATTCCTCACCCGCCTCGGCAATCGTCACCTCGAGCCCGCGCTGCCCGAGGGCGCGCGCCGCCTCCAATCCCGCCGGCCCGCCGCCGATGATGAGGACCGCTTCCTTGCGTGCCTTCGGCACGACCGCGATCCGCTCGGGATGCCAGCCCTTGCGCCATTCCTCGCCCATCGAGGGGTTCTGGGTGCAGCGGATCGGGGTCGCGGTGAAGTCGCCCGAGACGCAGATGTTGCAGCCGATGCATTCGCGGATGTCCTCGATCCGGCCTTCCTCGATCTTCATGGGCAGGAACGGATCGGCAATCGAGGGCCGCGCCGCCCCGATCATATCCATGATGCCCTGCTCGATCACCCGCACCATGGTGTCGGGCGAAGTGTAGCGGCCGACGCCGACTACGGGCTTCGACGTCAGCTTCTTGACGAAGCGGATGTAGGGCTCCTGGTAGCCTTCCTCGGCAAAGCGTGCGGTCTGGCTGTCGTTCTCCCAGGCGGCGACGTTGACGTCCCAGAGGTCGGGCAGCTCGGCGAGCATCGCCACGATGTCGTGGCCCTCGCCCTGGGCCTCGATGCCCTCCGGCCCCAGCAGCTCGTCGACCGCCAGCCGTACCGCGATGCCGCACCTGTCGCCGACCGCCTCCTTGGTATCCTCGATCACCTCGCGGAACAGCCGCACCCGGTTCTCGAGGCTGCCGCCATACTCGTCGGTGCGATGGTTGTGCCGGCGCGACAGGAAATGCTGCAGGATCGTCATGTCGTGGCCGGCATAGACGTAGACGATGTCGAAGCCGGCGCGCTTGGCCCGGATCGCGGCCTGGCGATGCCAGCGGCGCAGATTGGCGATGTCGGCCTTGTCCATCGCGCGGGCGTGCGCCGCGTCGCCGCCGTCGTGGATCTCGACCGAGGGCGCCATCATCGGCTCGCGGCTGTAGCGGTTCGAGGCATGCGAGCCGTTGTAGACGAGCTCGCAGGCCGCGAGCCCGCCGTGGGCGTGGATCGCTTCCGTCATGCCGCGCATGGCCGGGATGTCCTGGTCGTCCCAGAGCCTGCCCTCGAGATAGGGGGCGATCTCGGAGGTGTGGTGGATCTCGACCTCCTCGGTCGAGACGACGGCCCAGCCGCCCTCCGCCTTCACGCCGCGCATCGCCGCCATCGACTTCGGGTAGCGGTAGCCCATGCCGCAGCAGTGCGGCACCTGGTAGAAGCGGTTCTTCGCCGTCACGGGCCCGATCTTCACGGGCTCGAACAGGATGTCGTAGCGGGGGTCGCGGGCCATGGGGTCTCTCGTGGCGTGCTCAATGGCGGCAGAGTGCCAAGCCGATCGCCCGCGCGCAACCGCGAAGGATGCCCCGCATCGCCATGACCGGCATTCCCGCCGTTTCTCTGGTCACGGTACTGCACGCGGCGCCCGTGACTTTCCGGCCGGAGGTGAGCTACTGGTGCCCGGAGTCACGAGCACAGCCTGCCCCGGCGGAGGCCGTGCGCGGGCATCCAGCCAATTCTCCACGCGACATCAGCTGCTCGTCTGGATTCCTGCCGTCCATGCGGAGCATGGCTCCGCCACGACGCGGGAATGCCGTGGGAGGATGTGTGTCGTGGCTCGCTCATTGGAGATGGTGGGACTTGGCGTCATCGGGCTTGCGCGGCCAGGCGTCGGGCGACGTGCCCGCGAACGATGTGAGCTCGCGGACGAAATGGGCCTGATCGGCATAGCCGGCTTCCGCGGCAACGAGTGCGCCCTCGCCTGGCCCGCTTGCCCGCAGCAGGCGTAGCGCAGCCTCGAATCGAACGAGCCTGGCCGTCGTCTCGGGCGGCAGGCCGACGTGATCGCGGAACAGCCGGATCAGGGTCTTGGCACTGACGACCGAGCCCGGTGCTGACCGCATAACGGGAGCCGAAGTCGAGAATGAGCGGCACGATGCACCCGGGCAACTCGCTGCGTGTAATCGGGGTTGCCGCATGCTCCTCGTAGTCGACGAGCTCGCCCACGATCGCAGCCGCGATCAATTGTCCGGCCGGCGCCGTCGCCATGCTCCAGTGGGGGTGCGCCGATGTGGTCGCGGTCTCAGTCATCGGACTTTCCTCAGGCTCGCGAGCAATCGGGCCGATCAGAAAGCCCCACGAGCATCGCCGGTGAATGGACCATGGCGCACCCGTCTCAGTCGAGATTCTTCTCGAAATTGATGAACTGCTCGCGGAAGCCGCAAGCCTGATAGACCTGCCGTGCCCTGGCGTTGGCGGCGTGAGCTGTGATCCGCAGCCAACGGGCGCCCGCCCGGCGTGCAATCGTCTCGCAATCGGCAAGCAGCAGGCGGCCAATGCCGCGGGCGCGATCGCCAGCTGTCACACAGAGGTCGCCCAGGTAGGCGTGGCTGTAGGTCACCTCGTCGCGCTCGTCGGCGACGACCACGTCAGTCAAAATCGTCGCATAGCCCGCGATCCGGCCGTCGCACTCGGCGATGCGGATTTCTCCCTTGTGCTCGGCGCAATCCTTCAGCAAGCGCTCGACATACCAGCGGCCGATTTCGCTGGCCGGCACCAGGCGGTCGTAGATGACTGCCTCGTAGGCCTGCAGCTCGCGCACCAGCTCGACGAGGGCGGCGTCATCCTCGGGCCGGTAGGCGCGGATCTCGATGCGCCGGCTCATTTCACATCCCGGCTCCAGTTGCGCCGCGTGCGCTTTCCAGCCTTGGGTGGCTCGTCGCGGTAAGGCACACGGGCGCGACGGTCGGTGTCGTAGAGCTCGCCACCATAATTGCGGTTGTAGACCTTGGCGGCGTCGATCCGGGGCTCGTAGTCCCATGGGTGAATGCGGCCCTGCAGCAGCGAGTCCTGGACGAGGAGGCGCGCCTTCTGGGTCGCGATCACGTCGGCCTTGATGGCGGCGCTGTCCCAGCGTTTGGCGGCTTCATCGGCGAAGGCGGCGGCCACCGGCGAGTCCGCAACGAGGTTTCTCAATTCGCTGGGATCGGCAGCCGTATCGTAGAGTTGCGGCGGGTCGCCCACAGCGGTGATGTATTTGAGGTTTCCCCGCTTGATCATGAGCACGGGCTCGGTAGTCCCTTCCGCCATGTACTCGCCGTAGACCGTATCCCGCCAGCCCTTGGCACGCCCCTCGGTAAGCGGAATGAGGCTTGCCCCCTCGATCGGAGCTGCCAGCTCGGGCACCTTGCCGTCGTGGGCGATATCGAGCAGCGTCGGCAGCATGTCGATGAGGGAAGCATTCTGCTTCACGCGCCGGCGCTTCAGGCGTCCCGGCCAGCGCATGACCAGCGGCACGCGCACCGAGCGCTCGAAATAGACCATCTTGTACCAGAGGCCGCGCTCGCCGAGCATGTCGCCGTGATCGGCGGTGACGATGACGACCGTGTTGTCGAGCAGGCCCTGGCGCTCGAGCGGCTGCATCACCTGGCCGATCAGCTCATCCGCATAGGAAACCATGGAATAATAGCCGTGGCGGGCAGTGCGGACATGGGCCTCGGTCACCTCGTGCTCGCCGCGATCGTAGAGATCCCACATGCGCCGCGAGAACGGATCGCGCTCAACTGGCGCGATGTAGGGCACGGCCGGCATGTCGATGTCGTCGTCGCGGTAGAGATCCCAGAGATGGCGCGGCGCCAGATAGGGGTCGTGCGGGTGCATCAGCGACAGGCAGAGCATGAAGGGCCGCTCGTCGTTCCCCCGCGCATGGTCCCAGAGCCAGCGCGTGGCGTGCCAGGCAACCTCCTCGTCGTAGTCGATCTCGAGCGTGCGGTCGTAGGGCCCGGCTTCCGTCACGCTCAGCATGTTGTGGAACCACCAGTGGATGTGCTTGGGGTCGCTCCACGTCGGCGTCCAGCCGAAATCGCCAGGATAGATGTCGGTCGTGACCCGGTCCTCGAAGCCGTGCAGCTGGTCGGCGCCAACGAAGTGCATCTTGCCGGCGAGGCAGGTCCGGTAGCCGGCGTGGCGCAGGTAGTGGGCAAAGGTCGGGATCGAGGCGGGGAATTCGGAGGCATTGTCGTAGGCGCCGATTCTGTGGTTGGCCTGCCCCGTCATGAACGAGAACCGCGAGGGGCCGCACAAGGCCGAGTTGCAGTAGAAGTTCTCGAACACGACGCCCTCGTCGGCAAGCGCCGAGATGTTGGGCGTGCTGACGAGCTTGTGGCCATAGTCGGGGAGCGACTGCGGGCTGAGCTGGTCGAGCATGACGAGGAGGATATTGGGGCGGGAGGTTCTGGGCATCGGGGCACCACACGTTGGGAGAGCCCCGTCGGGCTAGCCCGCATGACCCGGCAGCGCAAGGGCGTCTTGGCGTACGGGCGCTCGAACAAAAAAGGAACATTTGCAAAATCGCGACTATGTCTCTTGTAAAATCGCGGGCTATTCGCTTATAAAATCGCGGGTACCGTACTAGCAAAATCGCGGGGCCTCGAAAGGCAATTCCGCGGGAGCCCCACCCATGCCAAGTCTCTATCCGCGCTGGCAGCCCGCACCGGCCGTTGTGTGACGCCTGCAAACGAGGGATTGAGGTGTGCGGCCTTCGGTATCGGCAGCCATTCAAGCCGAAGTGTGTGGCAGGAGGCCCGGAAGCCGCTATCAGAGGGTGATGGCGGATGATTTCGCGAGACACGGCGGAAGCTGCGCGAACAGTTGGAGGCGGCGCTTCAACTGCTCGACAGCAGCCTGATAACGGGAGCAGTCCGGATAGTGCGCGTTGCCATCCTCATCCACTACTACTTGTGACTGACAGTAACGCAACTCAGCCTCGGCCTGTATCGCCGCGGTCAGCGCCTGCTGGAG
>JANPDA010000500.1:0-9595 GCA_031431235.1 Hyphomicrobiaceae bacterium
GGTCATACCGGCGGAGGGATTGGGAGCTCGCTCCGCACAGGGCCAGCCATCCTCCACGCTGCTACGAGCCCTTGGGAGGATGCCATGCGACGATCCCTTGCACTTGCCTGCGTTGTTGCCGCTGCTTTCACACGCCCGGCGCCTGCCGCCGAGACCCTGACCGTCCTCACTTACGAAAGCTTCGTTGCCGAGTGGGGGCCCGGCCCCGCCATCGAAAAAGCGTTCGAAGCGGAGTGTGGTTGCGATCTCCAGTGGGTCGCGGTCGGCGACGGCGTGCAGATCCTCAACCGCTTGAAGCTCGAAGGCGCGAGCGCAACCGCCGACATCGCCCTCGGCCTCGATGACAATCTGATTGCGGAAGCCCGCGCCACCGGCCTGTTCGCGCCCCACGGGCAGGATGCGACGAAGCTATCGCTGCCGATCGCGTGGAGCGACGAGATTTTCCTGCCCTACGACTGGGCTCATTTCGCCGTGGTCTATGACCGCGAGAAACTGAAAGATCCGCCGACGAGCCTGGACGCTCTGATCAATGGCAGCCATGGCGCCAAGATCGTGCTGCAGGACCCGCGCACCTCGACGCCGGGCCTGGGCTTCCTGATCTGGATGAAGGCGGTCTATGGCGACAAGGCCGCTGACGCCTGGCGGGCCCTGAAACCCAAGATCCTGACGGTCGCGCCCGGCTGGAGCGAGGCCTATGGGCTCTTCACCAAGGGTGAGGCGGCGATGGTGCTGAGCTACACCACCTCGCCCGCCTATCACCTCATCGCGGAAAAGAGCGAGCGTTACGCGGCGCTGGTCTTTCCCGAAGGCCACGTGCTGCAGACGGAGGTGGCCGCGCGCCTGCGGACGAGCCAGCATGGCGCGCTCGCCGAGCGCTTCCTCGCCTTCATGACCGGGCCGGGCTTCCAGGACGCGATCCCGACCGGCAACTGGATGTACCCGGCCGGGCGCCTGTCGGGCGCTTTGCCGCCCGAGTTCCAGGCGCTGCCCAAGCCGGCGAAGACCATCGGCTTCACGCCCGAGCAGGTTGCGGCCAACCGGCGCGCGTGGACGGGGGAGTGGCTGGAAGCGTTTTCTCGATGAAGGGGGCAGCGGGCAACGGGCAGCAGGCAGCAGGGGGCAGAGCGCATTGTCGGCTGCCCGCCGCCTGCTGCCTGCTGCCCGACTCTGCCTTTCCCGGCGCGCTCGCACTCTTCCTCATCGCCGCCTTCGCCGGCAGCTCGCTCGTCGCGCTCGCGACGGTCGGCGGCAGCGGGATCGGAGCGCTGCCCGCCGCCTATCTCACTCAAGTCGCGCGTTTCACGGCTCTCGAGGCCTCGTTGTCGGCGCTGATTTCCTGCGGTCTTGCCGTGCCGGTCGCGCTCGCGCTGGCGCGGCGCCCGCGCCTGCCTGGCCGCAGCCTCGTGCTCGATCTTTTTCTCCTGCCGCTCGCGCTGCCCCAACTCGTCGCCGTGCTCGGCATCGCGGTCGTGCTCGGCGAGAACGGCTGGCTCAATCGCAGCCTCGAAGTGCTCGGCCTTGCCCGCCACGGCTCGATCTATGGGCTCACTGGCATCCTCATCGCCCACGTTTTCTTCAATCTGCCGCTCGCCGTGCGGCTATTGCTGGCGGCACTCGAACGGGTTCCCGGCGAAAGCTGGCGGCTCGCGGCCGAGCTCGGGCTCGACGGCCGTGCGATCTGGCGGGTGATCGAGCGGCCGATCGTGCGCGAGACGCTGCCGGGGATCGCGGGTCTCGTTTTTCTGCTCTGCGCAACCAGCTTCACGGTCGTGCTGACGCTGGGCGGGGGCCCCGCGGCCTCGACCTTCGAGGTGGCGATCTATCAGGCGCTGCGGTTCGATTTCGATCCTGCGCTGGCGCTCAGGCTCGCGCTGCTCCAGCTCGCCCTCGCGGCGGGCGTTCTGCTGCTGCTGGGGCTGATCGGCCGGCGGCCCGATCTGGACGCCGGCTTGGGGAATCGCACGGCCAGGCCAGATCTCGCGACCGGCATCGATGGGAACGCCGCCCTGATCCTGGTGGCAGCCGGGTTCGTCGCGCTGCCGATTCTGGCCGTCATCGTCGCCGGGATGGCATCGCCGCTCTGGCGGCTGCTGGGCGAGGCGTTGCTCTGGCGTGCGTTGGCAACCTCGCTCGCGATCGGGGCTGCGGCGGGCCTGCTCGCGGTGATGCTCGCCTGGCCGCTGATGACCTCTGCCATCCGTCTCGCAAGCCGAGAGCAAAGTCGCTCGGCGAGCCTCCTTGCGACTGCTTTCGAGCTTGCGGCCGGCGCCACCATCCTGCTGCCACCTGCGCTGCTCGGAGCAGGCCTCTTCCTCCTGCTTCATCGAACCGGAATGATCGCGCGCGCGGCGCCGGTGGTCGTGGTAGCTGCGAGCGCTCTGTTCGCCCTGCCCTTCGTCGCCCGCGTATTGGCGCCGCCATTGCGTGCCCACATCGCCGCAACCGACCGGCTGGCGACAAGCCTGGGCATCGCCGGCTTCGACCGGTTGCGCCTCGTCGATCTCCCCGCGCTGCGCCGTCCGCTCGTGCTCGCCGGGCTGATGGGTCTGCTCGTCTCGCTCGGCGACCTCGGCGTCGTCGCCCTGTTCGGCGGCGAGCAGCTGCTGACACTGCCCTATCTGCTGCTGCAGCGGATGGGCAGCTACCGCTCGGGGGATGCGGCTGGCCTCGCGCTCGTCCTGCTCATGCTGACGCTGGCGATCTCGTGGTCCTTGACGCGGGCGTCGCGAGAGGCCGGGCGATGACGGCAGCAGCGATCCGTCTCGCAGGGGTCACCTTTCGCTACGAGGAAATGCAGATGCGCTTCGAGCTCGAGGTCGCGGCTGGGGAATTCCTCGCAATCATCGGGCCGAGCGGGGCCGGCAAGTCGACGCTGCTAGCGCTGATCGGCGGCTTCGAGCGGGCGGACGCCGGGCGGATCTCGTTTGCCGGCGCGGACCTGACTTACGCAACGCCCGCTGACCGGCCTTGCACCACGCTCTTTCAGGACCACAATCTGTTTGCCCACCTCGATGCCTCGACCAATGTCGCGCTCGGCATCTCGCCGGGACTCCGGTTGTCGGACGCGCAAAAAAGCATGGTCGAAACTGCCCTGGCACGCGTCGGCCTCGCCGGCTTTGGCAAGCGGCGCCCCGCTGAGCTGTCGGGCGGCGAGCGCCAGCGGGTTGCGCTCGCCCGCGCCCTGGTCCGGCGCCGGCCGATCCTGCTGCTCGACGAGCCCTTTGCAGCGCTCGGGCCAGCGCTTGGCGCCGAGATGCTCGACCTCGTGGTCGCATTGCAGGCCGAGACCAGTGCCACCGTGCTGCTCGTGACACACCGCCCGGAGGATGCGTTGCGAGCCGCGACCCACACCGCCTTCCTCGAGAATGGCCACATCCTCGCCAAACGCGAGACCAAAGCCCTCTTCTCCGCCCGCGACCTGCCCGCGCTCGGCGCCTATCTCGGGCGCTGATTGACAAGCCTTTCGCAGCACACTACCTGATGCCGCCATGCCCAGATGGCGGAATTGGTAGACGCACTAGTTTCAGGTACTAGCGCTGCAAGGCGTGGAGGTTCGAGTCCTCTTCTGGGCACCATTCCATTGATGACAGCGCTCGGCCCGCCATGAAGATCACGCTCCACCAGGACGATCTGCCCGAGCGCGTCGAGTTCTCGGGCTCGGTCGCGATCGACACCGAGACCATGGGGTTGAATCCGGCGCGCGACCGGCTGTGCCTCGTCCAGCTCTGCGGCGCCGACGGCAAGGCCCATCTCGTGCAGCTCCGCCAGGGCGAGGCCCGCGCGCCGCGGCTGCGGCGTCTGCTCGCCGACGCCAGCGTGCTCAAGATCTTCCATTTTGCCCGCTTCGACCTCGCCGCGCTGCAGAACGCTCTCGGCGTGATGCCCGAGCCTGTCTACTGCACCAAAATCGCATCCAAGCTGGTGCGCACCTACACCGACCGGCATGGGCTGAAGGACCTCTGCCGCGAGTTGCTCGATCTCGACATGTCGAAAGAGCAGCAGAGCTCGGACTGGGGTGCGGCCGACCTCTCCGAGCAGCAGCGCGCCTATGCGGCCTCCGACGTGTTGCACCTGCACAAGTTGAAGGAGCGGCTCGATGCGATGCTCGAGCGCGAGGGCCGCATGGAGCTGGCTGAAGCCTGCTTCCGCTTCCTGCCCGCACGCGCCCGCCTCGATCTGATGGGTTGGGGCGAGGTGGATATCCTCGCCCACTGACGCGCCCCGAGGTTGCGCACCGGCCAATTCTGACCATGATGTGGGGCTAGGCCCAACGCATCCGCCACATCGCCGAAGGGACCCGCGTGACGACAGCTGCCTTGCCCACGAGGCCGGCGCGACCGGCGCACAGGCCCGCTTCACGCCTCGAGTCCGAGGACGATCGCGCACGCGCCTTTCGCCGGGCCCGCTTTCACAGCGCCCTCGTGGGCGTGTTGCGCATTGTTTTCCCCGTTTGTGCCTTGCTGTCGGCCGGCCTCTACCTGGTGCCGACCTCGGGCAGCATCGAGGTCAAGGGCGTCAAGGTCAGCTTCGGCGAGATCGACCTGTCGAGCGACAATCTGAAGATGAAGGACCCGCAGTTCGACGGCTTCACCGACGATCAGGGCCGCTATCACGTGCAGGCGAAGTCGGCGATGCAGGACCCCAAAAACCGCGACCTCGTCCAGCTCGAGACGATCGAGGCGAAGCTGACCGAGGTCGATCAGAGCTGGGCCAAGCTCGTGGGCAAATCCGGCACCTACTGGACGAAGGCCAACAAGCTGCGCATGACCGGCGGCATCGCCATCGAGACCAGCCAAGGCATGAAGGCAAAGCTCGAGACCGCGGATTTCTTCGTGAAACAGAAGCGCATCGTCTCGACGAACCCTGTCGAGGTCCAGACGCCCAACGGCACGATCCGCTCGCAGGCGCTCGAGTTGATGACGGGCGAGCGGCGCATCCTGTTCAAGCGAAAGGTCGTCGCGCACCTGACGCCGCCCCCCAAGGAGGCGCCTGCAACCGCGGCAGCAACGGCAGCCCGGCCCGCGCCACAGGCCGGTTTCGATGCCGCGACCCTTTCCGACGGGCCGATCGACATCACTTCCGATCAGCTCGAGGTGCTCGACAACGACAAGCTCGCGATCTTTTCGGGCAATGTGCGCGCGGTCCAGAGCGAGGCAACTCTGACGGCGAGCGAGTTGAAAGTCACCTATTCGGGCGAGCCGCAGCAAGGCGGCGTACCGGGCTCCAGCGGAACTGAGATCGCCCGGATCGAAGCGAGCCAGGACGTGCTGATGATCATGACGGATGGGCGCAAGGCATCGGGCGACACCAGCATCTACGATCGCGTCGCCGAGACGATGACGCTGGCTGGCAATGTCTCCGTCAGCGACGCCGGCAATGTGATCACCGGCCAACGCCTCGAGATGGATCTCGCCAAGCGCATCACCCGCTTCCCGCCGGGCGCCCGTGTGCACGCCCTTCTCGACCCGGACGGCGCGGCCGAGGGCACCGAGGAGAAGGGCAAGAAGACCAAGAAGGCGGCCACGTCAGGCAAAGAGGCCGGCGGCAAACCCGCCATCGGCGACAGTTTCACCGGGTTCTCGGCCGATGCGGGTGGCGCGACCGACATCACAGCAGATCAGCTCGAGGTGCAGGACGGCAAGGGCCAGGCCACTTTCCGCGGTAATGTCATAGCCTTGCGCGGCGGACACGAGATCCGCGCCGCCGTGCTCGACGTCTCATTCCGCAGCCCGGACCAGAAGGCGACCAAGCTCCCCGCCGGCTCCCGCGCCTCGGGCGACATCTCGCGCATCAAGGCGAGCGGGCGCGTGGTGGTGCGCGCGCCCGACGAGCAGGTCTCCACCAGCGACTGGCTGGTCTACGATGCGGCGGCCGACACCATCACGATCGGAGGCAACGTCGTCGTCTCGCAGGGCAAGAACGTCATCAAGGGCGAAAAGCTCGTGGTCGATCTCAAGACCGGCCAGAGCCATTTCGAAACGAGCGAGAATGCGGAAGCCAGCGGCAAGAAGCGCATTCGCATGCTGATCAACCAGGGAAAGAAGGCGCTCGACAGCATGGCCAACGGCGCGGGAGCTGGCTCGGGATCGGGCACCCCGCCGTGACGCGCCCGCGACTTGCACGTGCCCCGGCCTGGAGAGTAGCCTCGCCTGGAGGAAAGCGGCGAATCGAGGCCTGAACGCATTTCCTGCACTCCCCGATGTCGCGCTCAGAGGATCGCCAGCCGCCTTGAACAAGCCATTCACATCACGTCAGCGCACCAATGCCGCCCCGGCTCCGGGCGTGCGCATTCGGCCAGGCCGGGCGCCCGCCATCGAGCAAATCGCTCCCGGTGTCCATGACGACAGCCCTGCCGGTCCCGGCTGGCTGACCGTGCGCGGCGTCAAGAAGGCCTACAAGAAGCGCGTCGTCGTGCGCGGCGTCAGCCTTGCCGTGCAGCGCGGCGAGGCTGTGGGTCTGCTCGGCCCCAATGGCGCGGGCAAGACCACCGTGTTCTACATGATCACCGGGCTCACACCCTCCGACGACGGGCAGATCCTGATCGATGGCCATGACGTGACTCAACTGCCGATGTTCCGCCGCGCGCGTCTGGGCATCGGCTATCTGCCGCAGGAAGCCTCGATCTTTCGCGGCCTCAGCGTCGAGGACAACATCAATGCGGTGCTCGAGCTGGTCGAGCCCAATCGCAAGAAGCGGAAGGAGCAGCTCGACAGCCTGTTGGAGGAGTTTCGCATCACGCGGCTGCGGAAATCGCCATCGATCGCGCTCTCGGGCGGCGAGCGGCGGCGCTGCGAGATCGCCCGTGCGCTCGCCAGCCGGCCCTCCTTCGTGCTGCTCGACGAGCCGTTCGCGGGCATCGATCCGATCGCGGTCGGCGACATTCAGACCCTGGTGCGTCACTTGACCCAGCGCGGCATCGGCGTGCTCATCACCGACCACAATGTGCGCGAGACGCTCAACCTGATCGACCGCGCCTACATTATCTACGACGGCACTGTCCTTACTCAGGGCACTCCGCAAGAAATCATTTCCAATGAAGAAGTTCGTCGTGTTTATCTGGGCGATATGAAGCTTTAAATTGAACGTAAGGCGGCCAGTATATCCCGGTTGGATCGTGGTATCGGGGAAACTCTCGCATGGCGCTCTCTGCAAAGCTGGACCTGCGGCAGAGCCAGTCATTGGTGATGACGCCGCAACTGCAGCAGGCGATCAAGCTGCTGCAGCTCTCGAACATGGAGCTGACCGAGTTCGTCGACGCCGAGCTCGAGCGCAACCCGCTGCTCGAGCGGGACGAGGCGAGCGATGGGGCGCCTGAGGACGGCGACCGGCTCGCCCCGCTCGAGGCGTCGGGCGCCTCGGGAGCGGACGAATGGATCGACCAGGGCCTCGCCGCCGTCGACCCCGCCGGCGATCTCGATACGGATTATGCCAATGTGGACCCTGACGCGGCCGGCTCGGACCTGGCCGGAATCGCCGATTCCGGCTGGTCGTCACTCGTTGGCCGCGGCCAGCAGCTCGACGGCGAGGATTCGATCCTCGATCAATATGCCAACAGCGAGGAAAGCCTGCAGGAGCACCTGGTCGCGCAGCTCAATCTCGCGATCCACGATCCAGCCAGGCGCTTCGTTGCGCTCAACCTGATCGACATGGTGGACGAGGCGGGCTATCTGCGCGGCGACGTCGGGGCGCTCGCGGAGCGGCTCGCAGCGCCGCCTTCACTGGTCGAGGCAACGCTCACCGAGCTCCAGCAGTTCGATCCGGCGGGCGTATTCGCGAGAAGCCTGTCGGAGTGCCTCGCCCTGCAGTTGCGCGACAAGAACCGCTATGATCCGCTGATCGCCAAGCTCCTCGACAATCTCGACATGCTCGCCGGCCACAACATCGCCGGGCTGCGACGGCTGCTCGGCATCGACCAGGCCGAGCTCAACGACATGATTGCCGAGATCCGCCGGCTCAACCCCAAACCCGGCCTGCGGTTCGGCTCGGCGCCGATGCAGACGGTGGTGGCCGACGTCCAGGTCCGCGCCCGCAAGGATGGCTCCTGGCTGGTCGAGCTCAATGCCGACACGCTGCCGCGCGTGCTCGTCAACCAGTCCTACTATACGACCGTCAGCCGGTCCTCGCGCACCGGCAACGACAAGGCATTCCTCTCGGAGTGCATGCAGACGGCAAACTGGCTGGTCCGCAGCCTCGACCAGCGCGCGCGCACGATCCTCAAAGTCGCCGACGAGATCGTGCGCCAGCAGGACGCCTTCCTCAGCTATGGCATCCAGCACCTGCGACCGCTCAACCTCAGAACAATCGCGGACGCGATCGGGATGCACGAGTCGACCGTCAGCCGCGTCACCTCGAACAAGTACATTGCGACGAACCGCGGCATCTTCGAGTTGAAGTTCTTCTTCACCTCGGCCATTGCAGCGTCGGGGTCGGGGGACGCCCATTCCTCCGAGGCCGTGCGCCATCGCATCAAGCAGATGATCGATGCCGAAAGCCCGCAGGACATCCTCTCCGACGACAAGATCGTGCAAAAGCTCGAAACCGACGGCATCGAGATTGCGCGCCGGACGGTCGCAAAGTACCGGGAAGCCCTGCACATCGCCTCGTCCGTGCAGCGCCGCCGCGAAAAGCAGATGATGGCGCGAACCCGCGCGGTCGCCTGAGGCTCGTGGTCAGACCGGGCGAGCCGAGCTGTCGATCGATTGCTCGGGCCCTGGACGCCGGCGCTGCAGCGCGATCGGCCTGACGCCGATGCGGCCTGCCGTCTCGACGAGCCACACATCGTGTTGCAATTGCAGGGCAAGCCAATAGTGAGCCCCGGTTCCGAGCGCCTCGCCGAGCCGCTGGGCCATGTCGAGAGACAAGCGCCGACGGCCCTTGAGCAGATCGCGCAGGGTACGCTCGCTGATACCGAGATGACGCGCGAGCGCCTTTCCGGCCATGCCGATGCGCGGCAGCACGTCCTTGCGCAGAACCTCGCCCGGATGCTCGGGCGGGCTCTCGATCGTCTCCACGTGCATTCTCATGCTCTTGCCTGCCATTCCTCGACCCATCGACGAAGGGCTCGCCCGCTGG
This sequence comes from Hyphomicrobiaceae bacterium, assembly GCA_031431235.1. GTDB lineage: Bacteria > Pseudomonadota > Alphaproteobacteria > Rhizobiales > Hyphomicrobiaceae > JANNSW01. The sequence goes on from JANPDA010000500.1 coordinate 9,073, forward strand.
GAATATCGTGCCGCGCCGCCGGCCATGCGACCGGCTCGCCGCTCATTACGTGTCGGATTGGTTAACGGGTGATTAAATTCCGCAACTTCCCGGCGAGATCGCGAGCAACGATGCCCGCAAACCTCGCTCGGAATATGACAGAAACATGACACAGCGAGCCACTATAGCCAAAGCAGCAGAACGAAGCTGTGGGCCTGCTTAGGAGGCCCGCAAAAACAAGTGGATCGGTTTCATCGAGCCCATTTCTCGCCCCGCCGTCTTCCCGGCCGAGCGACCAACGGGAGCGCCGAGCCCGGGGTCCAGCACAAAAAGGGCCGAAGGCTCAATATGTCGTGGCTTCGCCGCTCTTTGCGCTGAATCCCGGATCGATCTCCGCCCCGGCAGAAGAGCCGGGGCTCCGATCGTCCGGGAAGACGGGTGTTGCGAATCGGATGTTGTTCTGAGTGTCCTCAAACTCGCCTCTAGATGACGAGGCTCTGGCCGAGATCGCCGAGATGTCCGCGCGCACTCGAAAGGGTGCCCG
>JANPDA010000501.1:0-21989 GCA_031431235.1 Hyphomicrobiaceae bacterium
CACCGCACGCACCGCCCTGCAGGCGTGATCCTCTCCACCGGCGAAGGCGAAGGTCCCGGATCGGCCTGTCGGCCGTCCGGGATGACGGGTGGGGTGGGATACGGGCAAAACCCATCCACCCGGCATCCCGGACGCGCGGTCGCGCAGAAAGCGCGCCTCCGGCACGGAGTGCGACCGGGATGACGGGTGCGCGCTCACAGCTTCCGCAGCCACACCTCGTCGATCTTGTGCTTGGCGACCTTGCGCAGCACGAGGTCGGCACGCAGCCGTGTCGGCAGGATGTTCTCGATCAGGTTCTTCAGGTTGATCGTGCGCCAGATGTCGAGCGCGCGGTCCTTGGCGGCCTCGTCGTCGAGCGCGGCGTAGCGGTGGAAATAGGCGTCGGGATTGCGGAAGGCAGTCTCGCGCAACAGCAGGAAGCGCTCGACATACCACTGCTCGATCAAACGCTCCTCGGCGTCGATATAGATCGAGAAGTCGAAAAAATCGGAGACGAACGGGATCGCCTCGCCGTCCTTGGGCAGGCGCGCCGGCTGCAGCACGTTCAAGCCTTCGACGATCAGGATATCGGGGCGGTCGATCACGATTTTCTGGTCGGCGAGCACGTCATAGGCGAAATGCGAGTAGACGGGCGCCTCCACCCGCCGCCGCCCCGCCTTCACGTCGGCGAGGAAATTCAGCAGCCTGGCGCTGTCGAAGCTCTCGGGAAAACCCTTGCGGTTCATGATCTGGCGCCGCTCGAGCTCGCGGTTGGGCAGCAGGAACCCGTCAGTCGTCACCAGCTCGACTCGACGATGCGTCTCCCAGCGTTGCAAGAGGGCCTGGAGCGCGCGCGCCGTCGTGCTCTTGCCCACGGCGACCGAGCCGGCAATGCCCAGAATGAACGGCATCTTGCCGTCCTTCTGACCAAGGAACCGCGAGGTGACCGCATGCAGTCCTTGCGCCGCCTCGACGTACATGTTGAGCAGGCGCGCGATCGGCAGGTAGATTTCCTCGACCTCGCCCTTGGAGAGCCGCTCGATGATGCCCGAAAGGCGGACGAGATCGTCCTCGTCGAGCGTCATCGGCGTGCCGGCCCTGAGCGCCGCCCACTCGTGGCGGGTGAAGCTGTGGTAGGGTGAGAATTCGATCTGCGCGCGCGCCAAGGCCTGCTCCAGGAGATCCAACTCGCTCAGCCTCCACCCGGCTGTTGGCGTGACGCCTTCTCGTCGAGGCCCGATGTTCCCATCCGCTGCTCGAGCACCGCGAGAACGTCAGCGATCGCAACGCCGCGCGTCTCGAGCAGCACGAGCAAATGATAGAGCAGGTCGGCCGATTCGGCGGCGAGCGCCGTGTCGTCCTCGCTGAGCGCGGCGATCACGGTCTCGATCGCCTCCTCGCCGAGCTTTCTGGCGCAACGCGGCGTCCCCGCCTCCAGCAGCTGGCGCGTATGGGATTTGTCCGCGGTCGCCAGCCGGCGGGATCGGATCACGCCCGCCAGCCGCAGCAGCACATCATCCGCCATGGGGTTCTCCGCCGGTTTCGACAGATCCAATACGCCTCCCTCTACCAGGATCAATGCGACTTGGGCAGGGCTCGCATGCAGCCTCGCGCGGGCGGCTGCCGTGCGAGCACGATCGGATTGGCAACCAATTGTCGAGCTGTATCGATAGACTGAACGCTCGAATTCGATTCGTTACGCCTGTGCTGCTCGCGAGATCGCCATGCGCCCGACCGCACTGCTGCTCAGCCTCGCTCTCGTGCTTGCCGCTGGCGAAGCACAGGCCCAATCGCGCATTCGGATCGCGAGCTGGCACATCGACGATCTCTGGCATGAGGCCGGCAAGGCGCTCAGGGTCGCCGAGAACGGCAGTGCTGTCACCGTGCGCAGCGGCGACGATTTCGAGGCGTTGCGCCGCCAGGCCGAGTTGCTCGATGCCGACGTGATCGCGCTGCAATCGATCGGCAGTCCACAGGCGGCACGCCGCGTGCTGCCGGCCGGCTCCTACCACCTCGTGTTCTCCCGCCAGCTGGCGCTGCGCTATGCCAGCGACAACCGTTCGCTCAGCGATCCGCGCCGGCGCACCGGCTATACGGCGATCGCGGTGCGGCGCAACCGTGCCGTGCGCGTGCAGCGCGTCGTCGATGTGCCCGAGCTCGCGCTGTCCGGCGAGGCAATTGCTGGAGCTCAGCGCACACCCGCGGGCCTGGCCGTCGAGCTGCGGATCGGGGGCGAGGCTCTGTGGCTGCTCGCGGTCGATCTGAACGAGGCTTGTGCGCAGGCCGAAGGCACCGGCCAATGCCCGACGCTCGACCGCCAGGTCGAGATCCTGGGCAAATGGGTCGACGACAAGCTCGGCGAGGACGTGAGCTACGTGATCGCAGGCAGCCTCAATCGCGGCGTCGGAAGGCCTGGAACGTCCGGGGAGGCGGAGTCGCTCTGGGGTAGGCTCGACCGGACGGCGGCCGGCAGCCCGGCCGAGGAGACGATCGTCGTGCTGGCTGGTGCCGATGGCGAAGCGGTGGCCGAGCCCCCCGATGCCGAGGGGGAAACCGCGGAGAGCGGCAAGTCGAAGTGGAGCCCCACGCCCTGGAAGTACCTGAAGCTCGAGCACAAGGAGCGCAAGCGCAAGCCGGTGGTGGCCGACGCAGAGCAGGCGAGCACGGCTCGGGAGGTCGGCGTCGGGCGCATGTCGGGCCGGGCAGGCAAGAGCAGCAGCGAGCCCACAGCCAAGCCGCCGGCCACGCCATGGGAGGTGGTGATGACGGCCTTTCGCACGCTGTTCGCGACGGCGCGCGAGCAGCAGGCTCGCGAGCGCGCCGAGCAGGCGGCAGCCGTTGCCCGCGCCAGGGCCGAGGCCTATGCGGCAGCCCGCGAGGCGGCCCGCAGTGCCGGCGAGCGCGATTACGGCGTGCTGACCGAGCCGATCCCGCCGCTACCCATGCGCAAGCCCGAGGCCGGCGACCTGCTCGCTGGCGGCGCACCCCGGCTCGCAATCGGCGCGCGGCTCGCCCGCTTCCCCGACGGCCGCGGCCGCAATCCCTGCCGCGCCACCGAGCCATCGACGACCACAGGCCAGGACCCCCCGCTCGACTACATCCTGCTCGACCGCCGGCTGACCGAGGACAACGGGCTCGCCGGCTTCGGCGTGCTGGCGGCCGAGCCGTTGGCCACGCCTGGCGATCCGGTCCGCTGCCCGGTGTTCGTCGACCTCGTATTCTGAGGAGGCATGCGAGCACGGGCTTGCGCCCGACCGCGATCCCGGTCGAGGTTGATCGGGGACAGCGAGCGCAAGGAGCGAGCTCATGATCGATCTGACTGGCAAGACCGTTCTGGTGACGGGCGCCTCCCGCGGCATCGGCGCGGCGATCGCGCTCGCGGCGGGCGCAGCCGGGGCGACCGTCATCCTGCATTATGGCCGCAGCCGGCAGGCGGCCGAGCAGATCGCCCAGCGCATCGGCGCCGGCCGCACCCACCTGATCGCGGCCGACCTCGGCGAGATCGACGGCGCCAGCAAGCTCTGGCAGGCGGCGCTTGCTGCCGTCCCCCGTATTGATGCCGTCGTCAACAATGCGGGCATCTTCGAGCCAGCCGGTATCGACATGGAGCTGGCGGCCTGGCGCGAGGCCTGGGCCAAGGTCATGCAGGTCAACCTGATGGCGCCAGCCGAGCTCTGCCGCTCCGCGATCCAGCACTTCCGCCAGCACGGCGGTGGCCGCATCATCAACGTCTCGAGCCGGGCTGCCTTCCGTGGCGAGGCGCCGGACCAGTGGCCCTACGGCGCTTCCAAAGGCGCGCTCGTCACCATGACCAAGACGATCGCACGCGGCTATGCCAAGGAGAACATCCTGGCCTTCGGCATCGCGCCGGGCTTCACCGCGACCGAGATGGTGACGGACCACATGGACCAGGCCGCGATCGACAAGGTCGTCGCCGACATTCCGCTGGGGCAAATGGCGACGCCGGAGGAGTGCGGTGCGGTCGCAGCCTTCCTCCTCTGCGACCACGCCCGCCACCTGACCGGCTCGACCCTCGACATCAACGGCGCGAGCTATGTGAGGTAAGCTTTACTTCCCACACCACCCGGCTTCCCGGAGGGAAGTCGTTTGCGGGGTGCGCCTTCGGCACAACAAGCCGATGGTGCGCCTTCGGCACAACAAGCCGATCCGGGATCCTGGTGCGCAACTCAGAGCTGCCAGCGGCGATCCCGGCGCCACGGCCGGGATGACGGATGTCGCGGCGGCCTCACGGCCTCACCACATTCAGCAACGGCTCGCCCTTGTTCCAGCGACCGATGTTGTCGGCGAAGGCCTCGAGGAACATCGACGACCAGCCCATGGCATTGTCGGACGCATGCGGGGTGACCATCACGTTGGCCATGGCCCAGAGCGGGCTCTCCTTGGGCAGCGGCTCGACTGCGAAGACGTCGAGATGGGCCGTGCCGATCTGGCGCTGCTGCAGGGCCGCAATCAGCGCCAGCTCGTCGACGATAGCGCCGCGCGAGGTGTTGATCAGCATGGCGCCCGGTTTCATCAGCCCGAGGCGGCGGGCGTCGAGGAGTCCGCGCGTTTCCGGCGTCAGCCGCAGATGCAGCGAGACCACATCGGCGAGTGGCAGGGCCGTGTCGATCTGATCGAACGAATAGGCTCGATCGATCGCGCCATGGGCCTTGGCCGACCGGTTGACGGCAATCACCCGCATGCCGAGCGCCTTGGCATTTGCCGCCACCTGACCCCCGATCGCCCCGAGCCCGACAACGAGCAGCGTCTGGCCAACGAGCGGGCGGAACGCAAGCTGTTCCCATTTGCGCTCGTGCTGCTGGGCGAGATAGCGGGGAAAATTCCCGTTGAGCGCGAGCATCGCCCCCGTCACGGTTTCCGCGAGATAGGGTGCGAGCACGCCCACGCAATTGGCGACCGCCACCCGCGCCGGATCCCACGACCCCAGATGCTCGTAGCCCGAGCCGCCGACCTGGAAGAAGCGGACGCTGCCGTGCTGCAGGATGATCTGCTGGTCCACATGGGCGGGCGGCGTCAGCTTGATCGAGAACACGGCTTCGAAATCGGAGCCGGCGAGGCTCGCTTCCAGGTCGGCCGCCCGCTCCACATAGCAGACCTCCAGATCGGGGTGTCGCCGCTCCAACCGGCCGGCAAACTCGTGCGCAAGATCGGAGACGATCAAAGCCGAGCGGATCGGCGCTCTTGGCGTCGGCATCAGTTGGCTCCTTCAGACATCCTCGCGCTGAAACCCGATGCCGTGCGGATCGGGCTCCTCGCCCAGCTCGCGCGCGGCGCGATGGCCGGAAAAGACGGCAGAGTAGATGGCGCCGGGCGCCTCGCAATCGCCGATCGCGCGGATCGAGCCCACGTCGGGCAACAGCCCCGCCGCCTGGGCTGCCAGCAAATCGCGAGCGAGCGCAGTCTCGGGCTCGCGCGCGCCCACCAGCACCAGATGGCCCGTCGCGATCTCGAGCGGGCGTCCCGCATAGATGTCGGCAACGCGGACGGTCGCGCCGTCATAGCTCGCGAGCCCATGGCCCGTGTGAATACGCACGCCGAGCGCCAGGAGCCTACGCTGCACGCGCATCTGCTCATCCGTCAATTGCGTCCAGGGCGAGACCTCGAGCGCGGGGGTCACGAAGGTGACCGCGCGCCCGGCCGAAGCGAGCAGCTCGGCAATGACGCCCCCCATGTAGAACTGGTCGTCGTCATAGAGCGTGACGTCGTGGGCTTCCGGCAGCCGGCCGGCGAGAATGTCGTCGGGCGTCGACAGATTGGCCGTCGCGGGGTCGATCACCGGATGGATCGCATTGTAGCCGGTGCCGTCGCGACGCCAGCGGGCGCCGGTCGCGACCATGATATGCCTCGCGCCGAGCTCGGCGACATCGCCGACCGCGAGCCGGCTTTCGCGGAAGACCTCCACATTGGCGAGGCGCCCGATCTGCCCCTCCCGGTAGTCGCGCACCCGCGCCCAGGTCGACAGGCCCGGCAGGCGGCTCTCGAGCGTGGCGCGCCCGCCCAGCTCGCGGCGGGCCTCCGCCAGCAGCACGCGCAGACCGCGGCGGCCGAGCGTCATCGCGCATTCGAGGCCGGCGGGACCGCCGCCGATCACCAGCACCGGCTCCCCAGTGCCGGCGCGGGCAGGCGCCACGCGCTCGGGATGCCAGCCGCGGCGATGCTCCTCGCCCATGGTCGGGTTCTGGGTGCAGCGGATCGGCGTCGAGAGGTTGTAGTGGGCACGGCAAATGTTGCAGCCGATGCACTCGCGGATCTCGTCCTCGCGCCCTTCCCGGATCTTCAGTGGCAGGAACGGGTCGGCAATCGAGGGCCGCGCCGCGCCGATCAGGTCGAGCACGCCGCGCTTGACCTGGGAGACCATCACGTCAGGGGAGGTGAAGCGGCCGACGCCGACCACGGGCTTGGTGGTCAGCCCCTTCACCATCGCCACGTAGCGCTCCTGGAAGCCCTCCTCCGAGAACCGCGCGCTCATGCTGTCGTTCTCGACATAGGAGATGTTGACGTCCCACAAGTCGGGCAGCTCGGCGAGCATGGCGACGATCTCGCGGCCCTCATCGCCGGCGGCGACGCCATCGGGCCCCACCAGCTCGTCGACCGCGAGGCGCACGGCGACGGCTGCACGACCCCCGACCGCCTCCTTCGTCGCCTCGATCATCTCGCGCAGCAGCCGCACGCGGTTGGCGAGCGAGCCGCCATACTCATCGCTCCGGCGATTGAACCGTCGCGAGATGAACTGGAATGGCAGGTAGCGGTGGCCAGCGTAGCAATAGACGATGTCGTAGCCCGCGCGGACGGCACGCCGGGCCGCCGCCGCCTGCCAGCCGACCATCGCCTTGATGTCGGCCTTGTCCATGGCTCGGGAATGCTGCGGCCAGACATGGTGGGTCGGTCCGCCGCTCGGCGACAGCGGCACCTCGCGGCTCACCATGTTGCGGGCCTCCATCCCGCCATGCCAGAGCTCGACCCCGGCTAGCGAGCCGTGGGCATGCACGCGCTCGGCCATGCGCGCGAGCAACGGGACGTCGCGATCGTCCCAGAGTGTCGCCAGCACCCAGGGGGAATCGTCGCTCGAGGGATGGATCGTGCAGTACTCGGTGTTGACGACGCCCCAGCCGCCCTCGGCCTTCAGCTCGCGCATGCGCACCCAGCTCTCCTGGAAGCGCACCGGCAGGCCGGAGCAGTGGGGCACCTGATAGAAGCGATTGGGCGCCGTGACCGGCCCGATGCGGACGGGCTCGAACAGGATGTCGTAGCGGGGATTGCGGGGCAATTGCGCCTCACTATGATTGCGATGACGGTCAACCGGGCAAGCGTATGACATGCTCCGCCGGCGCGTGCACGACCTCGACCGCATCGCCCAGTCGCAATGCGCCGCCTTCGAGCACCTTGCAGGTGATGCCGCCACGCCAATCGGGAAAGAGCGCCTTCAGCAGACCGGGTACGGTGTCTTCCATGCGCTTGCAGGGTAGGGTTGCAAATGTGACTTCCAGCAGCACGGGGCCGATCCGGACGATGCCACCGACGGCGCGCGGCAAGCGCACGCCTTCGACCAGGAGATTGGCGCGCCGCGCCGTCCAGGCGAGGTCCGGCCGGCCGATCGCGGCGATTGCTTCCTCCCAGGCCTCGCGGGCAAGCACGGTGATACGGCGAAGCGGGAATTTCGGCCCCTTGTGGTCGCCGTCGAGCCCGGCATCGACGGTGACGAGGCCGTCCGCGATCTCCTCCATCGGCGTGCGCCGTGCCGGCCGCCGCGCAATGCCGAGCAGCGAGCCTGCCATCAGGACGGGATCGCGACCGGCGCGAGCAGCGGCACGCCGATCAAGGCCGCGTGGCCCCAGAGCAGCATGACGATCCAGGCAACCACGCCGACTGCCACCGCCGCCACATCGCCGCCGAGCCTGCCCTTCGCCCGCTCCCCCAGCCCCGGCTCGCCGCGCGCCCCGACCGAGATCCGGTCATAGACCGCATAGGCGAGAAAGCCGCCAAAGAGCAGTGCCGATGCGCTGTCGCCATTGGCGAGGAGGTGAGCGAATGCCCAGATCTTGATCGCCGCGAGCATCGGATGGCGAACCCTGTCGCGGAGGCGCGACGGGATATAGGCGGCAGTAAGGCAAATGAGCGCCGGCAGCATCAGCAGAAAGGCGAGATGTCGCGTCCACTCGGGCGGGACGAAGAGGTCGCTCGCAAATGGGCGGGCCAGCCCATAGCCGTAGACGATGAGGCCGAGCCCGACCGCGGCCAGCACGGAAAACACGAGCTTGTAGGGCCCGGCGCCGAGCGTTTCCAGGAGGCGCGTCCGCACAGCAGGGAACGTGGGAACGAAGTGGATCGCAAAGAACACGATCAGACCGGCGACAAGCACTTCCATCACGACCCCCATTGGCACCCAGGCGGTGATGGCGGCCATAGCACGGCAGTGCTTACCCGTCATTCCGGTTGAAACCGCCTCGGTCGAATACGCCTCGGTCGAAAACGCCTCGGTCGAAAACAACTGCGGCCGCCGAGCGTCCTCGCCAGGCAGCCGCAAGCGCCTCGACCGGACCCGTATGGGACCGAACAGCCGCGATCAGGGGCAATTCATCTTGAGGTCGCGGACGATGATGTTGTTGCGCTCGTTGCCCTCGTCGACAATGTTGTAGGGATCGATGACGATGAAGATCTTGCGGGTCTTGTTGAAGCCACGGCCTTCCTTCAGCAACCCCTTGCCCATGGTGATCTTCTTGGAGGTGACCTCGAGCGAGTCGAGCGAGTTGAGCACCGTGTCGGCGTCCATCATGTCGAGGTTCTCGGGGATGTAGGCGGCGACCAGCGGCTTGGTGATCTTCAGGTTGGAGCGCGTGCCCACGTTGCGGAACACGATCGCGCCGGTGACCAGCTCGTCATTGATGCCGCAGCCGCCGAACTTCGCGACGGTCAGATCGTCGACCAGCACCAGATCGGGCTTCTTGGGATCGGCCGGCGGCTGCTCGGCCTCCTTCTCTTTCTTCTTCTTGGCAGCGAACGCAGCGTCCGACCCGTGCCAGCCGATGCCGTCCAAGACGGGGGCCGCAAGCATGAGGAACGCTGCCGAAAGTGCCGTAACGACGCCAATGCGCAACAATGACATATGATACTCCTCGCTGTTGGCCTGCCGTGGATCGCTCCGACCACGAACAGGCGGGAAACGCCACCGACAGTGCTTGTCTAAGCGCGAACCGAGCCCGGAGTGCAAGCCAAAACCGGGTGAATTGATGGCGACCAAGAAGCGCAAGCCCGATCACATGACCACCGATGACGGTGCGTGCCGGCGGAATTTTGCGGAGGTATGGTGATATGGTCGAGCGGCGGGCACGGCAACGCCGACCTGAGCCTCACAGCGGCCAGATCGAGAGCAGTCTATCTCCGCCGGTTGCTGGCGGATTTGTCGCCACGCACCCAGAACGACGCATTCGCCCAAGGAATGGGCTCCAGCACAGCGTTTCCTGATTACCAGAACCCGTAAGGCCGTGTAGTGCCAATGTCGGGTACGCTCGGAAGCGCTGCACTGGAGCCGGCTACTCTACGCAACTCACCCGCGCACTACTTTGCGCACCCACAGAATAGCTGCTCGGTTGCCGGGAGTCACGCAACACCCGCATTTGGCCGCGACGCAGCTGTGGATAAGTGGTTTTCCCCAGGTTGAGCAAAATCGAATCACGCAAGCCGCGCCCGATCGAGCTCGGGCCGATGCCTAGGACCGCATACGGATGCTCGCGATAAGTATAATCCTGAGCCTCGAAATGACGTCGGGCAGTCGAGCAGCCAAAATCCTTGCAAGTTGCGACGGAATTCGAACGGTGGCTCCGTTGTCGAGGCGGAGCATGCGTCGCGACGGGCAGTTCGAGCTCATTCCCAACGCTCCCTTGAATTTGCCCCGTCACGGCATAGATGGTTGAAGCGAGTAACCCCAAACGGAGTGGGCATGACCAATTCGATCACGCTGAGCGACATACCGCGGCCCGCATGGATCGTGCTGATGATCCTCGGGTTCATCCTGTTTTGGCCGATCGGCCTCGCCATCCTCGGCTATCTGATGTGGAGTGGACAGATGTTCTGCAATCGTAGCGCAACCGGCAAGGACTGGCGGAGCTGGAAGGCTCGTGCCGGCGCAATGTCGTCCACCGGCAACCAGGCCTTCGACGACTATCGCGACGAGACGTTGAAGCGGCTCGAGCAGGAGGCTCGCGACTTCCGCGAGTTCGTAGAGCGGCTGCGCTTCGCCAAGGACAAGGAAGAGTTCGATCGCTTCATGTCCGACCGGTCGCGCCGGCCGAGCGAGGCGGCGCCCGCCAACTGACCGACGCCAACCGACACCAATGAGCAGCGACACGCCGGGCCCCAGTGGGTCCGGCGCGTCCGTTTCGGAGCGGCCGTTCATCCCGCATTCACCCTGAAGCCAAGAATTCGACCCGATTGCGCCGCGCAGGGGTCCCGAAGCCGAGCTAGGCCAGTGTGGAGTAACGATCCGTTGGCAGCTTCCCAGGCATCTTCCGGCCCATGTGGCGTAACCCTTCGACAACCTTGATCAAGCCTTGCACGGTGTTCCTCGCACTGGGGCTCTCGCTCGCGGGCTGCAGCTCGGGCGGACCCTATTTCGTCGCCGAGGACGAGCCCTGGCGGCGTGATGCCGAGATGGCGTGCCTCACATCGGGCGCGGTCCGGCCGACACCCTGGATTGCGCAGGCCCAGGCGCTGGGCGGGCCGAGCGTGTGCGGCGCCCTCCAGCCCTTCGAGGTCCATGCCGCGGTCGGAGGTCGCGTCGGATTGAAGCCCGATGCCAAGGTGCAATGCGCCATGATCCCGGCGATCGAGACGTGGCTCGCTCAGGTCGTGCTGCCCGCTGCGCAGCGCAATCTGGGACAGCCGGTGGTCGAGATCTCGATCATGTCGTCCTATTCCTGCCGGCCGATGAACGGTATCGCCGGTGGCCGGCTGTCCGAGCATGGGCATGCCAACGCGATCGATGTGGGTGCATTCACTCTGGCCGATGGCAGCAAGGTCAAGGTGCTCACGGGATGGCGCGGGCCGGCCCACGAGCAGGCCTTCCTGCGCGAGGTGCATGACGGCGGTTGCCGGGTGTTCATGACCGTGCTCGGTCCCGATCACGACCGCTTCCATCGCGACCACTTCCACCTCGATCTGGCACGCCACGGCGGCGGCAAGCGGGTCTGCAAGTAGGACGGCCCGGTGTCGACCGCGCGCGTGGGAGTATTGCCGCCTACCGCCCGGCCTGCCTCTTTTCCATCTTCCCCGTCTCGGCCAACAGCTCGTCGAGTGCGACTTCGAAGCGCGTGAGCGTCCAGGCGAGGCTGTCGTCCTTGGCGTGCGCTTCGCACATGAACCAGGGCTCGCGGGAATCGGGCTCTACCAGCACGCCGCGATCGATCAGGCGCGGCGCCAGCGCGTCGTAGAACGAATAATCGCTGCGCTTCCAGTCACGGTAGTTGGCGGGAGGCTCGGCCGAGAAGAAGAGACCGGACAGGCTCGGATGCCCGGTGAACGAGTGGACGATGCCGCGGGCATCCAGAATGCCCTTCACTCCGGTGCGCAATTGCCGGCCGAAGCCGGCGAGCGTGGCCAGCGCATCGGTCTCGTCCAGGATCTGCAATGTCCGCTCGGCAGCTGCCAGCGCGATCGCGTGACCGGTGTAGGTTCCGCCATGCACGACGCCCTTGCCGATTCTGCGCATGATCTCCTCGCGGCCGGCGAGCGCGGAGATCTGATAGCCGTTGGCGATCGCCTTGGCGTAGGTCGCGATGTCGGCGTCGACGCCGTAGAGCTCCTGCACGCCGCCCTTGGCGACGCGGAAGCCGGTCTTCACCTCATCGATCATCAACAGCACGCCGTAGCGCGTGCACAGCTCGCGCACCGCCTTCAGATAGGCGGGCGCGGCCGAGATCGCGCAGCAATTGCCCTGGATCGGCTCGATCAGCACGGCGGCGATCTTGTCGGCATTCCCCTTCAGGCAGTCCTCCAGACGCTGAGCGTCGTTCATCGGCACCTGCCAGAGCAATTGCCGGATCAGCTTCGGCACGCCCTCCCCATAGGGCTTGATCTCGGGATCTCCTTCGCCACTCCAGCCATCGACGTCGGCACTCCAGAGGGCGGCATCGAACACGCCGTGGTAGCCGCCCTCGACGACGACGTAGCCGTCCTTGCCGGTGTAGCCCCGCGCGAGGCGGAGGGCGGCCATCACGGCCTCCGTGCCCGAAGCCGAGAAGCGCACGAGCTCGGCCGAGCGCACCATCTTGGAGATCCGAGCGGCGACCGCATACTCGCGCTCGGTCGAAAGCGCGAACACGCTGCCCTGCTTCATTCCTTCGAGCGCGGCGGCATCGACCCGCTCGTCGCAATAGCCCAGGATCGCCGGACCATAGCCGAGCCGGTAGTCCACATACTCGTTGCCGTCGATATCCCAGATGCGCCCGCCCTTGCCGCGCTCCACATAGATCGTCTGGTCGTCGCCCCAGTAGCGGAAGTTCGAGGCGACCCCGAGCGGCAGCTTGCCGACGGCCTGCTTGAAATGCGCGCGCGAGCGCTCGAGCTTGCGGATGGTCATGTTGGGTCTCCCTCGGCACGGTTTGGCGCAGACTGCCACAGGAAGCGCCTATCGTCCAGTTGGTTGATCAAACGTTCAGCCAATAACAAACGAACTTCCACTGGACGCGTGAACGGACGTAGTGACATACTGACAGCGGTCGGATAGGGAGCCTCGAAGCCATGGCATTTGGCGGGGGAACATCACACTTGCCGCAGCGGACCAGTCGAGCCGGCAGCAGCCCGGGATCGCAGGCAAAGGCACCCACGCGGGTCGCGCGCAAGGAGGCGACCCGTCAGCAGATCCTGGCCGCAACCATCGAAGCCATTGCCGACGGCGGCCTCGCCGACCTGACGCTGACCAAGATTACCGACCGGGCCGAGGTCTCGCGCGGCCTGGTCAATTTCCATTTCGACAGCAAGGAGCAGCTGCTGGTCGAGACGCTCGAGTTCCTGACGCTCGAATACCTCGCCTCCTGGAAGCGCGCGCTCGAGCGGGCGGGTGCCGACGCCGGCGATCGCCTGCTCGCTCTGGTGCAGAACGATTTCCATCCCTCGATCTGCAATCGCAAGAAGGTGGCGGTCTGGTTCGCATTCCGCGGCGAGTCGAAGTCGCGGCCGACCTACCTGGAGGTCTGCAACCGAGCGGATGGGGAGTTCACGACGACGATCGTCGGGCTGTTGGAGACCCTGAAGTCGGAGGGGGGCTACCGGTTCGACGCGATCCGCGCGGCCCATGGCCTGGGCGCGCTGATCGAGGGGCTGTGGCTCGATTGCCTGATGTATCCGCAGGCGTTCCGGCGCAATGAGGCGATCGCAACGACGATGGAGGTCCTCACTGCGCTGATGCCCAAGCACTTCAAGGACTGGCGCGAGACGGACGAGCGTGAGGCGGCAAGCGCATGACGGTCGCAGCGAGGGGCGCAACCGCACCGGGCACGATGGCAGGCCGCCCGCGCGTTTCCCGGCAGCTGCTGAAAACCGACGACATGAAGGGCTACGCGCTGGTCTCGCCCGCGCTGCTGACGGTGCTGGCGGGCCTGGGCGCGCCGATCGTGCTGCTCGTCCTCTACAGCTTCTGGACGCAGAACTATCTGACGATCGACCACACGCCGACGCTCGCCAACTACATCACCATCGTCACCCACTCGATCTACATTCCGGTCTATGTCCGCTCGGTCGCCATCTCGCTCGCGGTCACGCTGACGACACTGCTGCTCGCCTATCCGGTCGCCTACTTCCTCGCCTTCGACGTCAAGCGCAACAAGATCGCCTGGCTGATCGTGATCACGCTGCCGTTCTGGACCAGCTATCTGCTCAGGGTGTTCTCCTGGAAGCTGATCCTGGGCTACAACGGCATCATCAATTCCGGCCTCAAGTCAGCGGGCCTGATCGATCAGCCGCTCGAGTTCCTGCTCTACAACCCGGTCGCGGTCTACCTGACGCTCGTCTATGGCTGGGCGACCTTCGCGATCCTGCCGATCTATGTGAGCCTGGAGAAGATCGACCGCACCTATCTGGAGGCGGCGACCGATCTGGGCGATACGGCCTTCGAGCGGTTCTGGCGGATCACGTTCCCGCTGTCGCTGCCGGGAGTGTCGGCGGCCTTCCTCGTCATCTTCATCCCCACTATCGGCGACTATGTAACGCCCGCCATGGTCGGCGGCCCCAACGGCTCGATGATCGCCAATCTGATCCAGAGCCAGTTCGGCAAGGCCAACAACTGGCCGCTCGGCGCCGCGCTCTCGGTATTCGCCATGCTGACGGTGACGGCGATTGCCATGCTGATCGTCTGGGCGACCAAGCGCATGACGGAGCGGATCGGATGAGCACCGTGCGCAGCTGGGAAGGCGAGGGCGGCAAGCGCTTCAGGCTCGGCTATATCCTGGCGTTCCTCGCCTTTCTCTATGTGCCGATCCTGCTGCTGCCGCTGTTCTCGTTCAACGATGCGATCTATGTGGCGTTGCCGCTGAAGGGCTTCACGACCAAATGGTACGGTCAGCTGTTCGCCAACAAGGTGCTGCACCAGACGTTGTGGAACAGTCTCGAGGTTGCGCTTGCCGCATCGCTGATCTCGACCGCGCTCGGCGTGTTCGCGGCCAAGGCCTTCACCCGCTACGAGTTCCGCGGCCAGAGGCTGACCTATGGCATGGTGATGCTCGCCATGATCCTGCCGGAGGTGCTGGTCGGTATCTCGCTCCTGCTCTGCCTCAACGCGCTCGGCATTCCACTCGGGCTGCATGCGGTGCTGTTCGGGCACGTGTTGTTCTGCCTGCCGTTCGCGGTGTCGGTGCTGATGTCGCGGCTGGAGGGTTTCGACAGGAGCCTGGAGGAAGCCTCCCTCGACCTGGGCGAGAGCGGCTGGATGACGTTCTGGCGGGTGACGTTCCCGCTGATCCTGCCGGCCATCGTGTCGAGCCTGCTGCTCACCTTCACCATCTCGTTCGACGAGTTCATCCTCGCCTTCTTCCTCTCCTCGACCGAGACCACCATGCCCGTCTACATCTGGGGCCAGCTGCGCTTTCCCCAGAAGCTGCCGGAGGTGCTCGCGCTCGGCACATTCATCATCGTCGTCTCAACCGCCTTGATCGTCATCTCGCAGATGGTGCGCGGCGAGGAGATCACGCATGCGCGCTGAATCGAGGCTCCCGCCATCCGGCCGCTTTGCCGGGATCAGGATTGTCAGAGAATGTCCGCTCAGAGCCGAACTGCAGGGCAGAAGATGACCCCGACAGCCGACAACACCATCATCGACGTCCGCAACGTGACGAAGCAGTTCGGACCGGTGAAGGCCGTCGACGATGTCGACCTGAAGATCGGTCGTGGCGAGTTCTTCTCGCTGCTGGGGCCATCCGGCTGCGGGAAGACGACGCTGCTGAGGATGCTGGCCGGCTTCGAGTATCCCAGCTCCGGCGAGATCGTGATCGACGGCGAGGACATGTCGGATGTGCCGCCAAACCTGCGGCCGACCAAGATGGTGTTCCAGAGCTACGCCATCTTCCCGCATCTGAACGTCGGCCAGAACATCGCCTACGGCCTGCGCAAGCTCCGCCTCACGGCTGAGGAGCAGCGCCGCCGGGTCGATGAGATGCTCGACATGATCAAGCTCCAGGGCTTTGCCGAGCGGCGCTCCGACCAGCTTTCGGGCGGCCAGCGCCAGCGCATCGCGCTCGCGCGCGCGCTCGTCTGCGAGCCCAGCGTGCTGCTGCTGGACGAGCCGCTCGGCGCGCTCGACAAGAAGCTGCGCGAGGAGATGCAGATCGAGCTGCGGCAGTTGCAGGAGCGGCTGAAGATCACCTTCGTGTTCGTGACCCACGACCAGGAGGAGGCGCTGGCGCTCTCCGACCGCATCGCCGTGATGTTCAAGGGCCAGGTGCTGCAGGTCGCCGACCCCCATGGACTCTACGAGCGGCCGTCCTCGCCCGAGGTCGCCGCCTTCATCGGCAGCATGAATTTCGCGTCGGGCGAGGTGAAGGGCCGCGAGGGCGACCGGATCGTGATCGAGGCCCAGGGGCTCGGCATGCTGAAGGCGAGGCCGCCCGAGGGGTTCAGCGCAACGGCCGGCTCGCCGGTGACGATCGCCATCCGGCCCGAGAAGCTCACGTTGAGCTCGGGCCGCTCGGGCAACGGCGCCGGCGTCGAAGGCCGGATCGCGGCAACCGCCTATCTGGGAGACCGCAGCCACTATTTCGTGAAGGTCGAGGGGCTCGACCGGCTGATCGCGGTCGCCGCCCAGAACGTCGATTCCTCGATCGAAGGCTGGCTCTCGGCCGGCGAGCCGGTGCGGGTGACGTGGCGCGAGGACGGCGTAGTGGTGCTGGCGGGGCGGTAGGGCATAGAGCGAAGGTTGTGAATGGTAAGTCCTAAGTCGGACCAGGGCGCAACTGCACGCCGCCCGCTCGACCGGCCAAGTAATCCGCAAGCGCCATTTGTTACTTTCATGCCGATCCGCTATGCTTGCCTGCATGACGACTCCCGATCCCATACTCACCCGGTTCCGGGCCGCGCTGACCGAGCTCTACGGCGACCGCATCGAACGGGTCGTGCTGTTCGGCTCGCGCGCGCGCGGCGACGACAAGTCGGACAGTGACTACGATGTCGCCTTGTTCCTCGAGGACATGACCGACACTTGGCAGGAGATCGACCGTATCGTCGCGCTCGAGCACGCCATCCGCGACGACACCGGGGTCGATATCCACACCATGCCGTTCCCTGCTGAAAGTTGGCGCAAACGAACCCCCTTGATGCACGAAATCCGCAAGGACGGGCTCGACCTATGACGCCTGAAACGTCATCATTCCTCGCCGCCGCCGACCGAGCCCTCTCGGATGCCCACACCATCCTGTCGGTCGATGTTCCAAACCAAGCCGCGCGCCTGGCCTACTACGCCCAGTTCCACGCCGCCCAAGCGCTGATCTTCCAGCGCACGGGCAAGATCGCCAAGACCCACAAAGGCGTCGACAGGGAATTCCACAAATTAGCGAAAGCCGAACCGACATTCACATCAGGTTTAGCCACGCAACTGTCGAAGGCCTACCGCTACAAGGAAATTGCCGACTACGACACCGATACCGCGACACCCATCACGTCACCGCTTGCACGCGACGCCATCGCCGCCGCCGAGCGCTTCGTTGCCGTCGTCCGGCGCGTCCTCACAGTCCCGCCGGCACCGCCCACTCCGTAGCGTGCACGGCGCCGCTTCCCGCGCCAGCTCCCGCCACAGCGCTTGCCGCGAGACGCCAAGCTCGGTGGCGACCTGCGCCTTGCGACCCGGACTCACTCACCACTCACCCCTGCTTGAACCGCCGCGCGAGCTCGCCCAGGCCCGATTTGTAGACCGAGGTGATGAGCGCGACCATCTCGGCCTGCTTGCCGGCCTCGGGCTCGAAGCTCGAGAACCATTCGAAGAAGGTCTCGCCCGTCGCCGTCACCGGCTTCAGCCGGATGGTGGAGCGGTAGTTGTGGAATGGCAGCGGGGTCTCGGTCATCGCGTAGGAGTAGGTGCGCTCGGCGTCCGAGCGGGAGATCTGCAGCTCCGTCAGCCGCGCGCCGTCGGGCATGCCGAGCTCGCGCATCGCGCCGACGGTGCCAGCCCTGACGCCACCCTTCAGCTCGCAGGACTTGATCACCGGCAGCCATTCGGCAAGCCGCTCGAACGGGCCGGCCAGCGCCCAGACCGCCTCGATCGAGGCGGGAATGACGGCACTCTCGTAGACCTTGATCGACGACACCATGACAGCCTCCGCGTGATCACACGGGACAATGTGTGCGCCCGATCCGCCGGAATTGCCAGACCTCAACCCGCTTCCAACATCTGCCGCGCCAGATACCTCTGGAACTCCCAGATGCAATTCTCCTTGGGCGAGAGCCGACCGGAGACGGCGTGGCGCGAGGTGGCGTTCGACTGGATCGCCTCGATGATGCCGCGGTCCTCGTTGTTGATCCTGTCGAACGTCGCCCGCAGCTTACGCTTGCGCTCCTCGCCCGCCTCGCCTTCCGGCATCGCGCCCGGATAGGCATCCACCCCCCAGCGCACGCGTACGTGGCCCGGCCCCCGCGGCCGCAGCGAGATCCAGAACAGCCGCTCGGCGGAGACCGAGCACAGATGGGTCGGGAAGACGCCGAAGATCGGATACTCGACCTGCTCGGCCTCGGTAAGAGCCCCGTTCAGCACGCCCATCTCGCCGCCATGCTCGTAGGCGACGCCGGGCGGGCGCACCTGCGTGTAGATGGTCCAGGCCTCCTCGCCCTTCTCCCCGTGTTGCGTGAGCCGCGTCGGTAGCGCCGGGTCGACGGTCGTGCGGTGCGCGATGAAGGAATGGTAGGGCTCGGAGAAATTCTCGAACAGGATCTTCCAGTTGCAGGCCCAGGTTTCCTCCACCCGTATCACCGTGCGATAGCTCGCAAGCGAATGGTTGTGGAAGCGCTGCGAGAGCCGTGCGAGGCGGGGCGTCAAGGGTAGCGCATCCCGGTCCGGGCTCACATAGACGAAGCCTTCCCAGATCTCGGTCCCCAGCTCCGGCAGGCAGACGTCCTTGGGGCTGAAACTCTCCGGCATGTAGAGCGCCGAGACGAGCCTGCCGGCAAGGTCATAGGTCCAGGCGTGATAAGGGCAGACGATGCGCTTGGCGTTGCCGGAGCCCTCGAGCAGCCGCGCCGCGCGGTGCCGGCAGATGTTGGGGAAGGCGCGGATCGCGCCCTCCCCGTCGCGAACGACGAAGATGGGATCGCCCGCAAGATCATCGGTCAGATAGTCGCCGGGCTCCGTCAGCTCATCGGCGCGTCCGACGCATTGCCACGCACGGCGGAAGATGCGCTCCTCCTCGATCGCCGCGAACCCCTCGTGCGAGAAGACAGCCGGGGGCAGCGCGAGGCCATCCTCCAGCGGGAGCGCCGCGATGCGGGCGAGATCGGACAGGAGATTGATCGAGCTTGGCTGCGACATCGGCTCCTCCAAGTGTCGGGCTCGCGGCATCGGAATCAGGCCGCGGGTCCTCGACTGCTGTTGCTAAGTGCGCGCCCCAAAACAACTGCTCCGTCTTCCCAAGCGATCGAAGCTCCGGCATTCAGCGGGGGCGGAGATCGACCCGGGATCCAGGGCACCGGACGGGCCAGTCCCCGGACGGGATCGTGCGAGTTGTTGTGCCTTCGGCCCTTTTCGTGCTGGATCCCGGCTCAGCGCTCCCGTTGGTCGCTTGGCCGGGAAGACGGCGGGGCGAGAAATGGGCTCGATGAAACCGATTCACTTGTTTTTGCGGGCCTCCTGAGGCTTTGATTGCGCTTCCTTCCAGGCAGGCCAGTTGATGTCGAGCGTTTCTTCGACATGCAATGCCGTGCTGAGATCGAGCCTGTCCAGGAACAGAATGAGATTGAGGCAAGCCCGGCGTGCGCTCGGAACCATCAGGCCGTCATACTCGAGGAAGTAGGCGGCAGAACCGATTGCCTGCGTCCGCGCATGGGCCGCAGATTTGAAGTCGGCCTCCGCAACGCCGAGCACGTTCAGCGCAGAGAGATCGGCCAGATGCAAGGTGCGCTCGGTCAGCACGCGCAAGCGGCTGAGCTTCAGATGCGCGGAGGAGAATACGGGCGCGCGCGACAGATGATGATAGGTTTCCGCAATCGCGCCATCCGCTGCGAGGCTGGTGTAAAGGGCATCGGGTCCGCCTGCCGGCGACCAGCGGCCGCCCGCCGAGCTGCCTCGGAGAGGATCCCTCGATGCCCAGGTTGCGCGCCACGCGTCGCCTGCGAAGCTGACGCTTGGAAGTTGCCCGATCGCGTCGAGCAGCTCTCGATCGTGCCGCGGCATGGCAGCCATTTCGACCTATACGTAGGTTGTTGCCGCCAGCCGCTCGATCGCGGCAAGCACCTCTTCGGTCCTGCTGTCATGAATGAGATCGATTGCACGCTCTCCGCCGAGCATCTCGTTGCGGGAGTAGAGCCATACCCGCGTTTCGTCGCGGCTGTAGAACTCTGCGAGGCGCATGGTCGTGTATCGCAAGTCGGACAGGATCAACTGGGCCCTGGGCTGCGGGTCGGCCTTTCCCGACGACCAGCGCGAGACGGTTGCCTTCGAGACGTTGGTGATGTTGGCGATGTCGACGCCCGAGAGCGCTCCGGCATCACGGAGATCGTCGAGCGTCTTGGTAACGGCTGTCGACATGGGTCCTACCTCGCTGTGTGGAAACCCAAATGATGGAGTGGCGGCATCACAATCCAATCGACAATCAAACTACATTTCGGTTTCATACGCGTCAATCTTGAAACCGATCTGCGCATTGATCGTTCGACAAACCACCGACTTGCCCTCAGACCTTGGGCCGCTTGTCGAACCAGGGCGCCGCCTGCTCGAGGCTCGCGGCGAGCTTCAGCAATGCCGCATCCTCGCCGAAGCGCGCCATGAAATGGACGCCGACCGGCAGGCTCTCCTTGGTCCAGTGGAGGGGCACCGAGATCGCGGGCTGGCCGGTCGCGTTGGCGAGCGGGCAGAACGGGGAGTAGGGCAGCACGCCCTTCGGCCCGAGCCGATAGTCGAGGAAGTCCTCGTTGTCGGGCTTGAAGCGCCCGATCCGGGCGGGCGGCTCGGCGAGCGTCGGCGTGAGCAGCATGTCATAGTCGACGAGGAAGTGGGCCATGGTCCGGCCAACCGTATGAACCGTGTTGATCGCGGCGAGATAGTCGGCGCCCGACACGGTCCTGGCATGCTCACAGGCGCCCCGCGTCACCCCCTCGATATCGTCGCGACCCGCTGCGCGCTTCATTTCCTGCTCGCGCGAGCGCACGGTCAGCAGCGTTCCGCAGGCCACCACATTCGTCCACGACCGCATCAAGTGCAAAATGTCGACTGCGGGCCGCGCCTCGACGATCTCATGGCCCAGCTGATCACAGAGCTTCATCGCCTTCTCGACCGCTTTCACGCATTCCTTGTGCACGGGTGTGCCATCGAACGTGGTCTTGCAGACGGCGATCCGCAGCCGGCCGGGCGGCGTCTTGATCTCTTCCAGATAAGGCCAGGCGACGGCCGGCGCCCAATAGGGGGCGCCGAGATCGGGCCCATGGGTCGCATCGATCAGGGCGGCGGTGTCGCGCACCGAGCGGGTCAGGAAGCCGTCGATCGCCATGCCGCCCCAGCCTTCGCCTGCGAGTGGACCGTCGGGAAGGCGCGCGCGCGTCGGCTTCAGTCCGAACAGGCCGCAGGAGGTGGCGGGAATGCGCACCGACCCGCCGCCATCGCTGCCATGGGCGATCGGCACGATGCCGGCGGCGACCGCCGCGCCCGCGCCGCCGGACGAGCCGCCGGCCACGTGGTCGAGGTTCCAGGGATTGCGTGTCGGCCGCCCATAGACCTGGGCTTCGCTCGTCGGCCCGATCCCGAATTCGGGGCTCGTGGTGCGCCCGAAAGTGACGACGCCCGAGCGGGCAATCCGCAGATATATCTCGGAATCGACCTTGTAGCGCGTGTTCTTGAAGAAGCCCGAGCCCATGCTGGTGGGAAAATCGATCGCCTCGCAGCCGAGGTCTTTCAATAGAAAGGGAACGCCCGTGAATGGCCCGTCGGGCAAGCCGGCCTCGATGGCCTTGCGAGCCTTGTCGGCCTGCAGATGGACGACGGCGGCGATCTGCGCATCCCTACGCTCGACGCGCGCCAGCGCCGCATCCAGCAACTCGGTTGCCGATACCTTCCGCTGGCGCACCAGCTCGGCGAGGCCGAGACCGTCGTAGCTCTCGTACTCCTTCATGGCCCCTGTCCCTCTGCTGCGTTGCCTCGCGAAATCAGGTGCCATCGTAGGCAGGAGCACCCCGTGCTGCCAATCCCTGTCTGGCATGGGAGCGCGGCGACAGGAGCCGGGCACGACGGGGTCGGCTCCCGTCGTGGCCAGCGACCGCTGCGGTCGCCGTTCGCCTGGCCGGCCATTGCCCTTGCTCCAACCGCCTCGCGG
>JANPDA010000502.1:0-2187 GCA_031431235.1 Hyphomicrobiaceae bacterium
CCGTAAAACTTGCGGAACGGAACGAAGAGCGGCGTCGCTCGAACCTTGCTGATGCGCATTCTCAATGCCCTCCACTCATCTGCAAATCGACATTCGAAACGAGACAGCAGGCGCGATCAGAACCTGGTCTCGAGGCTTCACGTCAAGCAACCGCAGGCGGTGGCGGCCACCACCATCGTCCACCGACCACCACGCCGGTCGAAGTCAACCGCTGGCGACCCTCGAGGTGCTCGCCGACCACGTCGACATAGTCGAAACGCCCTTCCTCCAGCTTGAGGACGGTGGCATCACCGGCCGAGCCGGGCTTCAGCGTGCCGAGCTCCGGACGCCGGAGCGCGAGAGCCGCGTTGATCGTGGATGCGGCGATGACATCACGGAGCGGCATGCCGAGGCAGAGGAACTTGGAAAGCGTCGTGGTCTGGTCGAAGGCCGGGCCGTCGATGCAGAAGGCGTGGATGTCCGAGGAGATCGTATCGGGCTCAAAGCCGTTCGCGAGCATGGCCCGAGCCGTCTTGAAGGCGAACGAGCCCATGCCATGGCCGATGTCGAACTTGACGCCGCGCTCGCGGGCCCGGAGCACCGCCGGCCGGATGGTGCCCTGGGCCGTCGCTGGTGAGTTCGGGAACGGGCGGAAGGCATGAGTGAGGATGTCGCCGGGCCTGAGGAGGTCCACGACTTCCTCGTAGGTGGGAGGCGGCTCGTCGATGTGGGCCATGAGTGGCATGCCGACCTCGTCCGCCACCTGCAGGGCGATCTTCAGCGGCGCGACGCCGTTGGGGCCCGAGGCGAACCGGCCGACGAGCACCTTGATGCCGACGATGACGTCCCGGTTGGCATCGGCCACCGCAACGGCGGCGGTGGGGTTCATGAGCCGGAGGTCCTCGCTTTCGCCCACATTGATGCCGGGCGCAAAGCCGAAAATGCCGCCATGCGATACGTGCAGATAGGCGAGGATTCGGACCTGGCTCGGCTCGATCACGTGCTTGCGGAAGCCGGCGAAGTTGCCGGGTCCGGCGCTACCGGTGTCGACCGCCGTCGTGACCCCGCACTTGCGTGCGAACTCCTCGGCATCGATCGAATGCGCGTTGGCGCCCCAGTAGACATGCGTGTGGATGTCGATGAGGCCGGGCGTCACGATCGAGCCCGCCACATCGCGCACGATCGTGCCCGGCCCACCCGGAAGGCCCTTGCCGACGGCCGCGACCTTGCCCTCGGCGAAGGCGACGTCGGCCACGCCATCGAGGCCCTGGGCGGGGTCGATGACACGTCCGCTCCTGATGATCAGTTCGTATGGCATGGGTGGTCGACCTCGCTGGGTGGTTGCGGGCTCATGCACCGAGCGCGCGCAAGTGGCGAACCGGGCGGCCCGGCGCGATCCTCTCGGCCGCGAGCATGATGCCGGCCGCGTCGATCCCATAGTGGCGATAGAGATCCGCGATGCTCCCGGTCTGACCGAAGTGCTCGACGCCGAGCGAACGCGTGCGATGGCCGCAGACCGCGCCGAGCCAAGCGAGCGTTGCCGGATGGCCGTCGAGAACCGTGACGAGTGCGGCGTGTGGCGGCACTCCGGCAAGCAGCCGCTCCACATGCGAGCGGGCCGCGATCTGGCCGCGCTCACGGGCGCGCTGGGCCGCCGTCCAGCCCGCATTCAGCCGGTCGGCCGACGTGACTGCGAGCAGGCCGATGTCACGGCGGTCCTCGCCGATGAGGCCGACCGCCTCGATCGCCTCGGGCGCGACGGCACCCGAGTAGGCAATCACCAGCTCCGCATTGGGACCCGGCCGGCGCATCCAGTAGGCGCCATCGACGATGTCCTGCTCGAGATCAGGAGTCATCGCCCTCTGAGGCTGCGCCAGCGGCCGCGTCGAGAGCCGCAGATAGACCGAGCCGCCCGTCTGGTCACGCAGCCAGGTGCGCTCGTCAGGATCGCCCTCGCCGCTCCTCTGCATGTAATCGAAGGCAAAGCGCAGGATGACGCCGAGCTCATCGAGGAAGGCCGGCTCGAAGGCGCAGAGCCCGTCCTGCGCGATGCCCAGCAGCGGTGTCCCGATCGACTGGTGCGCGCCGCCTTCGGGCGCCAGCGTGACGCCGGAGGGCGTTGCGACCAGCAGGAAGCGGGCATCCTGGTAGCAGGCATAGTTGAGCTGGTCGGCGGCGCGCAAGATGAAGGGGTCGTAGACCGTGCCG
>JANPDA010000503.1:0-5376 GCA_031431235.1 Hyphomicrobiaceae bacterium
GATGTGCTGGTACGGCCCGGCACGATCTCCCGCTCGGGCTATTGCGACGACCCGATCGTCATCGTCGAGGTGCTCTCGCCATCGACTGAGAAGAAGGACCTGGTCTGGAAGCGCGGCTACTATGCGAGCCTGCCTGCCGTGCAGCACTATCTGATCATCTCCCAGGACGAGGTGCTGGTGCGCCATCACACGCGCAAAGGCAATTGGCGCGCGAGGAAGCTGTCGAGCCCTTCCGATGTGATCGAGCTCACGGCCATCGATGCGGCGCTGAGGCTCAGCGACATCTATCGCGGAACAGGGCTCGTCTGAGCGCCAGATGCACCAACGGAACCCAACGCATATGCCCCTCTACTTCGCCTATGGCTCCAACATGAGCCCGATCCAGATGGAGGAGCGCTGCCCGGGCGCCAAGCCGACCGGCTGCGGGCGGCTGGCTGGATGGCGCTTCGTGATCACGACGACCGGCACCGCCAACATCGTCGCCGATCGAGGTGCGGAGCTGCACGGCGTGCTCTGGCGGTGCACCGACGACCATCTCGCGACCCTCGATCAATTCGAAGGTGTCGCCGTCGGCGCCTATGCGCGCCGGGAGGTCGAGGTGCACGACGCGAATGGCCTCGACCATCCGGCGATCGTCTATGTCTCCGGCCGGCCGCATCCGGGCGTGGGGAGGCTCGACTACATGCTGACGGCCGTGCTGCCCGGAGCGCGCGCGTTCGCGCTCCCCGAGCCCTATCTCGCCGAGCTCGAGCGCTGGCTGCCCGAGGGTCCCCACGAGCCGCCTGCAGAGCGGTATCGCGGCAGACGGACTTGACGGAAACACGCCGTAGTGGGCAGGTATCGCTCGCATTTGCATCCAAATATCCACCATGACCGCTCGGGGGCAATCGTTTCCAGCGGGTCATCCGGGAACGGCTCGATCTGCCGCTTCCCGTTCAGGAGCATCATCCATGCGCGACTTCCATAAGCCCTTGCGTTCGCTCGCCTATGGCACCAAGGGCATGGTTTGCACCTCCCACGCCATGGCGACGCTCGATGCGCTCGACGTGCTGCGGGAGGGTGGCTCGGCCGTCGATGCGGCGATCGCGGCCTCGGCAACGCTATGCGTGGTCGAGCCTGGCTCGACCGGCATCGGCGGCGATTGCTTCGCGCTGATCGCCAAGCCGGGCGAAAAGCTTCAGGGAATCAACGGTTCGGGGCGCTCGCCGGCACGCCTCGACCCGGAGAGGTTCATTGGCGGACCGCCACTCGCCGACACCAGCGTGCATACGGTGACGGTGCCGGGTGCCATCGATGCCTGGGAGGCATTGCGCACGCGCTACGGCCGGCTGGAGCTGGCGCGGCTGCTGGCGCCGTCGATCCGGCACGCCGCCGACGGCTTCGTGGTGACGCCGCGCGTCGCCTACGACTGGATCGACGACGCGGCCCGCATCGAGGGCGACGCCGGCGCCCGGCGCCACCTGCTGGTGTCGGGCGGCCCGCCGGCGGAGGGCCATGTCATGCGCCTGCCGGCGCTCGCCGACAGCTTGCGGAAGATCGCGAACGGCGGCCGCGACGCCTTCTATACGGGCGCGATCGCCGAGGACATGGTCGCAACCCTCGACAAGCTCGGCGGGGCGCACGCGCTCGAGGATTTCGCCGCCCACAAGTCCGAGTGGGTGACGCCGATCACCACCGGCTATCACGGCCTCGACATCGCCGAGATCCCGCCCAACGGCCATGGCATCACCGCCCTCATCATCCTCAACATCCTGAAACGGCTGCAGAGCCGGGGCACCGAGCCGGTGTCGGCGACGCGCTACCATCTGCTGATGGAAGCGGCCCGCATGGCCTATGCCGTGCGTGACGCGTTCGTCGCCGACCAGCAGAAGGCGAAGGTGCCGGTCGAGCACATGCTCTCCGACAAGCTCTCCGACGAGCTTGCCTCGCGCATCGATCCCACGCGTCGCCGCGACGATCTGGGTCCGGTGCCGCGGCCGAAAAAGTCGGATACGATCTACCTCTCGATCGTCGATCGTGATGGACTGGCCGTATCCTTCATCAACTCGGTCTATCACGGCTTCGGCAGCGGCATCACCACCGAGAAAACCGGCATCTGGCTGCAGAACCGCGGGCTCGGTTTCAGCCTGGAGCGCGGGCACCTCAACCAGATCGCTCCGGCCAAGCGCCCGCTGCACACCATCATTCCGGGCATGGGCATGCGCGGGCCGGACGCCGAGATCGTGTTCGGCGTGATGGGCGGGCACTATCAGCCGGTCGGGCACGCGACCGCGCTCACCAACATGCTCGACTTCGGGCTCGACGCGCAGGCCGCACTCGATGCCCCGCGCGTCTTCTTCGAAGGCGATGGCCTCGTGCTCGAGACCGAGGTGCCCGACGGCGTGCGCCGTGACCTGGAGCGCATGGGCCATGTGACGAAGCACGCGGCCGAGCCCTTCGGCGGCGGCCAGATCATCGTGATCGACAGGCAGCGCGGCATCCTGAAGGGTGGCAGCGATCCGCGGAAAGACGGGCTCGCGGCAGGGTTTTGACAAAGCAGAGAGGCAAGAGCGATGGGCACTCGAATCAACTTCCGCGCGGTCGACGGCAGCGATGCCTCCGGCTATCTCGCGCGCCCCGGCCGGGCCAAGGCGCCGGGCGTCGTCGTCATCCAGGAATGGTGGGGAGTTCAGGACCAGATCAAAGGGATCTGCGACCGGCTCGCTCTCGCGGGCTACGATGCGCTCGCCCCCGACCTCTACGAGGGCGTGTCGGTGCCCTATCACGACCATGAGGCTGCGGGCCGCGAGATGGGCTCGCTCGACTTCAACCGCTCGACCGACCAGATCGTCCGGGGAGCCGCGCAATTCCTGAAGCGCTCGGGTGTGAAGGTGGGGCTGACCGGCTTCTGCCTGGGCGGCGCGGTCTCGGTGCTCGGCGCTTGCCGTATCCCCGAGCTGTCGGCGGCGGCGCCCTTTTATGGCTTGCCGCTCGGCCCGGGAGGCGAGGCCAAGGATATCAAGTGCCCGCTGCAGGGCCATTTCGCCAATACGGACGACTGGTGCACGCCCGCTGCGGTCGACGCGTTCGAGAAAGCCGCCAAGGCCGCCGGCAAGAGCATCGAGATCCATCGCTACGACGCCAAGCACAGCTTCATGAACGAGCAGGAGGCCGACATCCACGACCGCGCCGTCGCCGAGCTCGCCTGGGAGCGGCTGCTTCAGTTCTGGGCGAGGCATCTTTGAGGGGACGCTGAGATGAAGGGTAATTTCGCGGCAGCGCTGGCCGACGCGCACAAGCACAAGGAGGCGCCCTTCCCGGAAGCGGAGTACGCCGAGCGGCTTCAGCGCGTGCAGGCGGAGATGACGGCGCGCAAGATCGACGTGCTGTTCGTGATGGCGCCGGAGAGCATCTTCTACCTCTCGGGCTTTGCCTGCGAGTGGTACCAGGCGCAGTCGGGCCGCGCCTTCCCGCCGACCTCGGGCATCGCCGTCCGTCGCGACCGGGATCAGACCATTCACTTCGACACGCCGTCGGAGGCGATGCTGGTCGGCTTCGGCACCGTCTCCAAGGATGTCCGCATCTTCCCGCTGGCAGCCCGGCGCGACGGCCTGCCGTTCATCCTCGGCGAGCTGAAGGGTGCGGGTTGGCTGAAGGGCAAGACGACGGTCGGCCTCGAGCTCTACAGCTATCGACCCAATCCGGTGATGAGCCGCCGGTTCGTGGACGCCTTCGAAGCCGCCGGCACCAAGGTGGTCGACGCGACCGAGATCCTGCATCAGGTCCGCCACATCAAGTCGCCGGCCGAGATGGCCTGCCTCGAGAAGGCGGGCAAGATCGCCGATATCGGCATGACGGCGGCCAAGGCCGCGATCGCGCCGGGCGTCACCGAGCTCGAGGTGTTCGGCGAGCTGGTCGCCGCCATGACGAGGGCCGGCGGCGAGTTCCCCGGCATCCTGCCGCCGGTGATGTCGGGCTTCCGCACCAACGCGCTGCATCCGCTGGCGACCCGCAAGAAGATCAAGAAGGGCGAGCGGGTGAACGTCGATCTCTGCGGCGTCTACAACCGCTACCATGTCAATCTGGCGCGCGGCTTCTGGGTCGGCGAGCCGCCGAAAGCGGCCCTCGACCTCCACCAGCGCTCGATCGGCGTCTTCAAGCACGTCATCAAGCCGATGCTGAAGCCGAACCTCGACGTGGTCGCCTTCTGCCAGGCGCTGAAGGACTACTATGTCGAGCAGGGCATCTGGGAGGAGAGCTACTGGTCGGGCGGCTACGAGTTCGGCATCGCCTTCCCCCCCGATTGGGTCGGCCCCTTCATCTACGACCTCTCGATCTCCAAGCCCGGTGAGGTCTTTCGCCCGATGACCGCCGTCAACCACGAGTGCAACTTCTTCGGCCCCGACAAGACCGGCATGTCGGCGACGATCGACACGTTCCTGTTCTATCCCGACAAGGCCAAGATAGCCTCCAAGCTGCCGCGCGAGATCCAGGTGGTGTGACGTGGCATCGGATCTTACGCGATCGTTTCCAGGCCCTTGTGCTTGACCAGCGACAAGAGCTTGAGCGCTGCTCCAGATGGTCTGCGCTCCTCACGCTCCCACTGTGAGACGAGCGTCACCGACACGTTGAGATAGTGCGCGAACACAGTCTGACTGACACCCTCGCGCTCGCGGATCGCCGCGATATCCCGTCCGGTCAGCGCCTCGACAGCGGTCAGACAACGCTCGTCGAAATGGCGCATCGTTCGCTTGTCGACCAAGCCGATCCGGTGCAAGCCTTCGACAGTCTCGTGGAGCGCGGCACGAAGCTCGCTCTTATAGCGCTTCGTCATCGCACATCACCTCCCACAATTCCTCGCTCGCGACGGCATCGTCCAACTGCTCTGTATCGAGTCCAAGATAAATCCGGGACGTGCTCCTCAGATCCTCGAGCTCGCCCGGCTCGACATTTTCACGCTCGCTCTTGGCGAACCCGAACAAAAAGATCGCACCATCCTCGGTGCGCAATGCTATCGACGTCCGGTAGCCACCAGATCGTCACTTGCCCGACCGTGCCACCCGCTGCTTGATCACACCGCTCCCAAGGTCGGCATCGACGAGACCACGCTCTCCACGATCGACAGCCTTACAGATCGACCTGTCCGAAATGCTTTCCGACGTGCGAAGCGTCGGAACCATCTCGTCTTGAAGACTCGCAATGGTTTGCTCACCCGCTACTGTAATTTATAGTGCTCTGCGTTACATTTCAAGTCCCACTATCGCGTGGATTTGTCCCCCGGCCCGCCGCGGCTCGTCACGCGCCAGCCGGTTTCCTTCAGCATCGCCAAGGACGTGTAGTCGGTGATCGAGAGACCGCCGTCGACGATCAAGGTTTGGCCGGTGATGAAAGAGGCTT
>JANPDA010000504.1:0-3672 GCA_031431235.1 Hyphomicrobiaceae bacterium
CCCCGGCTCGGCAAGCCTCACGGCTTCACTCGGGTTGCCTCGAAAGCAGGCACCTTGGCGGCGAACCGGTCGAGCCAGGCGACCAGCCGCGGGTGACCCGTGCGCCAGCGGCCTTCGTGGCGCAGGTCGAGATAGCCGAGCGCGCAAGCGGCCCCGATCTGGCCCAGGCTCGGCAGCCCCGACACCTCCGGCGGATCGGCTTCCAAATGGGCGACCGAGCGGTCGATCTTGCTCTGCTGAGAGGTCATCCAGACCGCATTCCACTGGTCCTGGCTCCTGATGCGCTTCTCGTAGACGAGCAGGAGTGCGGCCTCCATGATGCCATCGGCGAGCGCGGCAAGACGCAACGCGTGCCAGCGCTCCGGACCCGCCGGGATCACCTTGGCATCGGCCGAGAGGTGGTCCAGATACTCGCAGATCACGCGGCTGTCGTAGAGACAGGTGCCGTCTTCCAGCACCAGGGTCGGAATCTTGCCGAGCGGGTTCTGCTGGAGCAGCGAATCCTTCGGGTCGGTCGGATCGGCCGCAACCACCTCGATGCGGTCGAGGAGGCCGAGCAGCTTAGCCGTGATCTTCACCTTGCGCCCGAACGGGGAAGGTGGGGACGAGCGCAGGATCATCATGATTGTTGCTCTATTCGCAGGTGCCGCCATCGGGGCAGTTGGTTTCCTCCGGCTTGGGCCCGCCGTTCCAGCAGACGTCGGCTTCCGCGCGGCAGGTATGCTCGTCGAACACGATGAAGTCGAGAAACAGCTTGCAGCTCACATTCTGCGGTCCGACCTTGTAGGTCTTGATGTTGTTGAAGGCAGCCCATTTCGGCACGAATTTCTCAAACAGACGGATTGCGTCCTTGGTCGGGCCTTCCTTGCCGTAGTCGTTGACGCTGAAGCCGAGCCGGGCGCAGTTCTTGAGCTTGCCGCCGGGCAATGCAACGGCAGGCTTGGCCGGAGTGCCTGCAGCCGGCTTTGCCGCTGCGGCGGGTGCGGCCGGCTTGGTGATGGAAGCCGTTTCATCGCTCGCGGCGGGCGCTGCGCCTGGCGCGGGATCTGCCGGAGCCGGCAGCGCCGGTGTCGATCCGACGGCCGCCGAAGGGGTGGCTGAGGCTGTGGTGGAGGCAGGCGCAGTCGGCGGCTCGGCGACTGCGGCGGATGGTGCTGCTGACGGTGCCGCCACGGCGGGAGCCGCTGTCGTCTCGGCGGGAGCCGGTGCCGTCTCGACAGAGGCCGGAGCCAACTCGGCAGGGGTTGGAGTCACAGACTCGACCGAGGCAGTCGTCGGCGCCGCTACCGCAACGGTCGCTGCCGCCGTCGGCACCGTCGGCTCGGCAGGAGCCGCGGCAGTCGTCTCCGGCGCGGCTGGAGCGGAAGGTGCCGGTGCCGCGGGAGCAGGCTCGACAGCGCCTGGTGGCGCCACGATCTTGGTCTTGACCGTGACCGTCTGGCCTGATGACGACCCGGGGATCGTACTGCCGAGCGTGGTCGAGGTGGCTGGGGCCGGGCCGGTCTGGGCCAAGGCCGTCGTGGACGAGGGTGTCGCCGCAATTGTCACCGCCAGAACGGCTGCGGCCACGGCGATGCCGGACGCGGCAAGGCGGCATCTGATCGATCGGCCGGTCTCGGTCATGGCAAGTCAACTCCGTGCATGCAGCTCCCCGCGGTCGCCCGAACCCGGGTCATGCGATGGCTAGCCGGCACCTGGGGCAGCAAAATGGCCACGTTTCTCGCCAGCGCCTATAGCCCAGTGCAGCGACAAATGCCACCTCGCTTCGGACCTTACCGACAGGCAATCAGCAGCGGCACCAAGGTCTGCTCGATCAATTCATGTAGGGGGCGTCGCTGCCGAAGCTCGTCACGTTCGAATCAAAGAACGTGTCGCGATCGAGCGGCCCGGACGGCTCATAGGTGTTGGGCCCCTCCAGGATCGTCTCGTCACGGTAATCGATGATCGCATCGTTGTAGTCGTAAGAGTAGCCGCCGACCCGGCGGTTCTGCTCCACCGGCTGTGGCGCGCGCTTCAGACCCTTGTGCTTCTTGTTGCCTGCGTCCGCCAGGTCGGCAACCGCGAACGTCGCCGCGACTGCTGCGACGCAGCAGAGCATGATCCTCGTGCGCATCCTCGCCTCCGATGGTGTTTGCGCTTCTATCCGGCAGCAATCTAGCGCAAGCGCCGGCCCCCGGGCCCAACTTCGCACTGCAAGGTGAACCCGAGGGGTACGGTTCTGACCGAGCTGTGGCGGCACGGCCTCAGTCTGGGGCTGCAAGCTCACGCCTTGGATGCATTCGCAGCCTCGTCCAGATGCGCGACGAATTTGGCGTCGAGCGAGAGCCTGCTTGCGAGCTGGCGCAACCAGTCGCGCTCCGCAGGCGAATCCGGATCGATCGCGAGCCGGGCGGCTGCATAGGTCTGGGCGCGCATTTCAGCGGTACGCGCGGCGCCGGCGAGGGCCTCGATCGAGGCGGGAGCGGCGAACTCGCTCGCCAGGAATTGCGAAGCCTCATGCTCAATCCCCAGCTCCGCCAGACCGCCCAGAATGCGGCTGCGCTCGGCAGCGTCGACGATGCCATCGGCTGCGGCTGCGGCGATCATGGCGCGGATGTAGAGTGTCGCGGCCTCGCTCGACTGGGCAGACGCTTCGAAACCCGAGCCGGCGGGCGCGGCCGTTGCCAAGCCGGATGTCCCTGCCAGCACGGGCTTGCCGGCCTGGCTGTTCTGGTAGGCCTTGTAGGCGAGGCCGCCGATCAGCACGAGGCCGCCAAGCTTGGCGGCGCCTGCCGTCAAGCCGCGGCCGCCACTGGTGCCGAGCAGCAAACCACCGAGCACGCCGGCGAACGCGCCTGCCGCGCCGGGGTTCTTGGCGATCATGTCCTTGGCCTTGGCGATCAGGTCGGCCGACGACTTGCCGCCGCTGATCTGGCGAACGATATCTTCGATCGCCTTGCCAGCCCCGGTCGATTGATCGACGCGCCCGGCGGCATCGCGCACGCCTTCGCCGGCCCGTCCGAGCACCTGCTTGGCCATCTCGCCAGGGCCGCCCTCGAGGCCGGCACCTTCGGCGCCCTTCTGTAGCTGCTCGAAGAGTCGACCGAGCACTCCCGCGCCGCCAGGATTATCGGGGGTGGCGGCGCGCTGGGTGGAGCCGGCGACCAGCGAATCGAGAAGCTTCTTTGCGTCGAACATTTCTTCATTCCTTTCAGGTGCTTGCATCCTGGCTCGGCCCTCCGACGTGGAGGGATCAGCATTGATCGGGGTCGTCTTGCTCGATCGCGGCTTGCACGGCCCGCCAGCAATCGCCGTCGATCCAGCCACTGTCATGGTGCTCGGCCCGCTGGCCGAGGCGATTGATGGTGCCGAAGGCGAGCAGCACGATGGCTGCCGGAACGGACGACGCCATCACCCGGCTCGGCTAGCGTTCTGACTCATTCATTTGGTACCCCAAATGAATGGCCAGCCCACTAGCTACCTCCTTGTTTGTGTTCCGCCTTTCCATTCATTGATCCAGCTTCGCCGGAATCGAATGAATGGGCCGGAACACTAGCACCTGTTCGCGGCCAGCGTTTGGTGGGCTGAGCCCATAGCACGATCTCAGGCTTGCCGCCCGGCGCGCCAGACGTTAGCACTGGCGCATTCCCCCGATCGACCTTCCTCCAGCCCCAGAGCGCTCCCATGGCCTCC
>JANPDA010000505.1:0-23838 GCA_031431235.1 Hyphomicrobiaceae bacterium
CTCGCCATTTCGGCGGATCGAGCGCCGCCAACGCGCCGTGTGAGGACGGCTCAGCCCCGGT
This sequence comes from Hyphomicrobiaceae bacterium, assembly GCA_031431235.1. Lineage (GTDB taxonomy): Bacteria > Pseudomonadota > Alphaproteobacteria > Rhizobiales > Hyphomicrobiaceae > JANNSW01. The sequence continues at coordinate 62 of JANPDA010000505.1, forward strand.
AATGGGCGAACTGGCCGCGGGGCTTGAAGCGCTCGAGATAGCCTGGAACAACGGCTTCCATGCTCTGCGGCGCGGCGGCAACGAGGGCTTCCAGCGTGCGCTGTTCCGAGCGAGCCGCCTCCGACACCACGTTGTCCAGCTCCAGCATCCGCACCTGGTCGAATGTGAACGGACGCATAGCCAACGGCAGCGGTTTCGACAGCACCGCCATCAGCTTGGCAAGCCAGCCGGGTAGCGGCATCAGCAGTCGGGAGCGGCCGGAATAGGCAAGCGTACGGCGCAGCAAATCACGCATGGTGATGATCTCGGGTCCGCCGAGCTCGTAGGCAGTGCCCGGGCGAGCCCGCCCATCGAGGGCGGCGACAATGGCGCCAGCCACATCGCCCACATAGATGGGTTGGAATCGCGTGCCGCCACTGATCACCGGCATGACGGGAGAGCTCGCGGCCAGTCCGGCGAACCGGTTGAAAAGCTGATCCTCCGGGCCAAACACCAGCGAAGGTCGCAGAATGATGGCGCCGGGGAACTCGGCGAGGACCGCCTGCTCGCCCTCGGCCTTGGAGCGGCCATAGTGCGAGTTGGATTGGGCGTCGGCTCCGATCGCCGACATGTGCACGAAGGTGCGAGCTCCGGCCTTGCGGGCAGCCGCGGCAACACGGCGCGCCCCTTCCACGTGCACGGCCGAGAAGGATTGGCGCCCGCTTTCGGCAAGTATGGCCACCAGATTGACGGCGGCGACCGCGCCTTCGAGCGCATTCTCGATCGATTGGCCATAACGCAGATTGGCTTGCACCGCGTGGATCTGCCCGACACCACCCATCGGCTGCAGGTGGCCCGCGAGATCGGGACGCCGGCAGGCCGCACGTACCCTGACGCCACGCTGTGCGAGCGCACGCACGGTATGGCGGCCGACAAAGCCGGAGCCTCCGAACACCGTCACGAGATCGCCGCTCTGCAAGCCAGTCGTCATCACACGCTGCTCCTCAAATCAAGGCTGACCCGGGATACACGCTAGTGTGGTGTCTCGCAAATGCCATCCAGCATCCGCGGCTGGCTCGGAGATGGCATTTGCGAGGCGAAACCACACTAGAATCATGGAGTTGCTAGTGTCCTTTCATCTCCGAAATACGCTTCAGAGGACACCGCGAGGACGAGCGTATTTCGGAGACAGGACACTAGCTCAGTGGGCCTCAAGCGGCACCGTCGCAGGCCGGACCACGCGCGCCGTTGCGCACTCTTGGAATGACAGCGCAGACTGGGTAGCCTGCCGATGATACGGGAATTCTCGCCTTGTGGTTTGCCAGGAGGAAGTACCTTGTCCAGATTCGCCATGGTCGCAGGCCTGATGCTCGGTTGCATGATCGCTCCGTCATCGGGCGCTGGCGGCGCCGAGATGGTCTGGAGCAGCGAGACCTCCGGTGCCGGTGATAGCGGGGCAGGGGACGGTCCCACGGCCACGCTCTGGCTCGGCATTCCGGAAACGGACGCCATGCAGTTCATCGCCAGTTGCAGCCTGAAGTCGAACGGGGCCCCGTTGTCGGCCGTGTTTGGCTACGACATCACCGGCATGCGCGAGGGCGCCCGCAAGACGCTCGAGTTGCGGAGCGCGGGCTACCGGCAGGATTGGGACGGAGAAGTGTTCGGCACCCAGATCGAGGAAGGCGTTGCCGGCATCCGCCTCGATGTCGGCATCGACGACCCGCTGTGGCAGATGATGCAGACCGTGTCGTCGCTCAGCTATGGCCTCGCCGGTGCTGCTCCGAGCCGCTTGAGCCTGCGCGGCGCCCCCGATGCCGTCGAGAGCTTTCTCACCAATTGCCGCGAGATCGTTGCCGCGACCGGCACCGGGCCCAGCGGCACCCAAGCCGGCGATCACGCCGACGACTTTCCATTCGAAGCAGGCTCGTGGGGTGGCATCGTCCGCAGCGGCCCGGGCATGGACTTTCCACGCGTCGCCTCGCTCGACGAAGGCGAGCCGATCCAGGTGCTGGAGCGGACCGAGGTGATGATGAACGGCTATCCCTGGTTCGAGATCAGCTACCGGGGCGGGCGCAAGGGCTACAAATGGGGCGGCATCCTGTGCGCCTTCGGCGCCGAGCGCGATGGGTTGTTCCAGACGTGCCAGGACGCGAAAGCATCGGGCGTGGATGCCGACAATGTGATCTCCTACACCTGCCACGACGAAGGCATGCCGATGACGGTCGCAGTGGGCCAGGACGGCAAGGGCACCTTTGCCACGGTCACCCACGAGTTGAGCGGGACGGTTCGGCTCGACCAGGTAGTATCGGGATCCGGCAACCGCTATTCGAACGGCACCTACGATCTGCATGTGAAAGGCAAGTCGGCCGTGTTCGCCTGGTCTGACGGGCAACATGCCTGCGAGCAGGACTGAACGCTCGCACCATGTTGGCGTCGTTTTGGAGGTTGCCCGGCCTGCACCCGTCATCCCGGACGACGCTTCCGCGCATCGATCCGGGATCCTGGCCAGATATTGCGCGATGCCGTCGCAGGTCCCGGCGCGCGTGCCGGGATAGCGGGTCGCTCCGTGGTGGATCAGAGCGCGCCGAGATAGCCCTCGGGACAGGCACCATCCTTCAGGCAGCGACACCAGCTGTCGCCGCGTCTGCCGCCGGCATAGGGGAAGGCCAGTCCCTTCCTGATCAGCAACTGCCCGAGGTCGATCCAGCGGTGGTCGGAATAGACCTCGAGCCGGCCGAGGCGCCGCGTCGCATACTTGTCCTCGCGTATCTCGCATGCTCGCACCGCCTTGCGGGTCGGCTTCTCGAGCGCGGGTTGCAGCAATTGCTCCACATAGGCCTTGGCCTCGTCGGCCTTCGCCCGCTCCTCTGGGCATTGGGCATGACCCTGACGCTCGGGCGTATCGATGCCAGCGAGGCGCAGCTTGGCGCGGATCGCGACCAGCGGGTCCGACGTATCGATGTAGCCATAGACGGTGTCGCCATCGACGACGCCCATCAACAACATGCTTTGGCAGCCTGGGGGATGCTCGCCCTTGGGCAGGGTGGCGGATAGAACCGGTGACGCGGCGGCTGAAACGCACAACTGGAACATCAGGGCCGCAAGCCGGGACATTCGGGTCTTCAACATGGCTCCTGTCCTTGCTCGCTTGGCTCCACAAGGGAGTCCAGTCCCCAGATGGGGAGCGAAATTGTTGCAAAGGTGTCCATGGGCCGCTTATACAACCATAACGCGAGTTTGTCATTCTGGTCCGCGGCTTTCTCCCCAGCCAGAGGAGCGCCGACGCGGATCCGCCGCCGAGGTTGCCCCCGACGGCGGTCCGTCTTCTTCTGGATGCTTGACGCGAAAATCTTGCGGCGCTGTCAGCCACACTCGACTCAGCCCTCGGGGCAGAGCTCGAAAGCCTTGGTGAGGGCCTGATCGACCGAGCCGTACTCGCCGATCGAGCGGCCGCCCTTGGCGTAGGCGTTGATGAAGGCCTGGGCCTGGGCGCTCTCCTTGCCGTCGTTGACTGCGAGCGCCGTGTAGACGACGCCGGCATCGCCTGCAGCCTCGATCAGCAGCGACTTGGCACCGCCGTAGCTGGCCGTAAACACCTTGCAGGCGCCTCCCTTGGGCAGTGAGGGGGTCATCAGCGCGACGACCTTCTCGACGGCCTTGGCATTTTTCCGTGTCGTCTTGGCCGTCGCATTCGACACCATGCTGGCAGCCGTCGTGCCGGAGCTGGCGACCGTCGACTCGCTGTCGTCGGCCTGCACCTCGGTGTCGGCCGCCGTCTCCTCCAGCACGCGGTTGATCTCCTCGCTCGCCTTGGCGGTCTTGGAGTTCGTCAGGCCCGCAGTGGTTTCGCTGCTGTCGGCGGCGACGTCGGCAGCATCAGCCACGACCGTCTCGTCGGCAGCTGGATCGTCCTGGCTGGCGGTCACCTCGTCGGTCGTCGCGATCGTCTCGATCTCGTTCTCGTTGGTGCAGAACGAGGCACGATAGGCCTTGGCAACCAACTCGATGTCGTCGGAATACTCCTTGTCGCCGGGCGACCATTTGGTGGTCAGATCGGTGAAAGTGACGGCTCGACCCATTCCCTGCGCCCAGGGCAGAATGATTTCCTCGACCAGCTTGGTGCGCTTTGCGGCAGGCTCGTCGACTGGCTTGCCCGAGTAGAGCCGGATGTGGCCGATATGGGCGAGGACGCCGGTCGACACGTCGTCGAAGCTCTCGCCCCGGACGCCGCCGCCGGTTGCGCCGATCCCTGCGAAGTTGTTCTGCGTGGGACGCACGTCGCCCCACCGACCCGAGCCGGTCTTGTAGGTGAGATAGTTGGTTTCGACGATCATCTGGTAGAAGGCGTAGTCCCAGCGGACCTTCAGCTCTGCGCCATGTTTCTTGTAGAATAAGGCAACATCCTTGAAGTTTTCGTCAACCTTCTTGTTGCGGTTCTTAAGGAATGCCATCATCCGGTCTGGTTGAACGCACGATGGCACGCGGTTCTGATCGGAGCTGAGGATCTTGGGTGTCTGCGCCGCCTCGAGTGAAGCCGAGGAGCAGACGAGAGCGAGTGCTGCCGCAGCTGCGGCGGTGCTGACGCGATACATGGTTTTCGACCCATTCTCGTTCGGTGCGGTGTTGGATCCGCGCCTTCGTTCTTGACATCAGAGCCGGGGTCGAGACCCCGTTCCGAACACGCATTAAGCATGCAGCCGAGGCCCCTAACGTTTCTGTTAGTTCGGGCGTCAGTGGGGCCGAGTTGGGTCGAATTCGAGGCAATTTGATCTATTAGCCTTAACGGTCCGTTGCCGGATGGCCCTCATGTGCCGGAACGAGAACGCTCGATCTCGATGCCGACCGAGCGGCAATCGGGAAAGGCATCGGGCTTCTCGATGCGGACCCTCACGGAGTGCACGCGGATGTCCTCCAGGCAGACGACCGCCACCCGTTCGGCCAGTGTCTCGACCAGGTTGACGTGCCCGGCCCGGCAGATCTCGCGCACCCCGACCACGATTCGCTCATAGTCGACGACCTCCTCGAACCGGTCGCTGCCGGGAGTGCCGGTTTCCTCCACCCGCAGCTCGATCGAGGTGATCACACGCTGCGGTTTCATCTTCTCGTGCGGGTAGATGCCGATCATGGTCATGACCTCGAGGTCGCTGATCAGCACATTGCGCATGCGCGGGGCGGGTTTCGCGGGCGTCACTGAAATGCCGGCCGCCGTGGCCGGGCAAACGAGGGGCTGCCGGGGCGAGAGATGTTGGCCGCCGTCGAGCATGATCAGCTCGCCTGTCATCGAAGGCGAGCGCACGATGAAGCGAACGGCTGCCGCGATCTCGTCCGGCTCGGGGCCGCGACCGAGTGGCGTCGTGCTCGCTTCGGCCGCGAACTGCTCGGGGCTCTGGTGGATGCTCTGCAGTGTCGGCCCGGGACCGATCGCATTGACGCGGATGTGCGGCGCAAGCGCCAGCGCCAGCATCTGGGTCGCCGACCAGAGCGCGGACTTGGAGACGCCGTAGGAGAAGAAGTGGGGCTCGGGACGCCACACCCGCTGATCGGCGATGTTGACGATCACGCCGCTGGCGCCAGCCGGGAGCGATGCCGCCATGGCGCGCGCGAGAAAGACCGGTGCCTCCAGATTGACGGCGAGCTGCTCGCGCCACTGGCGGGAATCGAGCGTGGCGATCTCGTCATAGTGGAAGACCGAGGCGTTGTTCACGAGGCAGACCGGGGGTCCGAGCCGGCGCACGCAGGCGGCGATCAGTCGTTCCGGCGCCTCCGGTGCCGCGAGATCGGCGGCGAGCGCGACCGCCCGCCCGCCCGCGTTCTCGATGCTGCGGACGACCTCGTCGGCCTCCTCGGGCGAGCTGCGATGATGCACCGCGACGGCATAGCCCTCCGCGGCGAGCCCGAGCGCGATCGCCCGCCCGAGCCGGCGCGCGGCACCGGTGACGAGGGCGACTGGGCGGTTGTCGGATGAGGCAGGAGAGGACAATTGAAATGGTCTCCGACGGGTCAAGTTGCGCCGAGGAACGCCCTGACGAGCTTGTTCGCAATCGCGTGCAGGCCCGGCACGATCAAACCCTCCTCGTGGCGGCCCGCCAGCATGGCGCGGAGGTCGTCACGTGTGAACCAGCGGGCATCGGAGATCTCGTTGGGGTCGAGTTGCAATTCGGTGCCGATCGCCTCGGCCTGGCAGCCGATCATCAGCGAGTGGGGGAACGGCCAGGGCTGGCTCTCCTGGTAGCGCACGGCGCCGACCTCGAGCCCGACCTCCTCCTTCACCTCGCGCCTGACCGCGTGCTCGATGTCCTCGCCCGGCTCGAGGAAACCCGCAAGCGCGGAGTACATCTTGCCCTGGAAACGCGCCTCGTGGCCGAGCAGACATTTGTCGCCGTGGGTGACGAGCATGATGACGACTGGGTCGGTACGGGGAAAGTGCTCGCGCCCGCACGACCAGCACTTGCGCCGCCAGCCGGCGTCCTTGATGTCGGTCGTCGAGCCGCAATGGCCGCAGCAGCGGTGATTCCCGTGCCATTCGGCGACGGCGCGCGCTTGGCCCGCGATCGCCAGCTCGTCCGGCGTGATCGCGCCCTCGACGGCGAGCGAGCGCAGCTCGACGTAAGGTCTCAGGCAGAACGGCCCGCCCGGCACGGTGCGCGCGCGGTGCTCGGTAAGCGTGAGCGAGAAGTGGGCAGCCCCGGCCGGATCGAGCCCGAGCAGCAAGGCCGGGTGATCGGCAAGGCCGAGCGCGGTGATCTCGGCTGCCGTGAACCAGCGCAGCGCAGTCGTGCCTTCCCCTTGCCGGATCGCCGGCTTCAGATCGACGAGGATCAGGAAGCGGGCTTGCGGGGTGCGGAGCGCCGCCGCGACGAACTCGGCGTCCGACCTTCTGGGACTGGCACGGTCGAGCGTCTTCATGGTGCCGAGCGTCGGCATGGCGGCCTCCCTGGCTGTGTCTGCTTTTCCCCCACCATAGCCGTCCCGGGACGACTTGGGCAGACGGTGCAAACCGAGGAGCCGGTGGGCAGCCGCGCGTCAGGCGAGCGGGTCGTAGGTGCCGAAATTCCAGAGATGGCCCTCCGGATCGCGGGCCGAGTACTCCCGCGAGCCGTAGTCGGTGTCGTCGAGGGAGCGGACGATCTGGGCTCCGGCCGCGACCGCGCGAGCGTGGTGGGCGTCGGCATCGGCGATGACGATGTAGGGCCCTTGCGTCGTGCCGCCCAGATCGCGCGGTGTCCGGCAGAGCTTGCCGTAGCTGTCGTCACGCGCTTGCCCGAGCATGATCATGCCGTTGCCGAAAGTGAGCTGGGCATGCGCGATCGTGCCATCGGGGGCCGCATGGACGACGTGCTGCTCGAAGCCGAACGCTTCGATCAACCATGCGATCATGGTGGGGGCATCGTAATAGCGCAGCGTCGGAATGATGGTGAGGCGGGGTTGACTGGTCATGCCGGTCTCCTGGTCCATTGGGTTGTCGATCGCCCACCGATAACCCCTCCGTCTGGCTTTGAATTGTACGAATTTGCCGCTCGAGAGCCGATGGAAACGGGACGCCTCTGGTTATCGAGCTATCGCCGATACCTGGTGTCGGCCTGACGGATCTGGCGGCGGCGGTCTTGCAGACCCAGTAGCGCTGGGCCAGAACTCGCCGACCGCCGCCTCGATCGCCTGGGCGGACACGCCACGTGCCCCATTGCGCCCAACATCGCTAAGGTGGTGGTTGAACTCGCCTGGCTGGATCGGTTCGATGAGGGTTTCGTCGGGCACGGCGTATCGCTGCTCTGGTGGAGAAGTGAGGCCCACATGCATCCCCACGATATGCCGCCTTCGCCGATGCACGCCATCACCGGTTTTGGGCATTGACTCCATGGATCGCGGATCGGTGAGGATCTGCGTCGGTGTGGAAGACGGGAGTGGATATGGCTGATGGGATATCGCAGGAAGCACGATGCCGAAGCGGCGATGTTTCCAGTCGTTCGCGGACCAGTGCCAGCCGGTTGCAGCGCTGCTCGGGTGACGAATGAAGCCTTCCGCCAGCAACCAGACAATCGCTGTGCTGCTGCCCAGCGGCAATGCGCGTGGCATGCTCGCGATGATCGCGGCGATGGCGCTGTTCGTCGTCAACGACGTGTTCGTGAAGCTCGCCGGCGCGCGCTTGCCGGTCAGCGAGATCATGGTGCTGCGCGGACTGGTGGCGGCAGCGCTGTTGTTGATGCTGGCCCGATGGATGGGAGCGTTGCGGCCGGCGCGCATGCTTCTCAGCGCTCCGGTGGCGGGGCGCGTCTGCAGCGAGATCGCCTCGACCACGTTCTTCCTGTTCGGCCTGATGAACATGCCGTTTGCCGAGGCAAACGCCATTTTGCAGTTCGGCCCGCTGCTGCTGACGGCGTCGGCCGCGCTGTTCCTGGGCGAGCACGTCGGCTGGCGGCGCTGGCTGGCGGCACTCGCCGGCCTGATCGGCGTGCTGTTGATGGTCAAGCCCGGCACGTCGCAGTTCACCTGGTATGCGATCCTGCCGGTGCTCTCGGTGTTGAGCAGCGTCGTGCGCGACCTCTCGACGAGGCGCATCGATACGGCAATCCCCTCCTTGATGCTGGCGCTCACCACCGCGGTCAGCATTACCGTCGCCGGTTGCGCAATCGCGGTGTTCCAGGACTGGCATCGACCACTCCCCGAGGACCTGGTCGGGCTTGCGACGGCAGCCGCGCTGCTGGCGGTCGGCTATCTGGCAGTGGTCGTCTCGGTCAGAACCGGCGAATTGTCGGTGGTCGCGCCGTTCCGCTACTCGATCGTGATCTTCGCGCTGCTCGCGGGCTACCTGGTCTGGGGCGAGCTGCCCGATCGGCTTTCGATCGTCGGCATGGTGGTGGTCACGGCCGCCGGCCTCTATACGTTCCTGCGCGAGCGCAAGCTGAATCTCGATCGTGTGCGCCTCAACCGGTTGCCGGAGCAGGGATGAGGAACGGATGAGTGTGGAGGCACAGGCGCCCGCCGCGGGTCGCCAGGGCAGAATGTCGGGCAACCTCGCTGGCATGCTCGCCATGACGGGGGCGATGTCGGCCTTCGTCGTCAACGACGCGCTGGTGAAAGTCGCCGCCACGGGCATGCCGACCGGGCAGATCCTTTTCATACGCGGTGGGTTTGCCGCTGCGCTGCTCGGGATGACGGCACTCGCGTTTCGGGCGTTGCGGCCGCCGCGGCTGCTGGCAACGAGCGCCTTTGGCTGGCGGATCTTCGGAGAGGTGATGGCGACCGCCCTTTTCATCTGGGCGTTCGTGCACGTGCCGTTTGCGGAAGCACAGACGATCACGCAGTTCGCGCCGATCGCAGTCACGGCAGCGGCAGCGCTGTTCCTCAAGGAGAGGGTCGGCTGGCGACGCTGGCTGGCGGCATTGGTCGGGTTTGCCGGCATTCTGCTGATCGTCAAGCCGGGGACCGATTCCTTTTCCTGGTACTCGATCCCGCTGTTTGCCTCGGTGCTGCTGGTCGCACTGCGGGATCTGGCGACGCGCCGCATCGATCCCGGCATCCCGACGTTGCTGCTGGCGCTGCTGTCGGCGCTCGGCGTCGGGCTGTTCGGGCTCGCGCTCGAGCCGGTCGAGAGCTGGATTGCGCCGGAGCCGTTGTCCGTCGGCTTGCTCGCGGCGGCAGCCTGCCTGCTCGCGTGCGGCTATGTGATGATGACCATTGCGATCAGGATCGGGGAGCTCTCGGCGGTGGCGCCGTTCCGCTACACCGCGCTGATCTCGGCGATCATGCTGGGCTACCTGGTCTGGGGCGAGGTGCCCGACAGGATCGCCGTGCTCGGCATGGCGGTCGTGGTGGCGGCGGGGCTCTATACGTTCTACCGCGAGAGCAAGCTCGGTCTGCTCGGCCCTGCGAGGGGCATCGCCACCGTTTCCGCGTCCGAGCGCCGCGCCATGGCTCCAGCGGCTTCCGCAACGGCCGCGGGCACTGCTAATCAGGCAACGAAGACGTCGAGCACAAGCCTTCCAGGGGGGATGATGCCGCAGCGATCCGATGGGCGGCTCGAAGCCAAGCTTCGCACTGGCGAGTTCGTATTGACTGCCGAGATGACGCCACCCGATGCCGCGAGCGAAGGGGCGGTGCTCGACCGTGTACAGCCGTTGCAAGGATTGGTCGACGCCGTCAACGTCACCGACGGCGCTGGCGCACGCGCGCACATGTCGGCGTTTGCGGCAGCCGTCATCATGGCGCGGGCCGGGATCGAGCCGATCCTGCAATTCACGGTGCGCGACAAGAACCGGCTCGCGATTGCCGGCGAGTTGATCGGTGCGGCGGCGTTGGGCATTCCGAGCATCCTGTGCCTGCACGGCGATGCCATCACCAAAGGCGACCAGCCCGACGCCAAGGCCGTCGAGGACATCGACAGCCGCGGACTGGTAGCGCTCGCACGCCAGCTCCGGGACGAGGGCAAGCTACCCTCGGGGCGCGAGATCAGTCCGGCCCCACGCCTCTTGATCGGCGCGGCCGAGACGCCGAAGGATCCCGGTCCCGATTTCAGCGTGAAGGGCATCGAAGCCAAGATCGCGGCCGGCGCCGACTTCTTCCAGACGCAGTTCGTCTACGACCTCGGCGTGCTGGAGCGCTACATGGCCCGCCTGCGCGAGGCCGGCATCGCACAGCGCGCCTATTTCATCATCGGTGTGGGGCCGCTCGCCTCGGCGAAGTCGGCACGCTGGATGCGCGAGAACCTGTTCGGAGTCGCGATCCCCGATCATGTGATCGAGCGGCTCGATCGTGCCCAGGACCAGGCGGCCGAGGGCCGGCGTATCTGTTGCGAGCTGATCCAGGGCATGCGCGGAATCGAAGGCGTCGCGGGCGCGCACCTGATGTCCCCCATAGGGGTCAAGTCGATCGCGCTGACGCTGCGGGAGCTGGGCGGTCGCTGAATCTGACGACGAGGCCGATTTGCAACTGCCCGATGATCAATCAGGTGGTCGGCTTGGGCAGCGAGTTGAGGTCCTCGATGTACCACTTCTCGGCTTCGACCACGGCCGGGTTCTCGCCGTTCTCGTAAATCCAGGAGTCGACCGCCCAGCGCTGCTTGGTATCGTTCTGCACCAGCACGGCCGTCCAATGCGGCCAGCCGGCGACACCGCGCCACAGCGCTTCCTTGGCAAAGGGCGTGCTGACGGTGTGGTGCTTCAAGAAGCCATTCGACTGCAGCACCAGCAGGTAGGCGGTGGTGTTGGTCGCCTCGTCGACGCAATCCTGCTGGGTCGGATCGCCGGGTCCATTGTATTCCATGCCCGCTCGGTCGGCCGAGGTACCGATCTCGTCGCCGATGCGCTTCTCCAGCCAGCCGACGGCATAGGCGACCGCCACGCGCTCGCGGTCGGGCGTATCCTTCGTGCGCCACTTGCCCATCAGCTTCTTGATCTCGGCGATGTCCTTCGCCTTCAGGCGCACCTTGGTCTGCGCCTTGCAGCCATAGGCGCTGCAGACCGTAACCGTGTTGCCATTGGGTGGGATGGTCTTGAAGTCCTGGAAGTGCTGGGCGACAGGGCGGCTCTGCTCGTAGGTGCAGCCTGCGAGGGTGCCAGCGAGACCCATCACCGCAATGGACATCAAAAGACGCATGTTTCCCCGCGAGCCGAGACGCCGATCATAGACCAGTGCTCCCTCATAGACCATTCGCCCTGGCCTGGCGACGGGGTAGCGATTGAGATCGGTACGATTTGCGCCTAGCTTGTCGCGCCATGGCCACACTCAGAAACGTTCATGTGATCGGCGGCGGGCTCGCCGGCAGCGAAGCGGCGTTCCAGCTCGCGCGGGCGGGCGTGCCGGTCGTGCTGCACGAGATGCGGCCGCTGGTCGCAACCGACGCGCACAAGACCGATGGGCTCGCCGAGCTCGTCTGCTCCAACTCGTTCCGCTCCGACGACGTTGCGACCAATGCGGTGGGGCTGCTGCACGAGGAGATGCGCCGCGCCGGCTCGCTCGTGATGGTCGCCGCCGACCGGCACAAGCTGCCGGCGGGAGGCGCGCTCGCGGTCGACCGCGACGGCTTCTCCGCCGAGATCACGGACCTGTTGGCTGCCGAGCCGCTGGTCCGGATCGAGCGCGGCGAGGTCGCTGGGCTGCCGCCTGCCGACTGGGACAGCGTGATCGTGGCGACTGGTCCGCTCACCTCGCCTGCACTCTCAGGCGCCATCACGGGGCTGACCGGCGCCGAGGGCCTCGCCTTTTTCGATGCGATCGCGCCGATCGTCCACCGCGAGTCGATCGACATGGACGTCGCCTGGATGCAGTCGCGCTACGACAAGGTCGGTCCTGGTGGCACCGGCGCCGACTACGTCAATTGCCCGCTCGACCGCGAGCAATACCTGGCCTTCGTCGCGGCGCTGATCGCGGGCGACAAGATCTCGTTCAAGGAATGGGAGGCATCGACCCCCTATTTCGACGGCTGCCTGCCGATCGAGGTGATGGCCGAGCGCGGGGTCGAGACCTTGCGCCACGGCCCGATGAAGCCGGTCGGCCTGACGAATGCCCACAATCCGACGGTCAAGGCCTACGCCGTCGTGCAGCTGCGCCAGGATAATGCGCTCGGCACGCTGTGGAACATGGTCGGATTCCAGACCAAGCTCAAATACGCCGAGCAGGTGCGCGTGTTCAAGATGATCCCGGGTCTGGAGCAGGCGGAGTTCGCGCGGCTGGGCGGCCTCCACCGCAACACCTTCCTCGACAGCCCGAAGCTGCTCGATGCGAGCTTGCGCCTGAAGGCGATGCCGCGGCTGCGGTTCGCCGGCCAGATCACCGGCGTCGAAGGCTATGTGGAATCGGCGGCGATCGGGCTGCTGACGGGGCGGTTCGCCGCCGCCGAGCGGCTCGGCCGCGAGCCGCTGGCGCCACCGCCCACGACCGCGTTCGGCGCACTTTTGAACCACATCACCGGCGGCCACATCGCCTCGATCGACGAGGGCCCGCGCTCGTTCCAGCCGATGAACGTGAACTTCGGCCTGTTTCCCCCGATCGAGGTGCCGAAGCCCGCCGACGGCCGGCGGCTGCGGGGCCCGGAGAAGTCGGTGGCGAGGAAGCGCGCACTATCGGCACGCGCGCTCGCCGATCTGGCAGGGTGGCTCGGAGGATGCGCCGAAAATCGGTGACGGGCACCTTGTGAAATCTCCGAATGACCTCGGATAGGGCGATTTGACGATGCGGTGCCTGGCACCGATTTTCCCACCGTCTATCGAGTAGCCAGGGCATTCTATCGTTTGCATCGTGCGACAATTTTACTTTTTATTTCAGCGAGTTAGGTTTCCTATCGAGCAATCTATCGAGCAGTCGGAGCCCAATAAGCCAATGGCGTGCTCGATAGAGTCAGCTCGCTAAGCGGTAGCGCCGCCAGCGGCGCTCGCCCTCGGCGGCGACCTTACCAGCGGCTATCAGTACATCGATAGCCCGCTTGAGGCGGAACTTATCGATCTCCGGTCCGATGCGGGCGTTGATCTCGCTCGCCGAAGAGGCAGGATAGCGCCGAAGGTCCTCGGTAACCAGGGCTTCCAGACGGTGCGGCTCGATGCGTCCGAGGGTAGTGGTAGCGGGCAAGGCTAGGCTGCGGATCACATCGGGGGACACGAAATAGCGTGTCGCCCTCGTGCGGCCGGCGGATGTGATCAATCCCAGATCCTGGAGGCGACCAAGCCAAGGCCGGAGGTCTTCCACGTCATCGAGCATCAGTGCGGACGTCAGCTCGCGAGCGGTCAAGTGCTCGCTCTGGCTCAACAGGCCAAGGCAGATCATCTCGCGTTGGCGAAGCTGGTGGGATTGGTTTGCCTTGGCGAGAAAATCGATGACCTCGGGTTTGAGAATGCGGCGGTCCACCGTCACCTCGACCCTATCGGGTCCCTCGCGAAGTCGAGGCACGGCGCGTCCCTGCGCGAGCAGCACCTCGTACATGGTGTGGAATCCTGAGCCCTCACGATCCATGAGCTTCATGTCGTAGAAAATCCGGGCGAGTCCGTCGTTGCGGCGTGCCGAGGCATGCAACACCGTTGCGGGGGTAACGCCGATCGGCAGACTGCCTGGGTTCACCACTTCCAGACGGTCTGGATAGGAGTTGAGAAAAATGTCGCCTCTCTGAGTATATGGGCGATGCACCAAAGCGTTGACCAGCAGCTCACGAACGACCTTTTCGTCATAGGCCGGCACCAGCTTGCGGAATAGACCGTCTGGCAGCTCGTAGCTTTCCCGAAAATCAGGTACCGCATTCCAAACGATGTCGATCAATTCGATGGGCGAGTGCTCGAAATTGTCCGATACGAGCTTGTTGATCTTGCCGTCGCGCTCATCGTATTTGATGAACTGGATGACGGGAGCTGTGCCGAGCGCAGCCAGGTCCTGACGGTGGCCGAGGTCAGGTGCTCCCAGGAAAGGGTGGCGCGGTCGCGGGCGAGCCGAAGAATCCTGTGGTAGGTGTTGCACAGATTGGTGGGCATCGCAGACAGCGGATTGACAACAATGTGACCCGACGGCGTGCGGCAGTGGCCGCTGTCGTGCCAGAAGCCACGGTGACATGACCCTCCCGAGCCACACTTTCTGCGTCGCGCCGATGATGGACTGGACCGACCGGCATTGCCGGGCGTTCCATCGCATGCTCTCGGGGCGTGCGCGGCTCTACACCGAGATGGTGACGACGGGAGCGATCATTCATGGCGACCGGAAGCGGCTGCTCGGGTTTTCATCCGCCGAGCACCCGGTCGCACTCCAGCTCGGTGGCTCGGAGCCTGACGCGCTCGCGCGGGCGGCCGAGATCGGGGTGGGTTTCGGCTATGACGAGATCAATCTCAATTGCGGCTGCCCCTCGGACCGGGTGCAATCGGGACGGTTCGGCGCGTGCCTGATGGCCGAGCCCGATCTCGTTGCGCGGCTTTATGCGGCCATGGCTGCGGCGGTCGACGTGCCGGTGACGGTCAAATGCCGGATCGGCATCGACGAGCAGGACAGCGAGGCGGACTTCTCGCGCTTCGTGGCGACGGTCGCCGCCGCCGGTTGCCGGACCTTCATCGTGCATGCGAGGAAGGCCTGGCTGAAGGGCCTTTCGCCCAAGCAGAACCGCGACATTCCCCCGCTGGACTACGGGCGCGTCCATCGGCTCAAAGCGCAGCACCCCGAGCTCACGATCGTGCTGAATGGCGGGATCACGAGCCTGGCGGAGGCGCTGCCTCACCTCGAGTTTTTGGACGGCGCGATGCTCGGCCGGGCGGCCTATGAGCGGCCCTATCTGCTGGCGCAGGTGGATGGCTGGTTGCTCGATGGTGGCGTAGCGCCGCCTGCCCGGAGCGAGGCCATGCGCCGGTTCCGGGCCTATGCCGCGGCGCAGCTCGCCGATGGCGTGCGGCTTTCCGCCATGACGCGCCACATTTTGGGTCTCTATCACGGCGAGCCCGGCGGGCGCCTCTTCCGACGGGTGCTGTCGGAGGAGGCGGTGCGACCCGGTGCCGGGCTCGAGGTGCTCGACAAGGCGCTCGGTGTGGTCGAGGCGCAGGCGGGCCGGCAGCGTGACACGCTTGCCGATGCGGCGGAGTAGGCGTGCCGATGACGGCGGCGGACATTGTCGAGCTGGTGGCGCTGCTCGGCGCGGGCGGGCTGGCAGTCGGCTACCTCGCCGGGCTGCTCGGCATCGGCGGCGGGGGCATCCTGGTGCCGGTGCTGTACGAGGTCTTTCGCCTCGCCGAGGTGCCCGAGGAGCTGCGGATGCACCTCTCGGTCGGCACCTCGCTCGCGGTGATCGCGCCGACGTCACTGCTGTCGCTGCGCATGCACCACCGGCGCGGGGCCGTCGACCTGGAGCTGCTGGGGAGCATCGCGCCCGGGCTGCTGGCTGGCGTGGTGGCGGGCGTGTTGATCGCGGGGCGGGTCGACGGAGCGGTGCTGAAGACCGTCTTCGTCGGCTTTTGCGTGGTCATGACGGCCAAGCTCGTGGCGGGCGGGGAGCGATGGCGGCTCGGCCAGGCGCTACCTGGCACAGCGCCACGGGTCGCGCTCGGTTTTGCGACCGGCCTCGTCTCGGCACTGAACGGCATCGGTGGCGGCGCTTTCATCACCTCGTTCATGACGCTCTATGGCCGGCCGATGCTGCAGGCGCTGGCGACGGCGTCCGGCGCCGGACCGCTGATCGCGATCCCTGGCGCGATCGGCTACGCTTGGTCGGGACTGGCAGTCGCCGGACTACCGCTGGGATCAGTCGGATTCGTCAGCCTGATCGGCTTTGCGCTGCTGGTGCCCGCGACGCTGTTGGCCGCCCCGCTCGGCGTCCGTCACGCGCACCGGTTCGATCGGCGCACGCTCGAGCTTGCGTTTGCGGCGTTTCTTGCCTTGGCGGCGCTGCGGTTCGTGCTCAGCCTCGCAGCCTGACCGCGATCAGATCTTCTGGTTGTACGCCCCGATCTCGGGGATGCCGGCCAAGTGCGCGTCGATCACGGCAAAGATAGCGCGCATGTTGGCCTCCGACGTCGGGCTTTCGACCACGATCACCAGCTCGGGCTTGTTGGAGGAAGCCCGCACCAGACCCCAGGTGCCATCCTCCAGCATGATGCGGATGCCGTTCACCGTGATCAGGTCCTTGACCTGCTGGCCGGCGATCTTCTCCCCGCGCTCGGCGATACCTTTGAAATGGGCGACCACGCCGTCGACGACCTCGTATTTGACCTCGTCGGCGCAATGGGGCGACATGGTCGGCGACTGCCAGGTCTTGGGCAGCGCATTCTTCAGGTCGGCCATGGTCTTGCCGGGAGCACGGTCGAGCATGTCGCAGACGGCGAGCGCGGCGATCATGCCGTCGTCATAGCCGCGCCCGAGCGGGGGAGAGAAGAAGAAGTGCCCGGATTTCTCGAAGCCGACCAGCGTGCCGTGCTCGAAATTGTAGCGCTTGATGTAGGAATGGCCTGTCTTCCAGTAGGCGGTTTTCGCGCCGTTCGCCTTCAGCACCGGATCGGTCGAGAACAGCCCGGTCGATTTCACGTCGACGACGAAGCGGGCTTGTCTGTGAATCGCGGAGATGTCGCGGGCGAGCATCACGCCGACCTTGTCCGCGAAAATCTCGTGACCCTCGTCGTCGACGACGCCGCAGCGGTCGCCGTCGCCATCGAAGGCGAGGCCCACATCGGCCTTGTGCTCGAGCACGGCGGCCGAGACCGCGTGCAACATCTTCAGGTCTTCCGGATTGGGATTGTGGTTGGGAAAGGTGTAGTCGAGCTCGCAGTCGAGGCGGACCACCTCACAGCCGACGGCTTCCAGGATTTGCGGCGCGAAGGCGCCGGCCGTGCCGTTGCCGCAGGCGCACACGACCTTCAGGTGGCGCTTCAGCTTTGCTCGTCTGGTGAGGTCCGCCACATAGCGCTCGGCGAGGTCGGGGACGAGGCGATAGCTGCCACCGCTCCGCGTCTCGTAGGCGCCAGTCAGCACGATCTCCTTCAACGCCGTCATGTCGTCGGGCCCGAAGGTCAGCGGCCGCTGCATGCCCATCTTGATGCCGGTCCAGCCGTTGTCGTTGTGGGAGGCCGTCACCATCGCGACGCCTTCGACCGCGAGCTCGAACTGGGCGAAATAGGCCATCGGCGAGAGCGCGAGCCCGATGTCGTGCACCTCGGCGCCACCCGCCAGCAGCCCCATCATCAGCGCCTGCTTCACCTCGCCCGAGTAAGAGCGGAAGTCGTGGCCGACGACGATCCGGGCGGGAATGCCGTTGCGATGGAAGAGGGTCGCGAGCCCGATGCCGATCGCGTTCAGCCCCATCAGGTTGATCTCCTGGGGGAACAGCCAGCGCGCGTCGTACTCGCGAAAGCCCGTCGGCTTCACCAGCGGCTCGCGCTCGAAGGCGAGCGTGTTCGGCTTCAGGTCGGCGCGGGGCTTCAACGGCATCGAATCACTCCCGGCAATGGAGGGCATGGGCCGCGTTTAGGCCGTGCCGAGGCACGTGCCAAGCGCACGATCGACGCGACTGTGCGAAAGTAGGCCGCCGCCTGAAAGCCATGCTCCGCAATCCGGCCCGCCTCGCGGCGGCCGGGCATGCGGGAAGCGGAACACGGGCGCCAAAGCGCTGCGTGTTTATGTATTGAGCAGCCCTTCGGCGCCCGTATCGCGACGACTTGAAGGAACCGGGCCCGCTTCTTCCGTTGCCCTGTCTCTTGCGAGCAGGGACAAACCTAGCCTTCTAAGGCACCCGGACCGCAACGCGGTCATGGTGGAGCCATGCTACGCATGGACCGCGCCCGTCCCAGAGGGCAGACCGCCGGAGCCCATCGGGCACTGAGGTCCGTCCGTGAGCCTCTCGGCCCACGACCCCGCACTCCCGACCGTCACCGTCGCCAGCCCGACCCGTTCGACGGTCGACGCATCCCGCTCGAGGGCTGGCGATGGCGGGAGTGTAAGGGAGGTTCCGCGGACGGGGATGAGTTTTCCGCGGATGAGGCGGGAGGTGGCAGGTTGTGACCCGGAGCCGACATCACGAAGCGAGTTGCGCAAATGCAGCAGCTGTTGTGCCGTGGCAGGAAAATGGTTCGATCTGTGTTCAAGTGAGCCCGACTCTTTACATTTCACCCGTTGGCAACGCGCCCACCATGGGAATCAATGTGTTGTCGGGTCTCGCTCTGTGACTGGTCACTGTTCACCAATTTCTTCTTATGTAAAGAGTCGCGCAGTACACCTTCCGACTGGCCCGCAGCATTGAGCCCAAGGCCGAACGAACGATGCCGATCGTCTCTGCAAGCTGAAATCAAATTCTCTCCGCGATAAACAGTGTTATTAGTATCCGAGGAATGGCATCCCCATATACGAATTTTTTGAGAACGGTAGACCCTGGTGTGATGATGTATTCCCCGTTGATATCACTGAGATCAATGGATAGATGCGTAGTGTATTGTTCTGCTCTTAGGTCACTCTCCGCAATCTCGAAAACACTCGCAAATCGTTTCGCATCATAAGGTTCATTGATCGCGCGCGCCTCTCCGGCCGCGACGCCGAAAGTCACCAGATTCTCGGTTCCGATAAAGTGAAAATCGGGCTTCTGCCGGAGCCCTACGATCAACTTGTGATTGTAGCTCTTGCTATGATGTTGACCGGAGGCGTGATAACTCATGTGTGGTCGCCAATTCGCATCCTGGTTCCGCACGAAATTCATGTATACGTCGCCCGCCACTGACTGGCACACACTACCAAGTAGAAATAGATCTGCGTCATCACGGACAGCGATCGCAATACAGGTTAAGTTGCTCAACTGTGCCATTTGTTTTTCATCCAGCATAGAGCACAATCAACATTCGTGTCACCAACCGCCATTTGGACCGCTTGAACGTCAGTCGAGTAGACATACCCAACTTGAAGCCGCCGTAGGGAGTGACGTGCTTCCAGATCAGCGGCGTCAGAGCTCTCAGATCGGTCGCGGTCGCTCTGCCCTACCAATGTACAGCGCCTGCATCTACCAGCGTCACGACACGAGAGTGGTCAATATGCACGATTCGGCCGAACGGCCAAGCAACTCACCACCCCGTCCATCGTGCCACTCGGGACGAACCTCACTTGGACCCACGAGGCACGTTCCTCGGCCAGACGCCCCGGCCGAAGCCACCCTCACTCTTTAGGAAATGCGCCTTCTGTGAAATGGGACGCATCCGCTACCCATTCACATTCGGTCAAAGTCCGAGCAGCATCACACCCGCCCGCTCCTTGCCCCTCAGCAGCCTCCCCAACTCTCCTCCTCATC
Organism: Hyphomicrobiaceae bacterium; assembly: GCA_031431235.1. Taxonomy (GTDB): domain Bacteria; phylum Pseudomonadota; class Alphaproteobacteria; order Rhizobiales; family Hyphomicrobiaceae; genus JANNSW01. The sequence goes on from JANPDA010000505.1 coordinate 19,755, forward strand.
CGTCGGCGGAGCCACGTTCCACCCTCACCTCCATCCCCGTGCCAGCCGACAGGCGCGGAAGGCGTTCGCGTAGGTGTGCCGCTTGAACCACCGGTTGCGGATGACGGGCAGGGGCCCGACAGGCGCCGGCAGCTCGCTCGCGGGCTTGCCCGTGGCCCACTCCGCGAGCACCCGGCCCCAGAAGGCGCCCGGCCCGATGCCGCATCCGGTGAAGCCGCCCGCCCACGATCGCGACCTTGGCGCGCACGGTGCCATGCAGTGCGCCGATCCTCGGCGCGGGCGGGGCGATCTTCGCCCAGAGCGACCGCTCGGGCAGTATGTCGATCTGCACGTCTGACCTCCGGGAGGCTCCTGCTCTGCGAACGATCGCATCCGGGGTCTGCAACGGCAGCGCGGCGCACGCTGGGGAGCCATTTGCGTTTCGCCGCGCTGGCGCGCCAACCGTCTCCCCCTCCCCTCCCCTCCGCGCCCCCGCCGTGCTACCCCCTCCCCCCATGATCCTCTCCCACGCCCACCGCTTCATCTACATCAAGACCTACAAGACGGCCTCGACCTCGGTCGAGGCGGCGCTGTCGGGGATTTGCGGGGCGGATGATGTCATCACGGAGGCGAGCGAGCAGCTCCGCGGCGTGCGCCAGCAGGCGGCGCGGAACTATCGGATCGAGCACCCCGAGAAACCCAGGCGCGCGCTGTGGAAGCGGCTGACCTTGCGGCCGGAGCGGCACTATCACCCGAGCGTGGGCTACTACGAGCACATGCCCGCCTCGCGCGTGCGCGCCTATTGCGGGGAAGCAGTCTGGAACAGCTATTACAAGTTCTCCTTCGAGCGCAATCCTTGGGACCGGCAGCTGTCCTGGTATCGCTACAAAACCAAGAGCAAGGCGACGCCGCCCTCGTTCGAGACCTTCAATCGCAATCGGAAACGCGCTCATGTGGAGAACTGGGAGCTCTATACGATCGAGGACCGGATCTGCCTCGATTTCATCGGGCGCTACGAGAGCCTGGAAGCGGATTTCGCAACTGTGCTGGCCGCGATCGGGCTGACCGGCAAGGTCGAGCTGCCCACGACCAATGTCTCGAAAGGCAAGACCGGCGATTACCGGAGCTCTTACGACGCGGCGAGCCGGGCGATGATCGGGGAGTGGTACGCGCGCGAGATCGCGCATTTCGGGTATCAGTTCTGACGCCCGGGAAGCCCGCGGCCGTCATGGCGGCGGGATCGCCGGATCGGCCCACCAGGTATCGAGCTGATAGCCCGAGAGCGCGGCCTGCTCGGGGTGCCGCAGGTGGCGCCAGTACGCGACCCACTGGGTCTTCAGATGGAACAGTGGGATCACCAGGTCGGCCGACATCAGCACCCGGTCGAGCGCGCGGACGGCCGCGACGAAGGTCCCGCGATCGGCTGCGCGCAGCATGGCTTCGATCATGGCGTCGGCCGCCGGGCTCCGCAGGCCAGGATAGTTGAACGAGCCTTTGCGGCTCGCCTGCGCCGAGCTCCAGCGGAACGATTGCTCGTTGCCGGGCGAGAGCGAGGCCGGCCAGCTGTACTGGATCAGGTCGAAGTCGAAGTCGTTGAGGCGGGTCTGATAGAGCACGCGATCGAGCTGGCGGATGGTGAGGGTGATGCCGGCCCGCTCGAGGCTCGCCGCAAAGCCGAGCAGCAGCCGCTCCTGGTCGCGCGAGACGGTCAGCGCCTCGATCGAGACCGGTTGGCCGGTCGTCGCGTTGACCAGATGGCGGTCCTTGTAGACGTAGCCGGCGGCCTTCAGCAGCTCGATCGCCTGGCGCAGATTGGTGCGGTTGGCGCCACTGCCGTCGCCCACAGGCAAGCGATAGCTGCCCGCCATCACCTCTGGCTTCACGTCCTTCCCGAACGGCGCGAGCAGGGCCTGCTCGGTCGCGTCGGCTGGCCGCCCGGCCGCCGACAGCTCGGAGCGCTCGAAATAGCTCGCCGTGCGTGCGTAGAGGCCGTGATAGAGGGTGCGGTTGAGGCTTTCGAAGTCGAACAGGTGCATCAGCGCCTGGCGCACACGCGGGTCGGCGAAGAAGGGGCGCCGAAGATTGAAGACGAGGCCCGACATGCCGGCCGGCAGCCCGAGCGGGAATTCCGCCTTGATCACCTTGCCGGAGGCGATCGCCGGAAAATCGTAGGCGGTGGTCCAGCGCGAGGGATCGCCCTCATCGGCCAGGTGAACGGCACCGGACTTGAATGCCTCGAACAGCGCGCCGGTGTCGCGGCCGTACTCGAAACGGATGCGATCGAAATTGCCACGGCCCCTCATCACGGCGAGATCGCGGCCCCAGTAGCCGGGATTGCGGTGATACTCGATGGTGCGGCCGGCCTCGACTGCGGCGACCACATAGGGGCCGGAGCCGATCGGGGGCACCAGCGTCGTCTGCTCGAAGGTCGCCGGATCGACCGCGTGCTTGGGCAGGATCGGCATCAGGCCGATGATCAACGGCATCTCGCGATCGCTGCCCTGGAACACGAACCGGATCGCCCGCTCGCCGATGCGCTCGGTCCGGATCACCTTCTTATAATAGGTCTGGGTGTTGGGCCGGCCATGCTCGCGCAGCAGCTCGAGCGAGAAGGCGACATCCTCGATAGTGACGGGCATGCCGTCGGAGAAGCGCGCCTCGGGCCGCAACACGAACGTCACGGAGCTGCGATCCTCCGGCACGTCGATCGTCTCGGCGAGGAGGCCGTAGAGCGAGAACGGCTCGTCCTGGGAGCGCTCCATCAGGCTCTCGTAGACATAGCCGCGAATGCCGGCGGCGGATACGCCGTTGACGATCAGGGGATTGAGGCTGTCGAAGGTTCCATAGGCCGAGAGGCGCAGCTCGCCGCCTTTGAGGGCGTCCGGGTTTGCATAGGCGAAATGAGTGAAGCTGGGCGCGTAGGCGAGCGTGCCGTGCATGGCAATGCCGTGCGCCGGCTCGGCTCCAGCCGGGCATTGCAAGCTGCTGCAGAGGGCTGTGAGCAGTGCGACGACAGCGAATGTATATTGTTGCATAGGCCCGCTATAGACAGTGGTTGAAGCGGTAGGAAGGCGGCGCACCGTTCCGGCATTGGAATTCTAGCATATCGATGACCGCAGGAGCGAACGCCCGGCCGTTGCAGGCGCGACACGGCGCCCATGCTTTGTCGGTGGATGGCTTGGCAGCGGGCCGACTGCGCCACGCGATTGCCTCAATTGGCAGGTCAGCCGTCCGCAGGATCGACCGCATGAGACGAGAGACGGGATAGGCCAGCTCGGCCGGGGATGAAAGGTTTGGAAGATATGACAGCGGCTGTTCGCAATTCGAGGGCTCATGGGCGCACGGCGCGCGTTTGGATGGCGGCGCTTGCCGCCGGCTCCATGCTGGCTGGGCTCGGTGCCGTCGCTGCCGGTGCAGAGGAAGCCAAGAAGGACGAAAAGAAAAACGTCAGCTCGTGGGTGAAGCTCTGCGAAAAAGCTCCGCTCAAGAAGGGCGAGGCTCCCAAGGAAATCTGCATTACCCATCATGAGCGCCTCGACCCGAGCAATGGCACGATCATCGTGTCGGCCGCCGTGCGGGTGATCGAAGGTATCGAGAAGCCGCGTTTCCTCGTGACCGTGCCGCTCGGGATGGCGCTGCCGCCGGGCATGTTCGCGCGGATCGATGACGCCAAGGAAGGGTTCGGGCTCAAATACAGTTTCTGCCTGCCCCATGGCTGTACCGCCGAGGTCGATGCGACGCCCGAGCTGCTGAAGAAGTTCAACGAAGGCAAGACCATCACAGTCGCGACCATCAATGCGGTCGGCGAGCAGGTCGGCTTCCAGGTGCCCCTCAACGGTTTCACCGCCACCTACGAGGGCAAGCCGGTCGATACGGCCAAGTTCGCCAATGCCCGCAAGGAGTTGCTGATCCGCATCCGCGAGCAGGCGATCGCGCGCGCGAAAGCCACGCAGGCCGAGCAGAAGAAGAAGGCAGCAGGCGAAGCGGCCCCCGCGGAAGGCGAGCAGGCGCCGGCGCCGCAGTAGATTTGCGGGAATGGGGGAGTAGGGAGTACGGGAACCACCTTCTACTCCCTACTCCCTCCCTCAGTGCTTCTCCACGAACA
>JANPDA010000506.1:0-8402 GCA_031431235.1 Hyphomicrobiaceae bacterium
CCTGTCTCCGAAATACGCTCATCCTTGCCGCGTCCTCTGAAGCGTATTTCGGAGATGAAAGGACACTAGAAACTCTATGATTCTAGTGTGGTTTCGCCTCGCAAATGCCATCTCCGAGCCAGCCGCGGATGCTGGATGGCATTTGCGAGACACCACACTAGTGGGGCGCGGGGGTGTGGACAAGAGCGATTGAAGCTTGCTGCCTGAGGCGCGGAGTTTGCCAGAGTGCTGCACCCCCTGAGGTGCCGTCATCGAATCCAGGCCTTGCAGCACCCCCCTACCCCTTCGCCAGGTACTTCTCCAGCCAGTGGATGTCGTAGACGCCGTTGGCGATGTCGGGATTGGTGATGAGCTCGGTGAAGAGGGGGATGGTGGTCTCGATGCCGTCGATGACGAACTCGTTCAACGCACGCCGCAACCGCATCATGCATTCGTTGCGGTTTTTCCCGTGCACGATCAGCTTGCCGATCAGGCTGTCGTAATAGGGCGGGATCACATAGCCCTGGTAGACGCCCGAATCGACGCGCACGCCGAGCCCGCCGGGGGGATGGAAATAGCTGATGCGGCCGGGCGAGGGGCGGAACGTGCGCGGGTTCTCGGCGCAGACCCGGCACTCGATGGCGTGGCCCGAGAAGGTGATGTCCTGCTGGCGGTAGGAGAGGGGTGCCCCACTTGCGATCCGGATCTGCTCGATCACCAGATCGAGCCCGGTGATCGCCTCCGTCACCGGGTGCTCGACCTGGAGGCGTGTGTTCATCTCGATGAAGAAAAACTCGCCGTCCTCATAGAGGAACTCCACCGTGCCGACACCGCGGTACTTCAGCTTGCGCATGGCCTTGGCGACCACCTCGCCGATGCGCGTGCGTTGCTCGGCATTGAGCGCGGGCGAGGGCGCCTCCTCCCACACCTTCTGGTGGCGGCGCTGCAGCGAGCAGTCGCGCTCGCCCAGGTGGACCGCATTGCCCCTGCCGTCGCCGAGCACCTGGATCTCGATGTGGCGCGGCTTCTGCAGGTATTTTTCGAGGTAGACGGCATCGTCGCCGAAGGCTGCCTTGGCCTCGGCGCGTGCCGTCGATAGCGCCATCGAGAGGTCGCCCGGCGTCTGCGCGACCTTCATGCCGCGCCCGCCGCCGCCGGCTGCCGCCTTCACCAGCACCGGAAAGCCGATCTCGTTGGCGATCGCGAGCGCGTCCGCATCACTGCCGACGCCGCCATCCGAGCCCGGCACGACGGGAATTCCGAGTTTTTTTGCCGTCTCCTTGGCGGCGATCTTGTCGCCCATGATGCGGATGTGCTCGGAGGTGGGGCCGATAAAGGTGAGCTTGTGCTCCTCCAGGATCTCGGCAAAGCGCGCGTTCTCCGACAAGAACCCGTAGCCCGGGTGCACGGCATCCGCGCCGGTGATCTCGCAGGCGGTGATGATCGCGGGGATGTTGAGGTAGCTGTCGCGCGCCGCGGGAGGGCCGATGCAGACGCTCTCGTCGGCGAGCCGGACATGCATGGCGTCGGCGTCGGCAGTCGAATGCACCGCGACCGTGGCGATGCCGAGCTCCTTGCAGGCGCGCTGGATTCTGAGCGCGATCTCGCCGCGATTGGCGATGAGGATCTTATCGAACATGCTGGCGATCCTTGGCCTCGAAGCGTGAAATCGTGATGCCGCCAAGTCGCCAAGTCGGGATCGCGTGAAGCGGCGAGATCAACCGGGCAGCTCGAGGTCCGCGAATTGGCCAATTGGCGACTTCACGAGTTGGCAAACCAAACAACTGACCAGCGTAGCCCATCATTCTATGATCACGAGCGGCTCGCCGAACTCGACGGGCTGTCCGTTCTCGACCAGCACCGCAATGACGGTACCCGCTCTGGGGGCGCCGATCTGGTTCATGGTTTTCATGGCCTCGATGATCAGCAGCGTCTGACCCTGTGTGACCTTGGCGCCGACCTCGATGAAAGCTGGCGTTCCGGGCTCGGGCGAGCGGTAGGCCGTGCCCACCATCGGCGATTTGACGGCGCCGGGGTGATCGGCGGCCTCGCCTCCCTTGCCGGGGCCGCCGCCAGCGGCGGAGCGTGTGCCCGGTGCGGCGTGCCCAGCAACCTGAGGCGCCGAGCCCGCGCTTGCGATCAGCGTGCGCGCCACCCGGAGCCGCAATCCCTTGCGCTCGTACTCGATCTCACTGAGGCCGGTTTCCTGCAGCAATGCCGCAAGCTCCCGGATCAGATCCTTCTCGATACCGGCCTTCTCGACCGGCTGACCGTCGTCGGTGTCTTGTTTCATTGGCTGATGCCGCGCCACGTCGCCTCTTTCCTGCTAACTCTTGGCATTCTTGACGAGACTGGCAAGCGCGTCGACTGCTAGCTCGTATCCCAGAGCGCCCAATCCACAGATGATACCGGTTGACGCCAGCGACACATAGGAGTGGTGGCGGAACGATTCGCGCTTGAAAATGTTCGAGAGATGCACCTCGATCACCGGGAGCGGCGTGGCCGACAGGGCATCGAGGATGGCGACCGACGTATGCGTATAGGCGCCGGCATTGAGGGCGATGCCGCTCGCCTGCTCGCGGGCTTCCTGGATCCAGTCGACGAGCGTGCCTTCACTGTTGGTCTGGCGGAACACGACGTCGAGGCCGTGCAATTCGGCGCGTGCCAGCACGCGCCGCTCCACATCGGCGAGGGTCTCGCGGCCATAGATCTCCGGCTCGCGGCGGCCGAGCAGATTGAGGTTGGGGCCGTTCAGCACGTAGATCGGCTTTGCCATGGCATACTCTGGGAAACGGAGGCTACGTGCCGCACGATCCGCTCACGCGGTCGCCGCGAGGGTCCGGTGGGGATGCGTCTTCATAGCACTCCTCGAGCAATGGCCCAACAGTGTCTGGGCTGACCCGCCGCGAAGCTACTCTGTTGCAACCGACCCGGCGTTGCTTTCGCCAAGGTCGGCGCAACGAAGTTCGGCCTCGTCAGCAAACGGAGCAGCCGTTCTTGCGCACGTCGCTGATGTTGGTCGTCAACTGGTCGTAGAGGTCCTCGGGGGCGCCAGGGATCACCTTGTCGCCGACGAAGAAGTGCGGCGTGCCCTGGATGCCCAACTTCTCCGCGAGTGCACGCACGTCGGCGATCTCCTTCTCGGTCGCGGCCGAGGCCATGTCGACCTTGAGCCTGGTCATGTCGAGACCGGTCTTCTCGGCAATGGCGAGTGTGCTCGCCTCGTTCAGTTTGCCGTCCGAGGCAAACATCGCCTGGTGCAACTCCCAGTATTTACCCTGCGACTTGGCGGCAATGGCGATGCGGGCGGCGGCTTCGGAGTCCTTGCCGAAGATCGGGAATTCCTTGAAGACGAACTGGAGATTCTTGTCGCTGTCGATCACCTTGGCAATATCGCCGATCGCCCGCCGGCAATAGCCGCAATTGTAGTCGAAAAACTCGACCACCGTGACATCCCCGTCAGGATTGCCGGCAAACGGAGCGGACGCTGCCTTGAACAGGTCGGCGGAGTGGGACGCAAGTGCTTCGGTCATCTGCGCCGTGCGCTTGGCCTCCATCTTGGCTTCGAACGCCTGCTGCACCTCGGCCAGGATTTCCGGATTCCGCAGCAGATAGCTTTTGACAATCCCTTCGATCCGCGCGGTGTCGGCGTCGGTGGATGCGGTGAGAGGCAGGGCTGCGCTCGCCACAGCCGAGGCTGTCGTCGGGTCCGTTGGCGCCGGAGCCACCGTGCTTGCCAGCGTGGCTGCGGGCATCGGCTTGCGGTTGGCTTTCCAGCCGTCGATCAGCCCGGCAAAGCCGAGCATGGCAGCCACGGCCGCCATGATGAGCACGGGGACCGCCGACTTGATGCCGCCGGCCGGGGTGGCTTCACTTGACATGCTCGCATTCCTTGGTTGGGCCGCACCTGGGCGGCAATGAGATCGGCTCGTTCCTGTCCTGCCAGTTCAACCGGGCCAGTTCAACCGGACGCATTCAACGTGATGATATCGTCGGCTTTGATCCAGTTCGGACTGCCCGATGGAAAGAATGTCTGCGACCGCTTGGCAAAGGCTTTGGCGTCGGCCAGCTTGCCCTCGAGCAGGGAGGCCCGCGCCGTGGCGAGATAGGCCAAGCCCTCCTCGCCGCGCTGATAATAGGCATTGGCGAGCTGACGATAGCCACCTGAATGCTCCTCCTGCACGAGCGCCTTCTGCAGCAGGTCGATCGCCTCGTCGACCACGCCCCGGTCGCCCGACCGCAGCAGTGCTTCTGCCAGCTCGATGCGAATGAGCCCATGATTGCTGAGCTGGCGTGCTTTGCGCAGGGGAGGGACCGCGCGTGCGGCGTCACCCTTGCGCAGCAGCAGGTCGCCCTTGACCTCGTAGAAATAGGCGTAGTCCGGCCGCACCTTGATGAGCTGATCGATCAATGGCAGGGCCTCCTCGATGCCTTTGGAGTTGAATGTGGCGATCGCGCGAGCGTACTGGGCCGGCAGGCTCGTGTCGCTCGCCGGGTAGCGGCCGAGCACGGTTTGCGGCTTCTCCATGTAGCCCGACAGCTTGGCGCGCATCAGATCGTGGCGGAGTTGCAGCTCCTCGGAGTCGGTCGCTGCGAAGTATGGGCTCTGCTCGGCGAGGACGCGCAGCTGGTTCAGGCGGTCCCGCGCCATCGGGTGGCTGCGCACATAGGGGTCCTTGAAACGGGGATCGGTGAACAACTCCTGCTCGGCGAACCGCTCGAAGGTGGCCAGCATGCCGTGACCGGACTGGCGGGTCGCATTGAGGAAGCTGATGCCTGCCTGGTCGGCTGCGAACTCCTGCACCCGCTGATAGGAGAGGATCGAGCGAATGGTGATCTCGTCGGCCCCGAGAAGCACGCCCTGGCCACCGGTCGCGAGCTGCTGGGTATCCTCGTTTTTTGAGGTGGCGCCCGCGATCATGGCGCCAATGCCGAGCACCTTCAACAGCATGTTGCGGGTGGCGTCCTTCTGCACCTTGCGGCGCAGGCCGGCCAGATGCCCGCCCTTGATGTGTCCTGACTCGTGCGCGATCACGCCGATGATCTCGTTGGGCGTCTTGGCCTGCAAAATCGCGCCGGAGTTGATGAACACGTTCTTGCCGTCGAGCACGAAGGCATTGAATGCCTTGTCGTTGACGACGCGCACGCGAATCCGTTGCGAGCCCAGCCCCGCCGCCTCGAAGATCGGCCTGGCGTAGTCGTTGAGCGTCTCCTCGATCTCGGCGTCGCGAATGAACCGCAGGCCCTGTGCGCTCGCATTCTGCGACAGAGCGAGCATTGCCAGGATCACCGCCAGCGCCGCCGACGCCAGCAGGGCGGCACCCGTCCACCGGCCAATCGGGCGGGCTGGAGGACTGGTCCGCTTTCCGTCCGGCCTGGGACTGATCTCTGGTCGCGTCATCCTGTCGGGACTCCTTGGGGAAAGCCTAGTTTGCTTCCCGTGATGGGTCAACGCGCGACTGGTCAAACCGCCGTGTTGGAACCTATAAGTCCTGGGGTGGTGCAGCCGCCAGGCGATGCAGGCACACCCCAGCCAGCCTGAGCGGACAATGCGGCGACTTGGTGGTCATGAGGCAAGAGGCGGGTATGATGCACGACCGACTCGAGGCAGCCCGCTCGTGGGCAACTGGACCGTCGCGCCGGGGCGATATCGACTCCTTCATCGTCATGGACGTGATGCGCGCCGCCAATGCCCGCGAGGCACGCGGCGAGCGAGTGATCCATCTGGAGGTCGGCCAGCCTGGATCGCCCGCGCCACGCAGCGCCCGCGAGGCTGCCAAGCGCGCAATCGACACCGGCCGGCTCGGCTACACCGAGGCGCTCGGCCTGCCGAGCTTGCGCGAGCGGATCGCACTGCACTATCGCGAGCGCCACGGCATCGAGATCGAGCCTGACCGCGTGATCGTGACGGCGGGCTCCTCGGCGGGCTTCGTGTTGTCGTTCCTTGCGCTCTTCGATGCTGGCGCCCGCGTGGCACTGCCTTCGCCGGGCTATCCCTGCTACCGCCATATCCTGAAGGCGCTCGGCTGCGAGCCGGTGGTGCTCGAGACTGGCCCGGCGACGCGCTGGATGCCCGATGCCGCCATGCTCGAGGCCGCCGATTCCGCTCGCCCGCTGGCTGGCTTGTTGATCGCGAGCCCCGCCAACCCGACCGGCACCATGCTCGAGCCCGAGCGGCTCGAAGTGCTCGTCGGCGCTTGCCGGAAGCGCAACATCGCTTTCATCTCCGACGAGATCTATCACGGCCTGACCTATGATGCGCCCGCGCGCACGGCGCTCGCGCACGGCGATGATGTGGTGGTGATCAACAGCTTCTCCAAATACTTCTGCATGACCGGCTGGCGCGTCGGTTGGATGATCGTCCCTCCCGGCCTCGTGCGCTCGATCGAGCGGCTCGCCCAGAACCTCTACATCGCGCCCGCGACCGTCTCGCAGGTGGCAGCCCTCGCGGCGTTCGAGGCAACCGAGGAGCTGGAGGGGCACCGGCGCGTCTACGCTGCCAACCGCGCGCTGCTGCTGCGGGAGCTGCCGAAAGCCGGATTCCGCGAGATCCTGCCTGCCGACGGCGCCTTCTATCTCTATGCTGGGTGCGCTCACCTGGGCTCCGACAGCGTCGAGATCGCCGCGCGCCTGCTCGAGCGGACCGGCGTCGCCGTGACGCCCGGCATCGATTTCGACGCTGCCCGCGGTCGCAGCTTCCTGCGTCTCTCCTATGCCGGATCGACCGCCGACATCGAGGAAGCGATCGACCGGCTGCGGACCTTTTCCCGCTGAGCTCAGCGCAGGCCGGCGGCGACCCGTTGCAGCATGAGGCGGCCGGACCGCGCCCGCTCGAGCCGCTCGGGCAGCGCGGAAGCCCTTGCCATATCGCGAAGGTCGCTCGCGGTCAGCAGCTCGCGCGCGATCGGCAGCAGCAGCCGGTCCTCCCAGCTGATGTGGCGGCGCTGGCCCTCGAAGAAGCCGCGCAGCATGTAGCCGAGCATCTCGGCATTGCCCGATGTGCCCTTTCCGGCCAGCCCGGCGAGTGCCTCCGCGATTTCGTGGGCCTGATCCTCGTCGCGCGCATGCTCGGATTCGAGCTGATGCAGCATGGGCAGGACGGACGCCGCCGCCATCGCCCGACGGCGCATGGCTGGAAAGAGGATCTGCTCCTCCCAGGCGAAATGATCGGTTACGTCTCGACTGATCAGCAGGCACAGCGGCGCGACCGTCACCCTGTCGAGCCGGTCCGGCAGGCTGTCGGCCAGCTGCTCGAGGCAGTCGCAGAGCTCGAGCTGCAGCTGATGCTCGGCTGCGAGCACAGCGAACGGGCCGCCCGCCTCGCTCGTCGTGCCATTGAAAGCCGGTAGTCTCGCCACACCCAATCTCCAGCCCGCAGATCGCACCGACTTATGGTGCCCACGGATGTGCCAAGCCCATAGACTCATGGCCTTTTCACGCAACGTCATCATCCATGAGATCGGCGAGAGATCGCATTGACCGAGATCAAACCTCAGCCGGGATGCCGCATCCCCCCTTGCAGCCCGCGGGCTGTTCGCTCATTTGCATTGTCAGGACGCTGGCCGCTCGCCATGCTAGAGTGCGCACGCGGGTAGGGGTCGGCCTCAGCCGCGAATGGGAGCCGTCATGTCGAGACATGTGGAGTGCCATTCGTGTGCTGTGCGCCACCGTGCGCTTTGTGGCGCTTTGACCGACGAGGAAATCGAGCGCTTCAACCGCATCGCCCGGCGGCGCCTGGTGCCTGCGCACCAGACGATCCTGAGCGAGAGCGAGACGCCGGACTATTTCGCCAACGTGGTGACCGGCGTGGTCAAGCTCGCCAAGACGCTGCCCGACGGGCGCCAGCAGATCGTCGGGCTGCAATTCGCTTCCGATTTCCTCGGCCGGCCGCGAGCTGCCCACAACGCGGTATTCGCCGAGGCAGCCTCCGACGTGGAGCTGTGCTGCTTTCCCAAGCGCGAGTTCGAGGTGATGATGCAGGCCTATCCGGGCATCGAGCATCGCCTGTTCGAGCACACCCTCGACGAGCTCGACGCCGCCCGTGACTGGATGCTGCTGCTCGGACGCAAATCGGCAGCCGAGAAGGTCGCGAGCTTTCTGCTGATGATTTCCCGCCGCATGGCCAACGCCGGCTGCAGCCCGACCCAGAAAATGGGGTTCGTGCAGTTCGAGCTCCCGCTCACGCGCGCCGATATCGCCGACTTCCTCGGCCTCACCATCGAGACCGTGAGCCGCCAGATGACGCGCCTGAAGACGGCCGGCGTGATCAGGATCGCGAACAACCGGACGATCACCGTCCCCGACCTCGACGCCCTCGTAGCGGCGGGCGAGGTCGAGCGGGGGGATCGCTGATCGCGATCTTGATCGGGATCAACGCCGCCAATCGCTTCCAGCACCAGAGTTGCCGTGTTGGCGACACGTGG
>JANPDA010000507.1:0-11237 GCA_031431235.1 Hyphomicrobiaceae bacterium
CCGTGCTCGACTTGACGACAAGACGGTGCGGTTATTGTTGGGAGTGTCCTTAGGACACCGGCGACAATGAACGAATCGAATTGAAGCGTATGCAGTCCGCCCAGCCGTTTGCCCGGCCAAGCGACCAGCGGGAGCGCGGGAAGCCGGGAGCCAGCATGAAAAGTGCCGACGGCCCAATATGTTGCGGCTTTGCCGCTTCTCGCGCTGGATCCCGGATCAATCTCCGCCCTGGCGATAGGCCAGGGCTCCGATCGTCCGGGAAGACGGAGCAGTCGTTGCTCGGATCGTCCTGACGTGGGGAAGGGCCCGGATCGCCCGCCGACGCCACGATAAGGTGGATGGGCGCCTTCTCACCCCCGATGTGCATTCGAGGGTTGCCCGGATGGGCCGGGAGGAGCCGGTGTGGTCTCGCCTGCCGGCCGAGGCTCTGGACAGCCTCGGAGCGCAGAGACGGATCTCGGCAGCTCTGCTCGTCTTGCACGAGAGCGGCCTTGGACGTGTGAACCGAGCCGCTCCCGTAGCGGCGCACCGGGCCCCCAGCCTCACAGCCTCACAGCATCACGGTGCCGTCGTCGAACACCGCCTGCTCGATCGAGTAGAGGCAGTCGCTGCCGGAATCGCCGTTGCGGTCGATCACCTCGACATAGGAGCCGTGATCGCGCAATCGGTAGTCGGCCCGGTTGCCGTCGAGCTTGACGGTGTCGATGCCGGTGCCGCCGCGAATGCAGTCGTCGCCACCGCCGCCGCTGAACCAGTCGGAGCCCGCATCGCCTTCCAGCCGGTCGTTGCCGTCGCCGCCGTAGAGGCGGTCGTCGCCATTGCCGCCCTGCAGTTGGTCCGCGCCGCCCTGGCCATAGAGGTTGTCATTGCCGCTGGCGCCCGAGAGCCGATCGCTGCCGGTGCGGCCGTAGAGGAGGTTGCCGGCGCCGTTGCCGGCGATGCGATCATCGCCGCTGCCGCCTCTGGCATTCTCGATCACGACGTCGAAGGCGATGCCGATGTTGTTCGTCATGCCTCCGATCGAGGAGTACGCGCCCTCGCCGAGATCGATGCGCTGGTCGCTGCGGTAGCTCGAGGCGTCCAGCATGTCGATGCCGCCGGCGTCCCAGATTGCGAACACGGGATCGGCGTTCTCGGCGAAATCGTAAACGCCGCTGCCGGCATTGGCGTGGAAGCCATAGGTGGTGCTGCCGGCACGGGTGGTCATGTCGGCGCCATAGATCGACTGGATCGCGGCGATGTCGTGGACCATCGGAGTCGAGGGCAACATCCATTCGCCGCTGCGCCCATGGTGATCGGTCCGGCTGCCGTCCTCGTCGGCGTAGAAGTAGGACATCACCGTATAGCGATGGGTGTCCTGCTGGTAGACGGCATCGCGGCGATAGTCTGCCGAGCCGTTGTAGTCGCCCGGATGGTCGAGGCCGAGCGCGTGCCCGATCTCGTGGATATAGGTCATGAAGCCGTAGCTGCCGTAAGTGATGTCGCTGTTGCGGTCGTGGCTGTCCCATTCGGAGTTGAGCCAGACGTGAGCGCTGTCGAGCACCCAGCGGGCGCCGTCGAACGTGCCGTAGTGCTGCTGGCTGTAGGTACCGCCGCCGTCGGTCGTGCTCGACATGCCGAAGAAGATATTGCCGCCGCTGCCGACGCGATCGAGATCGACGTTGATGACGTCGTCCCACAGCTCGAAGGCTTCCGCCGCCATGCCCTTCATGTGGCCGGTCAATTGCTGGAAGCCGCGGCCTTCATCACTGGTGAAGGGTCGGGAATCGGGCATGGCGTAAGTGATGGAGCCACCCGTCGACCACCAGGCGCCGCTGTCGATGCGATCGATGATCCGCGGAAGCGAATAAACCGGCTTAGTCATGCACGACCCCACCACTCGGGCTGATATCGGGAACGGCGCCCTCCCCAGGGCGCACGGCTCGTTCCTTCCCAGCAACGCGGACCCGATGATAGCGGCAATTCCCTAACGCTTGGTGGCAGCAGGAAACGGGTCGCGGTCGAGCTGGACCGGTCCCATGTTGGCGACCGCCGCGCCACCCGATCCCGAAAGGCCCCGACATGAGCCGAGCCACCGCAAACCTCGTGATGGGTCCTGCCGAATGGGGGCTGTTGGTGCTGCTGTCGGTGATCTGGGGCGCGAGCTTCCTGTTCGGCCGCATCGCCGTTGCCGAGGTGCCCCCGCTCTCGGTTGCCTTCTTGCGGGTCGCAATCGCCGCGGTTGTGCTCGCCGTCGCGATCCGCGTCACCGGGGGAGAATTCCCGAAGTCGATCGCCGGCTGGACGCCCTACCTCGCCATGGGCCTGCTCAACAACGTGATCCCGTTCAGCCTGATCTTCTGGGGCCAGCAGGAGATCGGGGCGGGCCTCGCCTCGGTGCTGAATGCGACAACTCCGCTGTTTGCCGCCGGCCTCGCCCACATGCTGACGAGCGAGGAAAAAGTGACCGCGCTGAAGCTGGCGGGTGTGCTCACGGGCATCGCGGGCGTTGCGGTGCTGGTCGGCCCATCGGCACTGAGCGGGGCCGGCGGGCATTGGCTGGCCGAGGCCGCCGTGCTCGGGGCGGCCTGCAGCTATGGCCTCGCCGGCGTCTATGGCCGGCGCTTCCGCGGCACACCCGCGCTGACGAGCGCCTGCTGCCAGCTCGTGTGCTCGAGTCTGATCCTCGCGCCACTGGTGTGGCTGATCGACAGGCCGGAGTCGCTCGTGCTGCCGGGGCAGCAGGCCGTTGGCGCGATCCTGGGCCTCGCGATCCTGTGCACCTCGATTGCCTATGTGATCTTCTTCACGATCATTCGCCGCGCCGGGGCGACCAACGTCATGCTGGTGACGCTGCTCATCCCGCCATCCGCGATCCTGCTCGGGGCGTTGGTGCTGGGCGAGCAGATGGAGGCGAGCGAGCTGGTGGGCTCCGCCATCATCGGGCTCGCGCTCGTGATCATCGACGGGCGGCTGCCGAGGCGGCTCTGGAGCGGGGGCGCGCATTCCACATAGACGAAACCCGATTGCGGAGATCGACGCGCACGACCCTTGCCTGTGGATTTCCGAAGCTGGCGCGAGAGCCGCGCCCGGTGCAAAAATGCTCACGGAGGCCTGTGGCCCGCCGACAAATCGCGGCAGGACCGGTGGCGTCCGATCGAACGCGGTCTCATGGCTGCACGAGCCCGCGCCGAGCAAGGGGTCAGTCGCTCCGTGAGGAGTTGACTGACCCCCCCCTTGCGGGCCTCGGAAAGCGCAAGCATATGCGGCCTCGGCCTGCGCCGGAAACCGCCAACACCGCCCGGCACCGGAAACCAGCAAGGCGTGGACTTTCGATCGGGACAGCGCCGGCGTCAAGTTGGGGGTCGCCGCAGCCCGGGACATGATCTCACTCGGATTAGCAAGATGTTAAGCCGGCTGAGCGAGGCTAGCTCACCGCCTGCGGATGATCTGCACCTGGATCGCAGCTTGGATGCCGGTGGCGATCATGCTATGGCTCATGCAACATTCGCAGTTGCGTAATTCGAGAGTGATATCAACCATGGACGTAGCGTCCTATGGCGTAAATGGTCGTGACGAGCCGCCCAACGGCGCTCAGCGGCCCAATGTGACCGAGATGCAGAAGGTCCGCGACCTTTTGTTCGGCGAGGCGCAGCGCGTCACCGAGCAGCGCCTGCAGCTGATGGAGCGGCGTCTCGGCGACATCGAAGGCTCGATCGCCTCCCAGCTCCGCCAGATCACCCGGCGGCTCGACGAGATCTCCGTCGATATGCCTGCCAACCAGCGCGCTGCCATGCTATCGCTCAGCCGGGCCGTGTCAGGCCTGGGCGAGGAGATTGCTCGCCTCGCCATCGACGATATGCCGGGCGCAGCAAACCATGCACACAAGACCGAATAGCGACTACGAGGTCATCCGCCTCAAGGAGCTCCTGTTCGACGACGAGCAGCGCGCGATCGGTGAGATCAGGTCGCTGGTCGACCTGCACCATACGCGGGTCGGCAATGACGAGCGGCTGACCAAGACCGTCGCCGACGTGCTGGCCGATGCGTTGCGCCAGGCCGACGTGAAGCAGCACCGCGAGCTCGCTTCGGCCATCTCGCCCGTCGTCGTCTCTGGTATCAAGCGTGAGATCACCAACTCCCGCGACGAGATGGTGGACGCGCTCTATCCGATCATGGGCCGGCTGGTCTCGGCTTATGTGAAAAGCGCCATGCGCGACGTGATGGAGAGCACCAACGCGCGGCTCGAAAGCGGGCTCACGGGTCGCTACTTCCGGCTCAGGATGAAGAGCCTGCTGACGGGGCGCCCCTATCGGGAGCTGGTGCTCGCGGAGGGCGGGCGCCTGCGCATCCTGGAATTGTTGCTGATCAAGCGCTCGAACGGAACGCTGGTCGACCGCTGGCGGTCACTCGCCGAGGAGGGCGCAGTCGCCGCGGACGACAGCAGCAGCGAGTTGCTCGGCGGAATGCTGAGCGCCGTCAACGATTTCTCGCGCGAGGCGCTGGCGGGCTCCAGCGACGAGCTGCGGATGATGGAGACGGGGGAGGCGCGGATCTATCTGCGCTCCAGCCCCGCGCACCTCCTCGCCGTGAAATGTAGCGGCCGCACTACCCGGCGCCTGGAGAAAGCGATCGACGGCGCCCTGATCCAGATCATCGAGGATCACTCCGAGCTGCTCGGGAACGCCGACGACGCTGCGAGTAAGACGGCGCTGCGCGCTATCTTGCCCGAGGTGGCCGAGCGCCTCACCGGGTCGCTCGAAGCCGAGAAGCGCCCGCCGGTGCTGGCGTTCGCGCTCGTCTCGATGCTCGGCCTCGCGCTCGCCGGCCTCTATGGCTGGCATTTGTGGCACGGATTCCAGATCGACCGGCTGAAACAGCGTGTCGCGGCCGTGATCACCTCGGAGCGCGCCTTCGAAGGCTATCCGATCGAGACCGTGATCGCCGATGATCTCGGCTCTGTAAAGGTGTCGGGACTGGCGCCGTCCGAGCAGGACGGCCAGATCCTCGAAGACCGCATCGCCACGGCGATCGGTCCGGCCAGGCTCGACGCCAAGCTCGCGTTCGTGCCGACGATCAGCCGCTTGCGGCGCAATTCCTCCGATCTGATCGTGCTCTCGGACCGGCTGAAGGAGATCGAGGCTGGGTTGGGAGTGCTGGCCAACCGCGATGAGATCGCCACTCGCTTCCACTCCGTCGAGCAGAGATTGGATACAACCGCCGACCGGCAGTCGGTCGAGGCGACCGCGGGCGAGGTCGCGCGTCTGCAGACCGTGCTGACGGACGTCCGGGAGCAATTGGGGGGGCTCGCCAGCCGAACGGCAACCGAGGGGCTTTCCGCAGATGTGGCCGGGCTCGCCGCGAAGATCGGCGGTCTCGATCAGCTGTCGCGCCAGATCGACGAGCTGGGCGCGCGCCTCCTCGACCCGCAGCGCGATCTGATGCTGCTGCTCGCGCGGCGTGCCGTGTTCTTCGGTAGCGGGACGGTATTGCGCGACGGGTCGGGGACCAAAGCGTTCATCGCAGAGGTGGTCAAGCTCGCCGAGCTGTCAGGCGCAGGGTTGCGGGTGGTCGGCTACACCGATGCGACAGGCACCCCCGAGAGCAATCGCGACCTCGCCACGGCGCGAGCCAATGTGGTGGCGGGATTGCTGGCCGCCGCCGGCCTGCCGCGCGCCCGGCTGGTGATCGTCTCGCGCTCGAACACCGTGCGCATCGCCAGCGATCAGCCGGGCGGGGCTCCGAGCGAGCGGCGCGTCGAGCTCGAGGCCGCCTTCGAGGGAGAGGTTCAGCTCGGCAATGGCAACGGCCCGTAAGGTGATGCTGCTGGGCGAGATCGGGGTCGGCAAGACCTCGCTCGCCCGCCGGCTTGTTTTCGGGACGTTCGAGGCCGACTACAAGGCAACGATGGGTGTCGATCACTATACGCATTCGATCCCGAAGGGACCCGAGGGAGGCGAGGTCATGCTCGTGCTGTGGGACGTCGACGGCGACTTCGGCGACAGCATCATGGGCCACATCTATCTGCGCGGCGCCTCGGGCGCCGTCATCGTCGCGGATGCGACGAGGCCCTCGACGTTCGAGGGAATGCTTCACTTGGCCCGCCTGTTCCAGGAGACGATGCCCGGCCGGCCCATTGCCTGCGCCGCCAGCAAGATGGACCTGACCGGAAACATGCCGAATTACGCGCTGCCGCCGGATCTCCGCGCCGCTGGGATCCCGCTCACATTGACCAGCGCGCGGGACGGCACCGGCGTCGAGCAGCTTTTCACCGGGCTGGCGGCGAGGATCCTGGAGCGTCTGCTCTGATGACCGGCCTGCCAGAGAAGCGTGAGCTGGAGGCCGGGCCAGCGTCGAGCCTGCCGGGCGATAGCGCCCGCTTCCTGGCAGATGAGGGCGTGATCGGCATCGTCCTGCTCGACGAAAGCCTCATCGTGCGCGACCGCTACGGACCGCTGGCGGAAATCGTCCCCCTTGGCGCCGAGCTGTGCGAGGACGTGGCGAGCTTCGTGGGGCTCGGCCCCGATCTGTTGGCGTTGCAGGACGATCCCACGGCGAGCTTTGCCTTGCCCAATGTCGGTCTCATCCACCGCGGCGCGCCGATCAAGCTGTCGATCGAGGCGTTCTGGGAGGAGAGGGAGCGGCGCTATCATCTGGTGTTGCACCGGCTCGGCCTCAAATCGCCCTCCGAGCTCGAGCTGGTGCGCCAGCAGCGGGCGCGCCGCATTGCCGAGGATCACCTGCGGCTGGCCAAGGCGCAGATCATCGAGCATCAGGCTCTCATCAATCTCGTGATCGATCATGCCCCCGCTGCGATTGCCATGTTCGATCCGCGGATGCGCTGCCTGTTCGCCACGCGGCGCTGGATCGAGACGTTCGGCGGCGAGCTGGTGCCGCTCGCCGGCCATTTCGGCGCCGAGGCTCTGGGCAGCGGCGACATGGCCAAGGGAGCCGAGCGCATCGCACGCTGCCTTTCGGGCGAGACCGTCGTGACCGAGATCGAGCCCGACACCGGCCCCGCCGGCGCGATCCACTGGATCCGCTGGTGCCACAGCCCCTGGCGCAAGGCAGACGGATCGATCGGGGGCATCATCAGCTTTGCCGAGGTGCTGACCGAGATCGTCGCCGGACGGCAGCTGCTCGAGCACAACAACGCCGAGCTGAGCCGCATCAATCATCAACTCGACCAATTCTCCTCGATCATCTCGCACGACCTCAAGGCTCCGATCCGCGCGATCCGCTACAGCACCGACGCCCTGAAGGCGAGCCCGGCGGATGGTGCGGCCGACCAGATCGAGAGCATCGAGCGCAATGTGTCGCGCATGGCCCGCATGCTCGACGACCTGCTCGAATACTCCCGGATCGGACGGGCAGGCGACGGGGAGGAGCCCGTCGACCTTGCCGGCCTCGTCGGCGAGATCGAGCAATCGATCCCCGAGTGTGCCCGTTTCACAATCTCGCTCGATCTCGAATGCCCCATGATCGCAACCGCGGTCGCGCCACTCGATCTCGTGCTGCGGAACCTGATCGAGAATGCGGTCCGCCATCACGACCGCGCCACCGGCAGCTTGCGGCTCAACATGACCAGCAGCGCGGACAAATGGTGGTTCGCCGTCACCGATGACGGGCCCGGCATCGCAGCTCGCTTTCATGGCAGCATCTTCGAGCCGTTCGTCCAGATCGATCCCAAACCAGGACGTGCGAACGGAGGAATGGGCTTGGCGCTCGTCGTCAAAGTCGTGAGCTTGTATGGCGGCAGGATAGAGGTATTATCGGACCCGCAAGTGGAGCGCGGCACGACGATGCGGTTCACATGGCCCAAGCAGCTGATGGCCAGATGACAGGGGAGCTCCCCAGGCAATGCCACGCCGGCCTTTGATTGGAAATGGTTGAATCGTGACGAGCAAACCGAGCAAAGCGAGCCCCACGACTGCGACGGCATCCGTATCCGGCGGCGCCGCAACTGTACTCATGCTCGACGACGAGCGATCCGATCTGGAGCAGATGCGCTCGCTCCTCGCCGATGCCGGCTATGCGACGGTCGAATTCAGCGATCCCAAGGTGTTCGTGCAAGCGCTTTCCGGCATGACCTGCGATTGCATCGTGCTCGATCTGCGGTTGCCGGGCACGAGCGGGCTCGAGATGCTGGCGCAAGCACAATCGCTGCGTCCCGGCGTCCCGGTGATCATGATCTCGGGTGATGGCGATTTGCCGACCGCGGTCGAGGCCATGCGCAACGGCGCCAGCGATTTTGTCGAAAAGCCAGTGGCCGAGAGCACCTTGATCGACGCGGTCCGCCGCGCCATCGAGCGTGCCCGCAATCCCGAGCCTGCTGCCAGATCGGGTGCCCAGATCGGCAACATCCGCCAGCGGCTGACCCCGCGCGAAGCCCAAATTCTCGATCTGCTGCTGCAAGGATATCGCAACAAGCAGGTCGCCTTCGAGCTCGGCGTGTCGGCGCGCACTGTCGAGGTCCACCGTGCCAACATGATGAAACGCGTGGGAGCGACCAACTTCGCCGAGTTGATCCGGATGGCGGTGGGCCCCGGCAGCGGCGCACGGTGAGCGGGGTTTCCGCGGTCGTGGCCGGCCTCGCTGTAGCGGGCCTCGCCGTGGATCGCGATATCGAGCTTCAGTTTGGATGTATCGATCCCTGCAACTGTGATAGCTTCGTGCATCTTCGTCGTCCCTGCCTTGTGAAACGAGCCTCGAGCTCTGGCAACCATCCGGGCCTGATGAAGAGACTGGCGCGATCCCGCTACGAGGCAGCCGGAAGGCGGCTCAGGTCGGGTACGATCCGATCGCCAGCAGCTCTGGCGCGGACGGCCATCCGCGGCAGAGCGTCCCTTTCGGAACGACGAAAATGTAGCTGGTTTTTCTATTACACGGTCGGGTTGAGCAAGCGCATGCTCGCGCGGCGAAACCCGACAGAAAACATGCGCGCGAAGCGTACCGAACCGCTCGTGTTTGCGGTTGCAGCAGGGCATTTGGCGCTTCGCCCTGCTCGCTGTTGGGTTTCGCCTCTGGCTCAACCCAACCTACGGGACGATCGCATCGGCGCTCGGCATCGGCGCAAGCCGTGCGGGCCAAACCTCACAGTCTTTCTCCGCGCAACAACCGCGGCAGATCCCCCGTCAGGCCAGCGGCTTCCGCGACCAGCAGCTGCTTCAGGCGCGGAATGCGGTCGACGGCGCCGAGGCCGATGTCGCGCAGGATGCGCAGGGGCCCAAAATCGTTGGAGAAGAGCCGGTTGAGGCCGTCCATGGCCAAGGCCGAGCTGACCGAATCGAAGCGCCGCCAGCGATCGTAGCGCTCGAGCGGCTCGGCCTGGCCCGGATCGAGGCCGAGCCGGACCGCGTCCGTCACCACCTCGGCCAGCGCCGCCACATCGCGCAGACCGATGTTGAGCCCCTGACCGGCGAGGGGATGCACCACTCGCGCCGCGTCACCGACGAGCGCGAGCCGGTCGGCGATGAAACGCCGTGCTATCCGCGTCTCGAGAGCGAACGTCGCCCTCGCCCCAGCGAGCGTGAGCTTGCCGAGACGACCGCCGAAGCGCTGCTCCAGCTGCCGAGTGAATTCGTCGTCGGCGAGTACGATGAGCCGGGCCGCCTCCCGCTCGCTCTCGGTCCACACGATCGCGGAACGGCATGGGTCCCGCAATGGCAGCAGCGCGAACGGACCGGCCGGCAAGAAGTGCTGGATCGCGGTGCGTCGATGCGGCTGCTCGTGGGCAATGACCGCTACGATGCCCGTCTGGCGCAGCGGCCAACCGAGCGTTCCGATGCCGCAGCTTTCGCGTAAGGTCGAGCTCCGGCCGTCGGCAGCGACAACGAGCCGGGCTGCGATGGTGCCGCCGCCAGCCAGCACGATCGTCGCCGCCGCGGGACTGGCCGTCATGCGCACGGCGACCGCGGGCGGCAGTCGCTCGATCGAAGGCGTTGCCAGGACTGCGGCAGCCAGCGCCTCGCGCAGCTTGCTGTTCTCGACGATCCACGATGCCGGTCGACCATCATCGATGCGGTTGTCGTAGCGCAACAGGGTCGACCGTACGGGGCTCTCGAGGCGCCCATCGGTGATCTCGATCGCCTCGACTGGACCCGCATCAGGCTCGAGCCCAGCCCAGACACCGATCGCCTCGAGGAACCGCACGCTGGCCGCGGCCAGCGCCGTTGCGCGGGGATCGGCGGAGTCCGCTGCCGACGGGGCGAGCGCAACCCGGTCGAGAAGACCGATGCGGGCCCCTTCGCCCAGGCCCGTCGCGAGCGCACGCGCAAGCGCGAGGCCGGCATAGCTCGCTCCGCTCACGACCACGTCGAACATGGGCCTTGCCGCCTCACCCTGCTGGGACCGCGCTTGACAGGGTCCGCTCGCGTCCCTCACCTGCGGCCTGGCTTCGCCTTGCCTATTCTGGATGCCCCCCATTTTGGAAGACCCATGAGCAACGACCAGTCCAAGCCGCTCGAAAAACTCCTCTCCATACTCGACCTCGAGAGGCGAGGCGAGGACGGCTTCGTCGGGCTCAGCCCCAATGACGGTTGGAAACGGATCTACGGCGGGCAGGTGATCGCTCAGTCCCTGGTCGCGGCGCAGCGTACGGTGGCGGAAGACCGCTTCGTCAACTCGCTACACGCTTATTTCCTGCGGCCAGGCGATACCAAGGTGCCCGTCGCCTACGAGGTCGAGCGGCTGCGCGATGGCGGCAGCTTCACCACGAGGCGGATCGTCGCCAGCCAGAAGGGCGAGGTGATCTTCGTGATGGCGGCGAGCTTCCAGGGGGAGGAGCCGGGCCTCTCCCACCAGATCGCCATGCCGATGGTACCCGGACCCCAGGACTGCATCTCGGAGGACGAGCTCGGCCAGCGGCTCGCCAAGAAGTGGCCCGGCGCGTTCAAGGGCTATTGGGAGAAGCAATGGCCGATGGAGATGAGGCTCGTCGATCCGGAAGGCTTCATTGATCGGCACGACCGTCCACCTGTGATGAATGTCTGGATGCGCGCGCGTGGGCCGGTCGAAGGGCCGCGGCAATTGCAGGAAGCCGTGCTCGCCTATGCGTCGGACTACTCGCTGATCGACACCGCCGTCATCTCCCATGGCCGCATCCTCGCCGATCCGGAGCTCCAGGTCGCGAGTCTCGACCACGCCATGTGGTTCCATCGACCGGCGCGCGCCGACGAATGGCTGCTCTACGTCCAGGAGAGCCCGAGCGCCGAAGGCTCGCGCGGCATGTGCCGGGGGCTCATCTACAAGCAGGACGG
>JANPDA010000508.1:0-11220 GCA_031431235.1 Hyphomicrobiaceae bacterium
GAGCGGCTCGATCCGCGCCCTATCATCGCCGCTTGAACAGCAGCAGCACCGCGAACGCGATGCGGTCCTTGCGCGAGGCCTGCCGCAGCGAGCGGATGGCGTCCGCGGCGAGTGCGATCCAGTCGAGAGCCTCGGAGCGGCCGACGCGATAGTCGGGATCGTAGTCCGCGCCGTGGCGGGCTTCCTGCAGCCTGACGAAGGCGTCCGCCGCAAACTCGATCTCGGCTGGAAAACCCAGCCGGCGCACATTCGAGCAGGCGTTCCTGGCCGCGCCATGATCGAGCGCACGATAGACTTGCGCCCAAGCCTTGTCGGGACGGTTCGGTCCTGAGCCGACGAGCAAGCTGGCCGCGTCCTCTGCCACGGCGTGGAACAGGGCGTAGTAGGCGGAGCTGACGGCCCGCTCGAGATCGCTCCGACGTGGCCTGCCGACGCCGCCCTTCGCCAGCCGGAGCGCCGTCGCGATCAGATCCTCGCTCACCGGTCCCAGGTGCCCTTCTGGTCGTCGTGATAGTAATGGCGGACGTAAGCGAATCTATCTTCGCCGAGCTCCCACAACCGGTCCAGTATGCACTTGGAGAGCCTGCGAAGGTCCCTCGTATCGATCGGCGTCTCGCTCAAATCGTGCTCGATATCGACGAAAATGGCAGGCTCGCCGGCATGATTCTCATCCGCATGGATGCGGATCTCGCGCACGGCATAGGGCGCCATCATCTCGCGGACGGTCGCCTCTATGAAGGACAGGATCTCGGGCGAGATCGGGTCGGGTCTGAGCCTCATGGCAACAGCCTAGTGTCCTGTCTCCGAAATACGCTCAACCTCGCAGCGTCCTCTGAAGCGTATTTCGGAGATGAAAGGACACTAGCAACTCTAGGAATCTAGTGTGGTTTCGCCTCGCAAATGCCATCACCGAGCCAGCTGCGGATGCTGGATGGCATTTGCGAGACACCACACTAGTGGACGATCGCCCCGAAGTCGACTGGTCGCGCGTCGACGCACCACCTGCCCACTACACGATCCCCTTGGCCTCCAGCATCCGCATCACCTGCTCGGTCAGGTCTTCCGGCGTCGCCTTGCCGCCGTCGAGCCGGATCTCGGCCGCCTCGGGCGCCTCATAGGCGGAAGAGATGCCGGTGAAGTTCTTGATCTTGCCGGCGCGCGCCTGCTTGTAGAGGCCCTTGGGGTCGCGGCGCTCGCAGATCTCGATCGGGGTGTCGACGAACACCTCGAGGAATTCCCCAGCCGCGAACAGGTCGCGCGCCATCCGCCGCTCGGCCCGGAACGGCGAGATGAACGAGACGATGGTGATGAGGCCGGCGTCCGCCATCAGGCGGGCGACCTCGCCCACGCGGCGGATGTTCTCGACCCGGTCGGCGTCGGTGAAGCCGAGGTCGCGGTTGAGGCCGTGGCGGACGTTGTCGCCGTCGAGGATGTAGGTGTGCTTGCCAGCCGCGAGCAGCCGCTTCTCGAGCAGGTTGGCAACCGTCGACTTGCCCGACCCTGACAGCCCCGTGAACCACAGGCAGCACGCCTGCTGGCTCTTCTGGCTCGCGCGCGCCGCCTTGTCGACCGAGAGCGCCTGCCAGTGGATGTTGGTCGCGCGCCTGAGCGCGAACTGGAGCATGCCGGCGCCGACGGTGTTGAACGTGACACGATCGACCAGGATGAATCCGCCGGTCTGCCGGTTCTGCGAATAAGGGTCGAACACCAGCGGCTTGGAGAAGGAGAGGTTGACCTGGGCGACCTCGTTCAACGCGAGCTCCTTGCCCGCGATATGATCGAGATTGTCGACGTTGATCTTGTGCTTCAGGGCCGACACGGTCGCCGTTGCCCACTGGGTGCCGACCTTGATCAGATAGGGGCGGCCCGGATAGAGCGGCTCCTCGGCCATCCAGATCAGTTGCGCGGCGGCCTGGTCGGCGACCTCCGGACGTGCGCTTGGCGCGGTGATCACATCGCCACGGCTGACATCCACCTCCTCCGTAAGGGTCAGCGTCACGGCGTCGCCGGCTACGGCTTCCCCGCGGTCGCCGTCATAAGTCGAGATCCGCTCGATCCGCGTCGTGCGCGCCGACGGCAGCACCACGACCTCGTCGCCCGGCCGCACCCGGCCGCCCACCACGGTGCCGGAGAAACCGCGAAAATTCTGGTTCGGCCGGTTGACCCATTGCACCGGAAAGCGGAACGGCGTCTCGCCGCGTCCCTTCTCGACGTCGACATTTTCCAGCTGCTCGAGCAACGTCGGACCATCGAACCAGGCCAGCCCCTCGCCGCGCAGGATCACGTTGTCGCCGGTCAGCGCCGAGACCGGGATGCAGACGATGCGCTCGAGCCCGAGCTGGCGCGCAAAGGCACGATACTCAGTCTCGATCTCGCGGTAGCGGGCCTGCGAATTGCCGACGAGGTCCATCTTGTTGATGGCGACCACGACCTCGGGAATGCCGAGCAGGTGGACGATGCACGAGTGCCGCCGCGTTTGCGTCAGCACGCCCTTCCTGGCGTCGATCAGGATGATGGCGAGGTCGGACACCGAGGCGCCCGTCGCCATGTTGCGCGTGTACTGCTCGTGGCCGGGCGTGTCGGCGACGATGAACTTGCGCCTGGCCGTCTGGAAGTAGCGGAACGCGACATCGATGGTGATGCCCTGCTCGCGCTCGGCCTGCAGGCCGTCGACGAGGAGCGCGAGGTCGATCTCGCCGCCGGTGGTGCCGAACTTGCGGCTGTCGGTCTTCAGGCCCGCGAGCTGATCCTCGAGCACATGCTGGCTGTCGTAGAGGAGACGCCCGATCAGCGTGCTCTTGCCATCATCGACGCTACCGCAGGTGAGGAAGCGCAACAGTCCCTGATTGGGCTCGGCGACCGGGGAGGGGGCGGCAGAGGGAGCGGTCATGTCGGGCTCGATCCTGCGCTGGGCTTGGGACATCAGAAATAGCCCTCCTGCTTCTTCTTCTCCATCGAGCCGGACTGGTCCTTGTCGATGACGCGGCCCTGGCGCTCGGATACGCGCGAGGTGACGAGCTCGTGCAAGATCTCGGGCAAGCTTGTCGCCGAGGATTCGATCGCGCCGGTCAGCGGATAGCAGCCGAGCGTGCGGAAGCGGATCCGGCGCATGTGCGGTCGCTCGCCCGGCAGCAGCGGCAGGCGGTCGTCGTCGACCATGATCAGCATGCCGTCACGCTCGACGACCGGGCGCTCCTTGGCGAAGTAGAGCGGCACGATCGGGATGCCCTCCAACTCGATGTAGTTCCAGACGTCGAGCTCGGTCCAGTTGGAGAGCGGGAACACACGCATGGTCTCGCCGGGCGCGAGCTTGCCGTTGAACAAGCTCCACAGCTCGGGCCGCTGGCGCTTGGGATCCCAGCGGTGGCCAGCGGAGCGGTGGGAGAACACGCGCTCCTTGGCGCGCGACTTCTCCTCGTCGCGCCGCGCCCCGCCGATCGCGGCATCGAAGCGATGCGCGTCGAGCGCCTGGCGCAGGCTTTGCGTCTTCATGATGTCGGTGTGCAGTGCGCTGCCACTCCCCACCGGGCTGATGCCCTGCGCAAGGCCGACCTGGTTGATGTGGACGAGCAACTCGAGACCGAGCCGCCTGGCCGTCTCGTCGCGAAAGCCGATCATCTCCTGGAACTTCCAGGTGGTATCGATGTGCAGCAGCGGGAACGGCAGGCGCGAGGGGTGGAACGCCTTCAGCGCCAGATGGAGGAGGACGGAGGAATCCTTGCCGATCGAGTAGAGCAGCACCGGCCGCTCGAACTCGCTCGCGACCTCGCGAAAGATGTGGATGCTCTCGCTTTCGAGGCGCTTCAAATGCTCCAGACGGCTCGACATGGTCTTCTAGCCTCCTTCAGCGGCGTCACTTCGGATCGACAGCGCCCGCCGGCTGGCTGGTTTCGTGGGCGGGAGACGAATCAACCGCACTCTCTCCTTGGCTCTAGAGATGCTCGACTCGTGTTGCAATGCGGCGAAGGGCTCGCATCGGGCGATCGGGTGGGGCTCCGCTGATGCCTCGACCGCTCAGGCTTTGGCCTCGACCTCCCGATCACTCCACAGCCGCACCGCCGAATGCAGAAACAGCACCAGCACGATGATCCCCCCGCCGGCGATGGTGCGCAGTCCAGGGTGCTCTGCCAGCACCAGCCATACCAGCAACGGGCCCAGCACGGCTTCCAAGAGGCTCAGCATGGCGACCTCGGGTGCAGGCAGGTAGCGTGGCCCGATGGTCAACAGGATCAGCGCGGCCGGCAGGATCACGCCACCACCGATCCCGAGCCATAGCCATTGCATGGAGCTCATGGGCGGGTAGCCGGCGAACGGCGCGGTCACGGCCGCAGCCATGAGCAGGCCGAGCCCCATCGCCGGCACCATGCTGACATCGCGATGGCGGCGGATGATGATGTAGGACAGGGCGACCGTCAGCGCGTTGGTGAGAGCCAGCGCGTCGCCGAGCACATGGCCGGCGCCGATGCTGCCACTGACGATGACGGCGAGCCCAACGCTCGAGGCAGCGATCGCTGCCCAGGTCGAGGCAGGCAGGCCTTCGCGCAGCACGGTCCAGGCGAGCACCGCGGTCAGGAGTGGCGCCGTCGAGAACACGAGCAGCGCGTTGGCGGCAGTGGTGTGCTGGAGCGAAAAGATGAACAGGATCGAGCTCAGCGCCTGCAGCACCGCTACGGCGAGGCCCCAACGGCTGAGGCTGGCCAGCTCGTGAACAAGCCGCCCGCCCGAGGCCCACGAGCACCACGCCAGCACGATCGCCCCGGCGAGCAAGTCCCGGCCGGCAACCAGCGTCGCCGCATCGATCGCCGTGAGGCGAACGAGCAGCGCATCGGGCGCGAACATGAGGACGCCTGCAAGCGTGATGAGCGTGCCTTTGGCCCGGTTGTCGGTCGGCATCGGCACCTCGGTCGACCGGAAGGCCCTTCAGGCGCCTGGCACCGGCATGAAAAACAGCATGAACACCACCACGCCGGCATTGTAGACCGCGTGGCAGAAGATCGTCACGCGCAAGCTGCCGGTCCTCACGAGGATCGCACAGAGCGCGAGCCCGACGATGAAGACCGTCAGCATGCCCTGCAACGAATAGCCCGCATGTGGCAGCGTCCACAGGGCCGTCGAGACCAGCGAGGCGCCGATCAGGCCGATCCGGCTGCGGGCGAGCGCAGAGAACAAGAACCCGCGGAACAGCAGCTCTTCCGAGAGCGGCGCACCCACCACGATCAGCAACAACATGAATGGCGCCGCCGGCGATTGCATCAAGGGTTGCCAGAGCCGCAGGTCCTCGAGGGGGTCGTGCGGCAGCAGCGTGCCGATGACAAAGCCGGCGGCGACGGCAGCGGCGACGAACAGGGCCGCCGAAGCGAGGTAGGTCAGGACGCCGCCGCCTGCGGGAGCGAGTGCCAGCACGGCGGCGCGCCGGCCGCCCTTGAACCCGGCGAACCAGACCGCGAGCACGATCGCGATGATCTGGCCGGCGAAAGTCGAGACGATCAGGCTGACCTGCATGGCTGGATTGGTGAGCGCCTGCGCCTCGGGCGCCTGGCTCGCCTCGAGGCCGCCCGCGGCAAGAATGAACGTGATGCCGATGCCTGCGACATTCACGAGCACTGCGCTCGCCAGGATCACGACGGCGAGTGCCAGCGTGGTGAGCGGGCCGAGCGTTGCGTGCGAGACATAGCGCGACCGCGGGCTGCGCGCAGGGGTCTCGGCAACGGTTTCGATCGACATGAAGCCTCCTCGTGGACCCGCATCACCGCGAGCTTCGATCGAGCCAAGCAAGGATCGGGCAGAGCTGCTGGATCCGATCATGTGCTTTGCCCGGCATGGTTAGCGCTCGGCTACGGCAAGTGCCTGCTCGGGACGCGGGGACCCGCCAGTCGCAGCTCGTTTCGTTTAGATTCAGATGACGCCTTTTTTTCGCACGCGGAACATCCTATATTCCACCTGCCGACTCGTTCGGCTATGGCGATAAACGCAACCGTAATAAGCCATTCGGACCCGGGGGCGGTACCCGGCGCCTCCACCAAATGCCGCCGACCTGTCGAGTTCAGGCGGCATCTGCTGGGGGCGAAATAGGATCGACGAGGGTGTAAAGGGTCAAGCTTTTGCTCGGCATGGTACCGCCGTTATCGGGCCAATCGTATAGTTGCCAATGACAACTATGCTGAGGTCGCCATCGCTGCGTAATGCGGCGCTGGTCCTCGAAATGAAAGCCCTGATTCCTTAGCAGGGGTCAGGCGCGGTTCGGGGGGCACCGGGCAACAGAAGCCCTCCATTTCTCTTGAGCTCGGCGGGCGCTCCGCCGGCGAATCTGGACGCCAGCGCGATATCGATGTCCGAGCAGCAGATCGACTACGAGCGCCTCTCCCAGGAAGCCCTTCGAGGGGTGGTGCGGAGCGTGCTCGAGCGGGTCGCCCAATCGGGCCTGCCCGGCGATCACTATTTCTACATCGCCTTCAACACGCAGGCTGACGGTGTCGGTATTTCCAAGCGCTTGAAGGTCCAGTATCCCGAAGAGATGACGATCGTGCTACAGCACCGGTTCTGGGATCTGGCTGTGCATGAGGATCGGTTCGAGGTGAAGCTGACCTTCAACTCGATCCCGGAGCGTCTGGTCGTTCCATTCCAGTCGCTGAAAGTTTTCTTCGACCCGAGCGTGCATTACGGCATGCAATTCGAGCCATCAGAGCTTTCGGCTGCGGCTCGCAAAGGGCCACGGCTGGCCGAGGTCAAAACCGGGTTCGACGGCGAAACTGAAGCCGGCTTGCAGGACGACAGGGCGCCAGCGGCCGACCCGGAGAAGAAGACGCCCATCCGCAACGTCGGGGCAGCGCGCCCGCGCCTCTCCCGCAAGGGCCAGTCCGACCGGCCAGCCAGCCCGCCACCCGTGCCCGAGCTCTCCCAGTCGACCGCCAAATCTCCCGACGGTCCCGATGATGATCCCCCGCGCCCGAGCGCCGAGGTCGTGAAGCTCGACCGGTTTCGCAAGAAGTAGAGACGACCGGCCGGTCGCCCGTGAGGCTGTCATTCTCAGCGTTCAGAAGAATCTCAGCCGCGCTGGATCGCCGCCGCGCAGGGCGTGGGCCAGCTCGATCGCCACGAACAGACCGCCGGCGACGTAGGCGGCCCGCCTCTCGTCGCGGCAAATGGTCACGGTGCGCACCGCTGCCACTGCGATCGTTGCAGCTTCCACGATCGAAGCGGTTGGATTGGCGGCTCTGGCAATGGCGGCGATCTCGGCGGCGGGCGCGCCCTTGTGATGGGCGCTGGTACAGAGAATGCGATTGAAGCGGGGCGCGAGCAGACCCACCATGTCGCGTGCATTCTTGTCGCGCGAGCAGCCGAGCACGAGCAGGCAGTCTCCGAGCCGGTTGTGAGCGGCGAACGCGGCGAGTGCGGCCTCGATCGCCGCCGGCGAGTGGCCGACGTCGATGGTGACGGCGGGATCCTCCATCACCAGCTCGAGCCGGCCCGGCCAGCGCGTCTCGGTGGCAGCGCCACGGACCGCTCCGGCAAAGCCGTGCGCCTCGAATGCCCGCTCGCGATCCAGCAATCGTTTGGCCAAGAGCGCGGCGATCGCGAGATTGTCGCCCTGGTGGGGGCCGGCAAGATTGAGCCGGATACCCTCGATGCTCTGTCCGTCGAGCATCAGTCGCAAAACGCTGCCGCCGGCATCGCTCGTCTCGATCGTCACGGCCGACGCCTCGGTTGCGAACAACGGCGTCACCCCGATCAGACCGGCATGGCAACGCATCTGCGCGGCAAGCGGGGCGAGCGTTCGACCCAGCACGGCGAGACCGCCTGTCGCCACGATCTCGAGCTTGTCGAGAGCGATTGCAGCCAAGGTCTTGCCGAGAATGTCGGTGTGGTCGAAGTCGATCGATACGACCGCCGCCAGCGGGGCGCGTGCCATCCGCACCGCGTCGTAGCGCCCGCCGATGCCGGCTTCGAGCACCAGCGTATCGACGCGAGCTTGCGCGAAGGCGGCGATGGCGAGGACGAAGTAGGCCTCGAACGCGCCGACCCGATCGTCGGGATCGATGCCTTCGTAGGCGGCGATCGCCGCGAGAACCTGATCGGCTTTGTGCGTGAGCAACTCGTCCGTTGCGGGCGCTCCAGAAATCTCGATCCGCTCGTTGAAGCGAAAGAGATGCGGCGAGGTGAAGAGCCCCGTCCGCCGTCCCGACCGGCGCAGGATCTCGGAGCAGAGCTTGGCCGTCGAGCCCTTGCCATTGGTGCCCGTGATGGCGATCCGCGGTGTCGCGCGCAGATAGGCTCCGAGGCCGAGTGCCGCAATCAGCGCGTCGACCCGATGCAGGCCTGGGCCGGCGCCGAACTTCGGGAGGCGGAAGAGGGGATGCAGCATCATGGCAGCGGTTTCAGCTCTCGCCCGAAGGCCCGCGACAGGATCCGCCGCCAGATTTCGAGGACGAGGTCCATCCGCCCGAGCTGCTCGAGAGCGGTAATGCCGGGCGCTCCGTTCACCTCGATCACGCGCAGCAGGGAAAAATCGCTGCCCCCCGATGCGTCCATCAGATCGACGCCGGCGACATTCAGGCCGGTCAGCCGCGCTGCCGCCAGCGCAAGGTTGGCGAGTTGTGCCGGCACTGGCTCGACCAGACGCTCGGATCGTCCCGACGCCGCCAGATTGCGCCGGCCCGGCAAGGTGACGATGCGACCGGTGGCGACCATCTCGCCCGGCGCCAGACCTGCTTGGGCCGCGATCACGGGGATCGATCGCTCGGGGATGCCGGAGATGCCGCTGCCCGCGAGCGCGGCGTTGTAGGCGGCGATCAGCTCGCCGAGAGCCGACCGACCGTCGCCCCGCAACGCCGTCGTCGCCCGCTCGACGCAGAACACGACCTCGCCGTCGAGGCAGAGCACGCGATACTCCGGGCCGCTGAATACGTCCTGCAGGATGACCGCGTCATAGCGGGTGGCGGCCTCCTCGAGATAGGTTTCCAGGCGCGCCCGGTCGTGCACGATCTCGGCGAGATCGCCGCGCGCGCCCATGTTGGGCTTGGCGAAGAGGGGAAATCCATGCGCCACGCCATGGCGGATCGCATCCTCCCGCTCGCGTCCCGGCGCCCGGTATTGCCGGTGATGGTCCGAGACGAAGAAGAGAGTGCCGCCCAGCGTCGCCAGGCCGTGCGCCTCCAGTAGGCGGGCCGTGTGCATCTTGTCCTTGGCGAGCGTGAAGGCGGCGGCGGTGTTGGTCGGATAGATGCAGGCGCGCCCGGCCGCGAGCGCGAGGGTGCGCGCGCCATCCGAAATTTCCAGCAGATAGCCCTCGCCCGAGACGTCGCGGAAGCCGAGCCCGAACGCGGCGCAAGCGGCGGCGAGATAGCGGGTCTCGGAGGGGAGGCGTGGGCAACCGGGGTCAGAACACTTTGTCCGAGCGCCCTGGCCGAACGCCAAGCCACCGCCAAAGGGGTCTGACCCCGGAGCTGGTCCCGGAGCCGAC
Source organism: Hyphomicrobiaceae bacterium (assembly GCA_031431235.1). GTDB lineage: Bacteria > Pseudomonadota > Alphaproteobacteria > Rhizobiales > Hyphomicrobiaceae > JANNSW01. Next base: position 9,461 of record JANPDA010000508.1, read on the forward strand.
ACAGATCCACCGGCCTGTCTTTTCTTGCCCATGCCGCTTATGATCCGCCACCGCTGCGCCTGCCCGATAGAGGTACCATAACCCATGCCCACCACCCGCACCGAGACCGACTCCTTCGGCGCCATCGAAGTCGCTGCCGACCGTTACTGGGGCGCCCAGGCAGAGCGGAGCCGGGGCAATTTCAGGATCGGCTGGGAGCGCCAGCCGGCGTCGATCGTGCGCGGGCTCGGCATCGTCAAGCGGGCAGCCGCCGAGGTGAACATGGCGCTCGGGCGTCTCAGCCCCGAGATCGGCAACGCGATCGTCGCCGCGGCCGGCGAGGTGATCGCAGGCAAGCTCGACGACCACTTCCCCCTCGTCGTCTGGCAGACGGGCTCGGGCACGCAATCGAACATGAATGCCAACGAGGTCGTCTCCAACCGGGCGATCGAGATCTTGGGCGGCGTGATGGGCTCGAAGAGCCCGGTGCACCCCAACGACCACGTCAACATGAGCCAGTCCTCCAACGACACCTATCCGAGCGCCATGCACATCGCCTGCGCGGAGGAAATCCATCACCGCCTGCTGCCGGCACTACGCCTGCTGCACAAGGCTCTCGCGGAGAAATCGCGCGCATTCGCCCACATCATCAAGATCGGGCGTACGCACACGCAGGACGCGACGCCTTTGACGCTGGGCCAGGAGTTCTCCGGCTACGCCAAGCAGGTCGAGAACGGCGTTTTCCGCATCGAGCAGACGCTGCCGCTGCTGATGGAGCTCGCCCAAGGCGGCACTGCCGTCGGCACCGGTCTCAACGCGCCCAAGGGCTTTGCCGAGAAAGTCGCCGAGCGTATCGCGGCGATCACCGGGCTCCCATTCACCTCCGCCCCCAACAAGTTCGAGGCGCTCGCCGCCCATGACGCCATGATCATGAGCCACGGCGCGATCAACACGGTCGCGGCCTCGCTGTTCAAGATCGGCAACGACATCCGCTTTCTGGGCTCGGGCCCGCGCTCGGGGTTCGGCGAGCTGCAACTGCCCGAGAACGAGCCCGGCTCCTCGATCATGCCAGGCAAAGTGAACCCGACCCAGTGCGAGGCCCTGACCATGGTCTGCGTGCAGGTGTTCGGCAATCACGCCGCGCTCACCTTCGCCGGCAGCCAGGGCCATTTCGAGTTGAACGTGTTCAATCCGGTGATGGCCTACAACTTCCTGCAATCGGTGCGGTTGATCGCTGACGCCAGCGTTTCCTTCACCGAGCATTGCGTGCTCGGCATCGTGCCGCGCGAGGACAACATCAAGGCAGCGCTCGATCGATCCCTCATGCTGGTGACGGCGCTCGCCCCCAAGATCGGCTATGACAACGCTGCCAAGATCGCCAAGACCGCACACCAGAACAGCACCACCCTGCGTGAGGAGGCGGTCGGCGGGGGCTATGTCACGGCCGAGGAGTTCGATGCCATCGTCCGGCCGGAAAACATGATCGGACCGGGCTGAGGATTACTCCATTCGATCAATCGGATACGGGCCATATTCGCCTTCTGTGCAGGGTTTCGGATGACGGCCCTCTCGATGACCTCGACACGCACACGGGGCCGTCGTCCGAAAGCCTTCAGTGAAGGAACCCGCGGGAGTTAGGGCACGTTGGTGCGGCTGGCTCTATGGGGATTTGGCCGGCGCGCATGGCCGTGCTGCTGTCAGCGCCGTTGCCGTTGAGTGGTGCGGACAGGCGACGGCGGGTGGAGCAGCACCCCGAACGAAGGCGCTGACCGCGCTTCGAT
>JANPDA010000509.1:0-2881 GCA_031431235.1 Hyphomicrobiaceae bacterium
CAAGGCGAACTCCAACCAGGCGGTGATCAGGACGCTCGGGGATCTGGGCGCCGGCATGGATGTCGTCAGCGAGGGCGAGGCTCGCCGTGCGCTTGCAGCCGGCATCGCGCCCGATCGGATCATCTTTGCCGGTGTCGGCAAGTCGCGCTCCGAGATGGCATTCGCGCTGAGCGAAGGCGTCGTCCATTTCAACGTCGAATCCGAGCCCGAGCTGGATGCGCTCTCCGAGGTAGCCGCTTCGCTCGGCCAGACCGCCCGCATCGCCTTGCGCGTCAACCCCGACGTCGATCCCGGCACCCACAGGAAGATCTCGACGGGCAAATCCGAGACCAAGTTCGGCATCCCCTATGGCGAGGCGGGGCGTCTCTACGGCAAGGCAGCGACGCTCCCTGGCATCGTGGTCGCCGGCATCCATATGCATATCGGCAGCCAGATCACCGCGCTCGAGCCCTTTGCCAGCGCCTTCGCGCTGATGCGGGAGCTCGTCGTCGATCTGCGGGCGGCGGGCCACGACATCCGGCATGTCGATCTCGGTGGCGGCCTCGGCGTGCCCTATCGCAGCGGCAACGAGGTGCCCCCGCATCCCGACGAGTATGCGGGCGTCGTCAGGAGCGCGTTCGCCGATCTCGACGTCCAGGTGATGCTGGAGCCGGGCCGGATGATCGTCGCCAATGCCGGCATTCTGGTCGTCCAGGTGCTCTATGTGAAGAGTAGCGAGGGCCGTACCTTCACGATCGTCGATGGCGCCATGAACGACTTGATCCGCCCGACCCTCTATGATGCGCACCATGAGATCTGGCCGGTGCTGGAAACGCGCCGCAATGCAGCGACCGTGGTGAGCGATGTGGTTGGACCGGTTTGCGAGACCGGAGACTACCTGGCGCTCGAACGGGCGATGCCCAAAGCCGAGCCCGGCGACCAGCTGGCCGTGATGACAGCGGGGGCCTATGGTGCGGTGCAGTCTGGCACCTACAACACGAGGCTGTTGGTGCCGGAAGTGCTGGTGCGCGGTCGCGACTATTCCATCGTGCGGCCCCGCCAGACCTACGCGGAGCTGCTCGGCCTCGATCGGATGGCGGCGTGGCAGTCCCCGGAAGAGCCTGGCGACAAGCCGCGTCGTGCGCCGGGCGGGCGCAGCAATGCAAGGCGGGTGCGCAAGGTCTGAGGCCGATGGCAGGTCTCGGCGGGGCCACAGTCCTGCGCTAACGCAGCGGACGAAGGTCGGCCGCCGCTCCGTCAGGTTCGAGCAGGGATCGTCGTGTCGAGTCCGCGCGGGATCGCCTTCTCCTTGTCGTACATCGGCAGATCGACGAGGTCGGCCGCGGCTATGCGGCCATCACGCAGCGCAACCTTCACCTCCCGAGCGCGCCCATGCCGGGCTTCCGTCAGCCGAACGATCGCGGTTCCACAACGCAGGTGCGGCGACCAGGCGGCAGCAGTCACGCGGCCGATCGCCGTATCACCGGCATGGACCACGCCATGCACCTGCGGCTCGCCGCCGGGGCATTCGAGTCCATGCAGCAGCAGGCCGCGATCCGCCTTCTCGAGCGCGGCCTTGCCGATGAAGTCGGGTTTCCTCATATCGACGAAGCCACCGAGCCCCGCCTGATAGGGGTTCATGGTCTCGTCCATGTCGGAAAGGTTGTTGAGGATGCCGGCCTCGATGCGGCGGATGTCCATCGAGTCGAGGCCGCAGATCGCAAGACCGAACGGCTCGCCGGCCGCGACGACGTGGTGCCACAGCCGCTCGCCGTCGACCGGCGCCTCCTCGGGCAGCGTGTACCACTCGAAGCCGACCTCGCCGGTCCAGCCGGTGCGCGAGACGATCACGGGTTGACCGCCCATGCGGACGCGAGCGACGGCGAAGTAGGAGAAATCGGGTGGCAATCCACTGTCGCAGGCCGCCGCCAGGATATCGAGCGCGCGCGGCCCCTGCACCTGGGCGACCCACGAGCGAGGATCGCGGATCCGGACGTTCATGCCAGCTGCCTGGGCGATCAGCCAGGAGTAGACCGGTCCATCGGCCTGCACGTACCAGAAGCGGTCCATGTCGAGACGCATCAGGATGCCGTCGCAGAGGATGCCACTGTCGGGGTAGAGGAGAAGGCCATAGCCTGCGCGCCCCGGCTTCAGCGTCGAGCAGTTGCGCGTGAAGAGCTTGTTGCAGAGCGCTTCCGCGTCCGGCCCGGCGATCTCGGTCGGCCGCTCGCCGGTGTCGACGAGGCCTGCCTCGCGCCGCAGCTTCCAATACTCCTCGAAGCGATCGCCACCCTGATCGACCGCCATCAGGCGGTTGTTGTAGACGCAGTACTTGGCGCCGCGCGTCTGATGGAGCGCATGATATGGGCCGCCCCAGATGCCGTAGTCCCAGCCCCCCTCGGCAAAGCTCGCGATGACGTTCCGTCTCGTGCCCGACATGCTCGGTCATCTCTGTGTTGGCATGCAATGAAACGTCGAACCGGGCGGAGCTTGCGCTCGACTCAGCGGAGGTCGACCCCCAGCGCGTCCGCGACCATGCTCTGGAAGTGGTGCACAGCGTGCTCGCTGAGGCCCGGATTGGCCGGATCGACGACGAAGCGGCCCTGATTGTAGCCCTTGGACTTGAGGCCCCGCTGCACGCTCTCGCAGAGCGCGATATCCTCGGGTTGCAGCGTCTCGTCCATGTATCTGATGGCGTCTTTCATCTGGTCGCTCGGCTCGGGCGAGGGCAGGTACCAGTCGAGGTGCTCGATCGTGCGCTCGGGTCCCGTCGGAATCATGATCAGGGTCGAGATGTTGGGCTCGCCCGGATAGATCCAGATCGTCAGGTTCGGCCACACGAACCAGCTCGCATAGCCGAATTCGACCTCGCCCTTCTGGAACCTGTATGCCTTGTTGTCGG
>JANPDA010000510.1:0-6057 GCA_031431235.1 Hyphomicrobiaceae bacterium
CACAGCTCGCGGTCGATGGGTTGAACCTGCAGGAGTGCCGCCAGCTCGGTCAACCGTGCCATAATGGCCTTGGGCGACAATCTGCCACGTAGCTCCAGCACGCCGATTCCAGCCGTTGCGGACGGCGGAAACCCGAGCACATGACCGAAGTCGTGATCGAGCGTCACCAGCACCCGCCCTTCGTCCCGGCACACCGCGTAGAGGCTCTCGTCGGACGCTCCCGACAAGTCCTGCTCGACGACGGTCATGACATCGTGACCTTCGGCCGCGAGCAGGTCGCGGCCAGCTGGCCCGAGGTTCTCGTCGAGCTTCAGCTTCATTCGGCTGCGCCAACCGGCAATGGTACGATGCGCTCGCGAGCGACCTCGGCCGCATAGGCGATCGCGGCGCGGATGTCGTCCGCTTCCAGCTGCGGGTAGGCATTGAGAATGTCGGCCTCGCTTTCCCCGCTCGCCAGGAAATCGAGGATCAGCGACACCCAAATGCGGGTGCCCTTGAAGCAGGGCTTGCCGAAGCAGACATTGGGATCGATCGAGATTCGATCCAGCAGCGGGCTCATGGGATGGCACCTTCGGGATCGGTAAGGCGTTGTGTCGGGCTCGCATGCAGAGTGCGCCGCCCGTCGGGGAACTTGGCGACGCATGAGGTCTGCAAGAAGAATTCACCTCTATCCATGACGACAGATTACCACAGGCGACCGCTCCCTTCAAAGGCGACGCTGAGCGAACCGGCAACCTGAAGAGAGCTCACGATGCTTCCCTTGCTCGACCGTTTCATCTCCCGCTGGCGCCGCCGCCATTGGCGTCCGAGCGCGGCTACCAGCCGCTTCGCCACCATGCGCCCGCTCGCCGTCGTGACAGGCGCGTCCGAAGGCATCGGGCGGGCGCTGGCGCTCGAATTTTCACGTAACGGCCATGGCACGCTGCTGGTCGCCCGCAGCCGCGAGGGCCTGGAGGAGACCGCCGCCCTCATCCGTGCCCGCGGCGGCGAGGCGCTCATCGTCGCTGCCGACCTCGCGACGAGCGAGGGGGCGGACGCGATCGAGCGGGCGCTGGAGGTGGCGGGCGCCTATGCCGATGTCCTCGTCAACAATGCGGGCATCGGCCTGGCAGGGCCCTACGTCTCCCATGAACCCGATGCCATCCGCCATCTCGCCGACCTCAACATGCGCGCGCCTGCCGATCTGATGCGCCGCTTTCTGCCCGGCATGCTGGTGCGCGGCCGCGGTGGCATCCTCAATGTGGCCTCGCTCGGTGGGTTGGTGCCTGGACCCAATCAGGCGGCCTATTATGCGAGCAAAGCGTTTCTCGTCTCGCTCACTGAAGCGGTCGCACGGGAATGCGCAGGGCACGGCGTCCAGGTCTCGGTGCTGGTGCCCGGGCCGGTTGCGACAAAGTTCCATGCCCGCATGGGCGCCGAACGGTCGTACTATCTGCCGATTCTGGGGGCACAGAGTGTGGAGGACGTTGCCCGCGCCGGCTATCGTGGCCTCGTCTGGGGGAGGGTCTTGATTCCAGCCGGTATCATCGATCATCTCTACGTCTTGGCGTTGCGGTTGATTCCCCACACGGTTACGATCCCGGTGATCGGCTGGATGTTGCGGCGGCGCAGCACGGAAGGCGACGATGCTTCAGGCGAGAGCGGGCAGTAGTGCGGCAGATCGGGGTTGCTGCACGCCCGAGGATTCACAACCGCGCTCGCGCGACGTGCTGATCGTGCTGCACGGGGAAGATTCCTGCCCCGGCCGGATCGGCCAGCTGCTGCGCCGGCGCGGCTACCGCCTCGATATCAGGAAGCCGAGATTTGGCTGCGTCTTGCCGGAAACGCTGCAAGGCCATGCCGGGGCCGTCATCTTCGGTGGTCCGATGAGCGCCAACGACCCCGACGAATTCATCAAGGCCGAGACAGATTGGATCGGAGTGGCGCTGAAGGAGGACAAGCCCTTCTTGGGCGTGTGTCTGGGTGCCCAGATGCTGGCCAAGTACCTCGGCGCCAAGGTTGCTTGCCACGAGGATCAACTGCACGAGATCGGCTATTGCGAGGTGATGCCGACGCCAGCAGGTCGGGCCTTCGGCGATTGGCCGGGCCAAGTCTACCACTGGCATTCCGAGGGCTTCGAGCTGCCAGCCGGTGCCAGCCTGCTTGCCCAGGGCCAGGATTTCCCCAATCAGGCCTGCAGCTATGGCCGGACCGCGGCCGGCATCCAGTTCCATCCCGAGATCACCTATGCCCTGGTCAATCGCTGGTCGGTGGACGCGAAATGGCGCGAGGGACGGCGCGGGGCGCAATCGCGCGAGGCCCAGCTCGCTGGCCACATCCGCCATGGAGCCGCCGTCGCCTCTTGGCTCGACCGCTTCCTCGACCGCTGGCTCGCCGGAGCGATCGGGGCCGGGTTGGCGCAGCAGGAAATTGCCTGATCCGAGCGAAGCGGCTATGCCTCGGTCATGGCGAGGAAGAAATCGACATCGGCGGGCGGCGACGGCCCCCTTGATTCAACTCCCGCGGCCGAGCAGAAGGCGCCGGGCGCACCCTATGTCGTGCTTGCCCGCAAGTACCGGCCGCAATCCTTCGAGGACCTGATCGGCCAGGAGGCAATGGTGCGCACCCTGCGCAATGCCTTCGAGACCGGGCGGATCGCGCAGGCCTACATGCTGACCGGTGTGCGCGGCGTCGGCAAAACCACGACCGCGCGCATTCTCGCGCGTGCGCTCAACTATTCGGTGCCGGGTGGCCTCGACCGGCCGACGATTGCGCTCGCGACGATCGGCCAGCACTGCCAGGCCATCATCGAGTCGCGCCACCCCGACGTGATCGAGATGGACGCCGCCTCCAATACCGGCATCGACAACGTGCGCGAGATCATCGAGAGCGTGCGCTATCATCCGACGTCGGCGCGCACCAAGGTGTTCATCATCGACGAGGTGCACATGCTCTCGAAGGGGGCGTTCAACGCGCTCTTGAAGACGCTGGAGGAGCCTCCGCCGCACGTTAAATTCATTTTTGCGACGACCGAGATCCGCAAGGTTCCGGTGACCGTGCTCTCGCGCTGCCAGCGCTTCGATCTGCGGCGGGTGGATGCGAGCGTGCTCGCCGCTCATTTCGAGCGCATCGCCGGGAAGGAAGGGATCGCAATCGAGGCCGAGGCGCTGCAGACGATTGCCCGTGTTGCGGAAGGATCGGTGCGTGACGGCCTCTCGATCCTCGACCAAGCCTTCGCCACGTCCGAGGGCAAGGTCAATGCTCGATCCGTGCGCGCGATGCTGGGACTTGCCGATCGTGGCCGCGTCCTCGACCTGTTGGAAGCGGTGCTGCGTGGCGACGGCAAGGCGACGCTCGATCAATTCGCGAGCCTCTACAAGGATGGCGCCGATCCGATCGAGCTCTTGGGAGATCTGGCCGAAGCGGTGCACGGCGTCACACGTGCCAAGATTGCCGAGGCGCCGGGCGATCTGCTGAGCCAGGAGGAGCGCAAGCGCTGCATTGCGCTCGCCGCCCGGCTCAATGTCGGCCTGCTGTCGCGGGCCTGGCAGATGTTGCTGAAGGGCATCGAGGAGGCGGGACGTGCGCCCGACGCGGCAACGGCGGCCGAGATGGTGCTGGTGCGGCTCGCCTATGTGGCGATGCTGCCTTCACCCGACGAGGTGGTGCGCCGCATCAATGCTCGAGGCAGTGTTGCCGGGCCGGTGCCGCCGCGGCGTGCGCCGGCCGCAGCCGATTCCTATCCTGAGCCCGACGACGAATCGCCACCGGAGGATCGCGATGTGGCCCCCGACCCTGCCCTGCGGGCGCCCGCCACGCCTGCCGCGCCGCAATTCTCCTCCTTCGAGGACCTCGTCGCCTATGTGGGCCGCCGGCGCGAGGTGCTGCTGATGACCGAGCTCGAGGAGCGCGTGAGCCTCGTCCGGTTCGAGCCGCCGCAGGTCGAGCTGCATCTGCTCGCGGGCGCGGCGCCCGGTCTCGCCAACGACCTGAAGCAAAAGCTCGACCAGTGGACCGGCAAGCGCTGGGGCGTCTCGCTGTCGCGCGAGCCCGGCGCCCGTCCGCTCGGGGCCGTGCGCCGCGAGGGCAAGGCTGCCGAGATCGAGGCGGTGCGCCAGCTCCCGGCCGTCAAGGCAGTGCTGCAACACTTCCCCGGTGCGACCGTCACCGACATCCGGCCGATCGAGGACGCGGGCAACGAGGACGACGAGGGCAGCGCTCTCGGCTAGAGCATTTTCCGACGAAGTGGCTACCGGTTCGTCGGAAGAAAATGCGACAAAACAAGAATCTTGAGCGCCCGATCGGACTCTATCGGATCGGAATGCGCTCTGGACTGGGGACGAGCGAAGCAGGCGAGGAACGACCATGGACATCATGCAGGGACTGAAGAAGGCGCGCGAGCTGCAGGCCAAGATGCAGACCGTGCAGGAGGAGCTGGCGAGCCTCGAGGTCGAGGGGCGCTCGGGCGGCGGTCTCGTCACCGTGAAGATGAATGGCAAGTTCGAGCTGCAGCGGCTGTCGATCGATCCGAGTCTGATGAAGCCGGGCGACGCCGAGATGGTGGAGGATCTGGTGCTTGCCGCCCACCAGGACGCACGCGGCAAGGCGGAAGCCGCCATGCAGGAGAAGATGCGCGCCGCCACCGCCGGCCTGCCGATTCCGCCGGGCATGAAGCTCTGGTGAGGCGGCTGCGGCGGGAGCGGATGCTGCCTGGGCTCGGCTGGCATCCCGGCTGAGCAGAGTTCGCAAAAATGGTCTTCCCGGTTTTGCGAGAAAACTCTGCGAAATCAACGAATCCAAGCAGACATTCGTCATGCGGGACGCATGCCTCCGGCATGATGGTCTTCCGGCGAATGTCGGCTTGGGCGCTGGTGCTTGGCGGCACGCGAGCCCGGAGCCCGAACGCGACCGCGGAGCCCGAGGTCCGGCATCGCCGACTGCGGCGCCGTCCGGGTCGAGGGTGTCGGGTTGGCGACGCGGGGGCAACCCTGGCAGCTTCGCATTGCCCGAACCGCCTATGCCACGCGGCCGCCAGAGCATTTTGGGACGAAATGACGACCGGCTCGTCAAAAGAAAATGCGACAAAACAAGAACCTAGCGCGCCCGTTCCGACTCTATCGGATCGCAATGCGCTCTAGCCCTTGCCACACCCGATCGCGCATGCAACGCATGGCCCGCAGGACCGTTGCAATGCTCGCGGGTGGGTGACGTCGGATGGCCATCAACAGAGCGTTCGTTCTCGCCTCCCGGCCGCGTGGAGCGCCGACCCGCGACAATTTCCGGCTGGTCGAGAGCCAGGCCTCCGAGCCGCGCGATGGCGAGGTGCTGGTGAAGCACCTGTTCCTGTCGCTCGATCCCTATATGCGCGGCCGCATGGATGATGCGAAATCCTACTCCGCTCCCCAGCTGCTCGATCAAGTCATGGTCGGGGGTACGGTTGGGGAGGTCGTCGCCTCGCGCAATCGGGGCTTCGAGCCGGGCGATCGGGTGGTGGGCTATGGCGGCTGGCAGCTATATGCGACGAGCGCGGGCAACGAGTTGCGCAAGATCGAAGGCTCCGCGATCCCCCTCTCCGCCCATCTCGGTGTGGTCGGGATGCCGGGTGTCACCGCCTGGTATGGCTTGAACCGGATCATCGCGCCCAAGCGCGGCGAGACGGTCGTTGTTTCGGCGGCGACCGGGGCTGTCGGCTCGGTCGTCGGCCAGCTCGCCAAGCGGGCGGGGGCCCGCACGGTCGGCATTGCGGGCGGCCCGCAGAAGTGCGCCCATGCGGTGAGCGACCTCGGTTTTGACGTGGCGGTCGATCACCGCTCGCCGAGCTTTGCGGGGGATCTGCGGGCCGCGCTGCCCGACGGCGTCGACGGCCTCTTCGAGAACGTTGGCGGTTGTCCGTTCGAGGAAGCGATGCGGCACGTCAATCCCTTCTCGCGCGTCGCCATTTGCGGCCTCATCGCGTCCTACAACGGCCAGCCGAGCACGCTTTCCAACATGCGGACGATCCTGGTGATGCAGGTTCGGATGCAGGGTTTCATCGTGCCCGACGACAAATTGGTCTGGCGCGAGGCGCTCGCCGAGCTG
>JANPDA010000511.1:0-10702 GCA_031431235.1 Hyphomicrobiaceae bacterium
TACCGCAAGTTCCCGCAGAACCGCTGGATGCGCTTGCAGGCTTCCTCCAGCGCTTCCGTCGAGGTCGCGTAGGAGATGCGGAAGAACGGCGAGAGGCCGAAGGCGGCGCCCTGCACGACCGCGACGCCCTCCTCCTCCAAGAGCGCGGTCACGAACTCCTCGTCGCTGCCGATGCGCTTGCCCTTGGCGCTGGTCTTGCCGATCACGCCTTCGCACGAGGGATAGACGTAGAACGCGCCTTCCGGGCTCGGGCATTTGAGCCCCTTGGCCTGGTTCAGCATCGAGACGACCAGATCGCGGCGCTCGCGGAAGGCCAGCCCCCGCGTCCTGATGAAATCCTGCGGGCCGTTCAGCGCCTCGACCGCCGCGTATTGCGCGATCGACGATGGGTTCGAGGTCGATTGCGACTGCAGCTTCGCCATCCCCTTGATGAGCGTCTCAGGTCCCGCACCATAGCCGATGCGCCAGCCGGTCATGGCATAGGCCTTCGACACGCCGTTCATGGTGAGGGTGCGCTCGGTGAGGCCGGGCTCGACCTGGGCAGGAGTCACGAACGGCTCGTCGGTATAGAGCAGGTGCTCGTACATGTCGTCCGTCAGCACCCAGACATGGGGATGGCGCATCAGCACATCCGTCAGCGCTTTCATCTCGGCGCGCGTGTAGGCGGCGCCGGACGGGTTCGACGGGGCGTTCAGGATCAGCCACTTGGTGGCCGGCGTAATCGCCCGCTCCAGCGCCTCGGGCTTCAGCTTGAAGCCATCAGCCATCCGCGTCTCGATGAACACCGGTGTGCCGCCGCCGAGCAGCACGATGTCGGGATAGCTGACCCAATAGGGCGCGGGTATGATCACCTCATCGCCCGGGTTCACTGTGGCCAGCAGCGCGTTGTAGAGAACCTGCTTGCCGCCCGTGCCGACCGATACCTGGGAGGGCTTGTAGGTGAGCCCGTTCTCGCGGGCGAACTTCGCGCAGATGGCAGCCTTCAGCTCCGGGATGCCGTCGACGTCGGTGTACTTGGTCTTCCCTTCCCGGATCGCGCGGATCGCCGCCTCCTTGATGTTGTCGGGCGTATCGAAATCGGGTTCGCCTGCGCCGAGCCCGATCACGTCCTGGCCCGCCGCCTTCAACGCGCGCGCCTTCGCGGTGACCGCGATCGTCTGCGATGGCTTGATCCGGTCGAGGCTGTCGGCGAGGAAGCCCATGGCACGTGTCCTTCTCGATTGATTGCGCGGCAAACTAAGAGGCCACCGCGAGCGACGCAAGTCGCGCGAGCTGGATCTTTCATCGCGCCGCGCTCGCTGGTAGCCTTGCCCCCGACCCGAAGGAAGGAATTGCTGCCCGATGACCCAAGCCAAGCTCCTTGCGCTCGATTGTACTCCGCCCGAAGTGACTGCAGCCAAGGCGCGCCGGCTCGCGGTGAGGCTTTACGGCATCGACGGCGAGGCCGAGCCGCTCTATGGCGAGCGGGAGCGCAATTTCCGGATACGGGCCGGAGCTGACGACATCATCCTCAAGATCTCCTCGCACGAGGAGGTCGCCGAGGCGATCGAGCTCCAGGCGAGCGTGCTCAGCCACCTGGCGCAAGCCGACCCCAGCCTGCATGTGCCAAGTCTGCGCAAGTCGAAGAATGGCCGTGACCACGAGACGGTTCAGCTCGACGGGCACCGCCACATCGTGCGCGCATTCCGGTTCCTGGAAGGCGAGCTGCTGGAAGGGCGGACCCCTACTGTTGCACTCCTCAGGGACGTCGGCCGTACCGTCGGCCGGCTCGACCGTGCCCTCAGGGGCTATTTTCATCCCGGCGCCGGCCAGCGCATCGCTTGGGATCTGAAATGTGCGCCCGAGGTCGCGCGCCATACCCCCCTGATCGCCGACAAGCGGGTTCGCCAGCTGGTCGAGGCGACCTATGCGCGCTTCAACGGCTCCGTGCTCCCCCGCCTTGGCGGCCTGCCGGGACAGGTCATCCACAACGACACCCATCCGGGCAATCTGTTGACCGATCCTGACCGCACCCGTGTCGTCGGGCTCCTCGATTTCGGCGACACCGTGCATGGCGCGCGACTGCTCGATGTCGCCTTGCCGGCAGCGGAGGTGACGATTGCCGGCGTCTCGCCCCTCGACTGCGCCGCTGAGATCCTCGCGGGCTACCAAGGGATCAACCCGCTCGAGGAGGACGAGATCGCACTGCTCTACGATGCGATCCTCGCGCGCCACGCGCAGTCGCTCACGATTCTGGCCTACCGGCGCGCGCACGATCCCGCCGCAGCAGCCCCGCTCGCGACTTTCGAGCGGCACAGCATCGACGGGCTCGAGGCCCTGACGGCGGCCGGCCCCGACCGGGCGCTCATCCGCTTTCGCGAGGCGGCGGGCATCGGGCGGACGATCACGGTGCCGCTGCCTCGCCTATCGCCCGAGACGGCCCAGGAGCGCGCGTCCCTCATGGCGCGGCGCAAGCGGCTGCTCGGCCCCGATCTCGAGCTCACCTACAACGAGCCCATCCATATTGTCCGTGGCGAGGGCGTCTGGCTCCACGACGCCGACGGCCGGCGCTATCTCGACTGCTACAACAACGTGCCCCAAGTCGGGCACGCCCATCGCCACGTGGTCGAGGCGATCGCCCGCCAGGCCGCGACCCTCAACACCAACACACGCTATCTGCATAGCCTCGTGCTCGACTTTGCCGAGCGGTTGACAGCTCTGATGCCGGCCGACGGCGGCCTCTCGGTCTGCATCTTCGTCAATTGCGGCAGCGAAGCCAACGACATCGCCTGGCGCATGGCGACAGCCTGGACGGGCAAGCGCGGCGCCCTCGTAATGGACCAAGCCTATCACGGCGGCACCGAGGCGGTCGCGGCCCTTTCGCCCTACCACGTGCACGATGGGTTGGTTGCCCCTCACGTCCGCAAGCTCGAGGCCCCCGACACCTATCGCGGCCGGTTCGGCGCGGCCCACGAGGATGCAGGCGCGGCCTATGCAGCCGATGCCGATCGCGCGATCGCCGAGCTCGATGCGGCGGGGTACGGCACCGCGATCTGGATGGTCGACACCGGCTTCACCTCGAACGGTCTCATCAACCCGCCGGCGGGTTATGTCAGGGCGGTTGCCGACAAGGTCCGTGCGGCGGGCGGGCTCGTGATCGCCGACGAGGTGCAGTTCGGATTCGGACGCTCCGGCAGTCATTTCTGGGGCTTCGACACCCATGGCGTCATCCCCGACATCGTCACCATGGGCAAGCCCGTCGGCAACGGTCATCCTCTCGGCGTGATCGTGACGCGACCGGAGATCCTCGCGAAGTTCGCAAAGGAGTCCAATTACTTCTCGACGTTCGGCGGCAATCCCGTGTCGATTGCCGCGGGTCTTGCCGTGCTCGACGTCATCGAGCGCGAGCGACTGCAGGAGAATGCCCGCACGACCGGGACGTTGACGCTGCAGCGGCTCTCGGCCCTGATGCAGCGCCATGGGGCGATCGGCGACGTGCGCGGCTACGGCCTCAAGTTCGGTGTCGAGATCGTCTCCGACCGGGCGACGAAGGCGCCGGACCAGGCAGCGGCGAAACGCATCGCCAATAGCATGCGCTCCCACGGCGTGCTGGTCGGCACCGAGGGCGCATTCGCCAACGTCCTGAAGATCCGCCCGCCGCTGCCCTTCCGGTCCGAGCACGCCGAGATCCTGACCGGCACGCTCGATGCTGCAATCACCAGCCTCACATAAACGACATTCCAAGCAATATGTTGGGACCGTTGTCTGAGTAAGAGCTTTACTATAGGCTCTCCCTTGGTCCAGTCGCGGGAGGAGTTGCAGCATGGCACGGCTGAAAGGCGACGCGAAGAAGAACAAGATTGTTGGCACCTCGGACGCCGACACCATTCTCGGGCTCGACGGCAACGACACGCTGAAGGGCAAGGACGGTGACGACACCCTCGATGGCGGCGCGGGCGACGACAGCCTGCAGGGGGGCAACGGCAACGACCGCCTCAAGGGCCGCGACGGCAACGATCTCCTCAGGGGCGACGCCGGTAACGACGATCTGCGCGGCGACGCGGGCTTCGACACGCTGCGAGGCGGCACCGGCGACGACACGCTTCGCGGCGGGGCCGACAACGACAGCCTCAGGGGTGAGGACGGCAGCGACGACCTGCGCGGCGACGCCGGCAACGATACGCTGCTCGGCGGCCTGGGCGGCGATATCCTGCGCGGCGGCGCTGGTGTCGACCGCCTCGAAGGCGGCGACGGCGGCGATCTGCTGATCGGGGATGCCGAGACCGATCTGCTGTTCGGTGACGCTGGCAACGACACGTTGCGGGGCGGCGCGGGCGAGGACAACCTCATCGGCGGAGATGGACGCGACACCGCCGACTATTCGACCAGCGCGAGCGGGATCGATGGCGGGATCACGATCGATCTCCTCGATCCGGGCCGGAATTCCGGCGACGCTCGAGGCGACTTCTTCAACAGCGTCGAGGTCATCGTCGGGTCCGCCTTCGACGACCGGATCAGCGGCGACAACGCCGCCAACGAGATCGACGGCGGCGATGGCGACGATGTGATCGAAGGCAAGTCCGGTAACGACACGCTGCGGGGTGGTGACGGCAACGACGTTCTCGCCCCCGGACCCGGCAACGACCTCATTGTTGGCGGTTCCGAGCGCGATCCCCAGCCGGGCGATTTCAACCCGTTTCGCGGCGACATCGTCTCCTACAACGACGCGCCAGCCTTCGTCGGTGTCAATCTGACGCTCGGGACGACCGACGGCGAAGCGGTCGGCGACACCTATATCGGCGTCGAGTCGGTTCAAGGGTCGCAATTCGGCGATCAGCTCCGGCCTGCCGCCGGTGGCGTCGCCCTTGGGCTCGACGGCAACGACACCATCGTCGACAGCACTGGCAACGAGGTGCTCTGGGGCGGCCGTGGCAACGATGCGCTCGCCGGCATCTTCGGCGGCGCGGACCGGTTCGTGATCGAGCGCGACATGGGTGACGATTCGATCGGCGGCTTCAGCCGGGCGAGCGGCGACAAATTGTTCTTCGATTCCGCGTTCGGCGGTTTCACGGCCATCGGCGAGATCGTCAATGCCGCCGAGATCGACAACCGCACCGACAATGTCGCCCAGACCGCCGTGCCGCAGTTCATCTTCGAGACCGACACGGAAATCCTCTGGTTCGACGAGGACGGCACTGGCGGCTCAGGTCCGGTCAAAATCGCCACGCTGATCGGCTCGTTCGCGGCCAACGGCGATCTCATCGCCTCGGACTTCCTGGGCTTCTCATTCTTCAGCAATTGAGTCGGGCGCGCGCAGGCTGCCGACGATCGCCAAGTGCTGGTAGCGCTCATGCACGAGGCCGAGTGCGCCCGGTGGGGGCAGATCGCGCTCGAGCCAGACCCGGTCGATGCCCCAGACCCGGCGCAGCGCGTCGTCCTCCAGCAGCCGCAATCGCAGGTAGGTTTCGAACAGGCTCTCCGTCGTGGCCTCGGGACCGAAGCCGCCGCCACGCGCGGCAATGAAGTCTCGCAGCTCCGGCTCGAGCTTGCCCGCCTCCCATCTCAGCCCGTCGAGCCCGAGGCTCGCACGCAGCCCGGCATAGGGGGCCGAGCCGATCAGCTCCACGAGCCTGCCCGAGACGACCGTCAGTCGCAGCGAATCGAGGTCGGCCTCGAACGAGTGCACCCAATGCGTGAGATAGGCCCGCTCGTACTGATCGGCAGCGGCCAACGCCGGCTCCAGCACTGTGCGATAGCTCATGTTCAGCCGCAACTCGGCCTGCCGCAACCGCCAGGCAGCGGCCAGAATGCGCCGCCTTGTGGCCAGCAGCCTCGCCTTGGTGTGGCGCCAGCGCCGGCGCCAGGGTTGCCAGGCAAAGCGGCGATGCCGCGCCTTCAAACGCGCCAGTTGCACCGAGAGCGCCCGCAACTCGTCGCGGGTCGGCTCGCAGCGTCGCTCATAGTCGCTCTCGTAGCGCTGCACGATGCGTTGCGCCGTCCCCTCCAGCCGGTCGAACTCCTGGACCCGCTGCCGCAATCGCGTGACCTTCTGGGCAAAGCCCGGCTCGACCAGTCCGCACAGTGTGACCGAAACCGCGAACGGCCCGCCGCGCAAGGCCAGCAGGTCGCTGAATGCGTCCACATAGCTTTCCATCCGCGCCTGGCGCGCCTCGGCCTCGAACAGCGCTTGGCGGGCGAGCCGCTGCCTCGGGTTGGTCGGCAGCCGCCGGCCCGCCATGTCCCGACCCGGCGACAGCCGCTGGCCGAAACCATGTCCGGCTCCCCGGCCGAGCGCTGCGAGCAGCGCCGTGCCGAGCCCCGTGAAGATGCTGCGAAAAAAGAAGAGCACAGCAGCCAGCATTGTGCCGGTGACGAGTGCAAGCTCGCTGAACGACGAGAAGATCTCGCCAATCGTTTCCATGATTTCCGCCCGCTCAGCCCAAAACGCGCCTGATCCACATCAGATAGTGTGTGGTGGGCTGGCGCGAAAGCGTGATTCGGCTCTACCGATATGTGTCCGTCGCGTCACAACCTGGGAGAATCGACTGCCATCGGCCGCGCCCGCGCAGGCTGCCCAATTCCCGCCAGAGCCTGCGGCTACAGCTGCGGCCAGCCCGATGCCCCAGGGGACGAAACGAACCGACAACGGAGCGAGCCGTATGAGCCCGAACTCGACGAAGCGCCTGGTCCGACGGCTATCCTGGGATTTCACCTTTGCGCTCGTTGCTTTCCTGCTGGTGCTTGCGCTGGCCGTGCTCGGCACCAGCGCGGCACGCTCCGCGGACTTCGGGACGGAGCGCTCGCTCCAGCAGCTGGCATTTTCTGGCCTCGGTTCGGGTGGGGACCTTGCAGCCGGTCCGGTCAGGCCCAATATCTACCCGAACATGCATCGCGCCGGTCAGCGCCAGCAATTGGCCGCCCCGGCAAGTCGAGACAGAACGATTGCCATTGCCAACTCGAGGATCCTGCCCGTGATGCTGCTCGCATTCTTCTTCATCACCATGGTGATGGTCACTCTCGCCATCTGGCGTCGCCTGACCGACCGTAGAGTGCTCATGCCGGCACGGGCGCGACAGCGCCAACAGGCAAGGCCGAGAAACTGAAGCCAGGGAGATCCAGATGACCGAGCGATTGCCGGGTTCGGCGACCCGATTGAAGCTTGTGGCTTTGGCCATCGTGGTGGGCGGCGGCCTTGCGGGCGTCGAAGCGGGGGCGAAATCGTTGACGGGGCTCGCTGCGATCATGAGCCCCGCCGCGTGGCAGGGCGCTTATCGACACGACATCGCGCCCGATACCAGTCGTGAGGCCGCCGAATTGCATCTGGCCACATTCGGCTGGTCGAGCAACGCGGAGTTGCTGCATCAGGCGATCTGTGCGCCCGGTGACGTAGCTGGACGGTCCGCGGCTCCCGGCATCGTTGCTCCCAACGCCAACCGCCCGATCAGCCTCGATCAACCGCTCTAGAAGGCCTGTTAGACCTGCTATCCCGTCGTGATGTAGGCGCGCATTGCGGCGGCTTCGGTTTCGGCTTCCGCGATCTTTTGCTTCACCACATCGCCGATCGATACGATGCCCATCAGCGTGCCATCCTCGACCACGGGAACATGACGGAACCGGCGGGCCGTCATCACGGCCATGATCTGGTCGATGGTATCGCTATCGCGGCACGTCACGACTGGCGAGGACATCACGCTTTCGACCGAGCTCGCGAGGCACAAGGACCCATCGCGGGCGATGGCGTGAACGATATCACGCTCCGACAGGATGCCTTGCACCGAGCGGCTGGCGTCGACGACGACGAGGCAGCCGACCCGGCGCTCGGCCAGCATGCGAGCCGCCTGCTCGAGGTGGACGCCCGGCCGTACCGTGGCGACGTCGTTTCCTTTGGCTTTCAGTATCGCGGCAATGGTCATCGCAGTGCTCCATGTCCGGTTTGCCCTCGACCGAGCCCCCCCCCCGATCATGCTCCTGGCGCGCCATGGCTGCAACCTGTCGTCAGCTCCGCCGGCTTGCCATGAAATGGGCAGCCGCTACGAGTGTGCGGGCGCGGTCGCCGAAGCAGGCGAGAGCGCTGGTTGCCTCGGCCTCGAGGCGCGCGAGCTCGGTGCGTGCGCCGGCGATATCGAGGAGCCCGACCAGCGTCGCCTTGCCGCGGTTGCCGTCTTTGGCCGTCGCCTTGCCGATCACGCTGGCGTCGCCCTCGGCATCGAGCAGATCGTCCGACAACTGGAAGGCCCGGCCGAGCGCGGACGCATACCGAGCGAGCGCTTGGCGCTCCCCCGGCCCGGCCCGGCCGAGGATGGCGCCGGCCTCGACGCCGAACGAGATCAACGCCCCCGTCTTCAGCGATTGCAGCCGCTCGACAGCTGGGCGGCTGAGCGTGAGGGGGTGGCGCTGCCCAACCGCAATTTCGCCGCCGTCGCTGGCAAAGCGTCCTTCGGCCGCGAGATCGAGCGTCTGGCCCCCCACCATGCCAGCGCTGCCCGCTGCCTGCGCAAGCCTCGACACCAGCTCGTTGCGCACGGCCGGATCGCTATGGGCGGAGGGCGAAGCGGCGATCTCGAAAGCCAGCGTCAGCAGTGCATCGCCCACGAGGATGGCGGTCGCCTCGCCAAAACGGCGATGAACGGTCGGGCGACCGCGCCTCAAATCGTCGTCGTCCATGGCCGGCAGATCGTCGTGGACGAGGGAATAGCAATGCACGCATTCGAGCGCGGCGCCTGCCTCCAGCGCGGCATCGGCCGGGAGGCCGAGCATGCGGGCTGTTTCGATGACGAGGAACGGGCGGAAGCGCTTGCCGCCGCCGAGCGCCGCGTAACGGATGGCGTCGAGCAGATGGGCCGGCGCGTTCGGATGGCGATCGGCCGAAAGCCACTCGCCCAACCGGCGCTCGATCAGCAATCCACAGGCTTCCAGCGTCGCTTCGAAGGTCATGATTTGGCCGTCCTCATGCTCGACCACTCCGCACCGAGGGCCTGCCGTCGCACCTTGATTCGGCACCAATTCACAATGTCTGGACGTTCCACCAGTCTTGGTCCTCTCGCGTCGGGCGTCATCATGCTATAGACACCGCGGGCTCCGCGCCCTGGGTCGGCACGCCATAACGTACTCATGTGGTGTCTCGCAATTGCCGGCGTCCTTTGCCGTGAGGCGATCAACGCCCATTCGGGAAGCTGCGACACGAGCCATCGCGAGGAAAGGCAGTCATGGACCGATCCGATCTTCCCTCCGACAACCCGACCGTGTCATCCCGTGACAACCCGACATTGCGCGGCTCGGTTGCGCTGGAGCTGCCGGCCGCGGCCATGACGATTGGGGTTCCTGTCGATGGGCCGGTCGCCTTGCCGCTTTGGCGCAGGGTGGTGCGTGGTCTTGCCACCATGGCAGTCACGCTCGCCGCCGTGATCGTCGTGTTGACGCTGGCCTACCGCTACATCAATCCGCCGCTGTCGACGCTGATGATCGTCGATCTGGCGAAGGGCAATGGCTTTGCCCAGACCTGGGTGCCGATCGAGCAGATCTCGCCCAACGTGATCAAGGCCGTCGTGATGTCGGAGGACGCCTTTTTTTGCGAGCACTGGGGTGTCGACTGGACTGCGATGCGCGATGCCTGGGAGCAGGGTGGCCGGGGCGCCAGCACCATCCCGATGCAGACGGTCAAGAACCTCTTCCTCTGGCCGGGCCGCAACTATTTGCGCAAGGTGATCGAGCTGCCGCTGACCTATCTGGCGAGCTTCATCTGGCCCAAACGGCGCATGCTGGAGATCTATCTCAACATCGCCGAGTGGGGCCCGGGCATCTACGGGGTCGAGGCGGCAGCTCGCCACCATTTCAACACGAGCGCCGCCAATTTGACTGCCGGTCAGGCATCGCTGCTGGCGGCCTCGCTGCCCAATCCCTATACACGCAAGGCCGGTGCGCCGAACTCGAAGACGCGCAATCAGGCCGCTCGCGTGCGCAAGCGGATCGGCGACGCGGAGGATTATCTCCGTTGCGTATTGCCGGCCGGATGACGTCTCCCTCATCGCTCTGCCAAGGTGATCTCCATGAAAGCGTCGCTCGAGGATTTGATGGCTCGCATCCCCGGTCCCATCACCAAGGCTTGGCCGATGGGCGAGCCATTCACCGAGGTGATGCGTCACGGCACCATGTCGGTCGAGGTGTTCGCGCCGCGTGGCCTCGATACCCAGCAGCCCCACGACCAGGACGAGCTCTATTTCGTCGTCTCGGGCAGGTCGAGCTTCTTGCACCAAGGCGAGCGGCTCGCGGTTGCTCAGGGCGACGTCTTGCTCGTCGCCGCCGGGGATCAGCACCACTTCGAAGCCATGTCCGACGATTTCGTGACCTGGGTCGTGTTCTGGGGCCCCAAGGGCGGGGAGACGGGCTGAGCCGCTCACTCCGGCGTGTCCGGAATCCGGCGCGGTGATGAACGCCAGGTGAACAGCGCATTCAGAACGGGTTCAGCGGCCACCGGCTAGGATCAACTCACCCTGGTACAGAAATGTATTTCCCCGGCGTGATCCAAGGGGCGCGAGGTCAGGGTTTCTCGCGCCCCACTCCGCTTTGGACACTGCGAACAATTACCGCTACGTCTCGTCGTCAAGTCGAGCACGGGACCTGTAGGGTGCAATAGGCCTGCTTCAGGCCGTATTGCACCACCCCGGATCGCAACGCCAGCCGAAGGTGCAATGCGGCGAAGGCGCCTATTGCACCCTACGCCGAG
>JANPDA010000512.1:0-2271 GCA_031431235.1 Hyphomicrobiaceae bacterium
GTCGCCGACGCGACCAGCCTGCCGCTCGGGGTCTACAACAACCCGCCGCGCGTGAAGACCGATCTGCCGGCGGATGCGCTGTTGCGGATCTTCAAGCACCCCAATTACGTGGTGCACAAGGAATCGACGACGCGGGTCGCGCAGGTGGCGCAGATCCTCGCCGCCCGGCCCGACGTCGCCGTGATGTGCTGCGACTCGCCCAATCTCGGCCTGGTGGTGCCGACCATGTCGCTCGGGGGCCACGGGCTCGCCAACATGACCGGCAACGTCGCGCCGCGCGAGCTGGCGGTGATGTCGCGGCCGTGGACGGGCGACGGCGAGGCGCTGGCCTTCCGCGACATGTACCTGCGGCTGCTGCCGCTGCTGCATTTCACCTATTCGGCGGTCAATCCGGTCGCGGTCAAATCGCTGATGCGGGCGCTCGGGCTGCCGTCCGGGCCGCTCAGGAAACCGCTCACCGGCATCGACAGGGACCACCTCGCGCGGGGCCTCCGGATCATGGACGAGCTCGGCCTCGCCAAGTCCTATGGCCTGAAAAGCCATCCGGCGAAGGCGGCGTGAGCGTGACCGACTACGGCGAATGGATCGGCCGGGAGCGCCGGAGCACCGCCCTGATCGAGGCGAGCGCGGCTGTGCGGCTCGCCGCCACGCTCGACCGTGACGATCCCCCGCCCGAGGCGGGCGATCCCCTGCCGCACGCGTGGCACTGGATCTTCTTCCACGAGGCCGACCGGCAGTCGGCGCTTTCCGCCGACGGACGCGGCGCCCGCGGCGGCCTGCTGCCCGAGCTCGACGGGTTTTCGCGGATGTGGGCGGGCGGCGCCTTCCGCTTCACCCGGCCGTTGCGGATCGGCGAGCGGGCCGAGCGGCGCTCGCGGGTGCTTTCGATCACGCCGAAACAGGGACGCAGCGGCCGGCTGGTGCTGGCGACGGTCGAGCATCGGCTTGCGGGCGAGGACGGGAGCGAGGCGTTCGCGGAGGAGCACCATCTGGTGTTTCGCGAGCACCGGCCGCTGACGGCGGATGCCCCCGGCGAAACCGCGACCGCTGCGCCCGTCTGGCGGCGAGCATGGACGCCCGATGCCGTGATGCTGTTCCGCTTCTCGGCGCTGACTTTCAACGGCCACCGCATCCACTACGATCACCGCTACACGAGCGAGGTCGAAGGCTATCCCGACCTCCTCGTGCACGGACCGCTGACGGCGGTGCTGCTGCTCGATCTGTTGCGGCGCGAGGCCGGCGGGCGACCGGTGACCC
This sequence comes from Hyphomicrobiaceae bacterium, assembly GCA_031431235.1. Classification (GTDB taxonomy): domain Bacteria; phylum Pseudomonadota; class Alphaproteobacteria; order Rhizobiales; family Hyphomicrobiaceae; genus JANNSW01. The sequence continues at coordinate 1,258 of JANPDA010000512.1, forward strand.
GCTTCGACTACCGGGCCACCCGCCCGCTGCTCGTCGATCGGGCGATGGCGGTCAGCGGCGTGCCGTCGGCGGACGGACGCACCGCCAGCCTCTGGGCCGAGGACGACCGCGGGTTCGTTGCAATGCGGGCGGAGGCGGAATTCGCGTGAGGGTCGCGGGCGAGCTGCCTATCGGTTACCCCGTCCGCTTCGCCTGATTTTCGATCGCGCCAGCACATCATCGATGGCGGCCCGACCGTCGTCCGAAAGCCGCTCGCGCCCGGCATCCATCCGCTCGCGCCAGCGCGGCCCGGTCTCCCACGCTTCCGTCCAGGCGTCGGCGAGCTCGAGCGGTCTTTGCCGCCGAAGCGCGGCCAAGAGGGTCTGGGCCTGCTGCACATCCTTGCCCGCCTTCAATTGATCTGTGCGGCTCGCGGCAACGATCAGCTTGTGGACGGCAAACCGCTCGGCGCGCGGCACGGTCACCGGCACGCCGGCATTGTGCAGCAGGACCGAACGTTCCGGCTGGTGGATGAGGAAATCGAGGTGGCGCAAGGGCTGTGCACCGGCCCCACCCAGGGCCTTCATCCTGGCGGGGCGACCCTGGTGCTCGTCGGAGCCGCGATTGGGAACGAGGAGATCGACTGCGTAACTCCGCGCGTTGCGGTAGCGCACCGAGACCAACGGATCGTCGAGGTGGGGCACAGGCGAGAAGGTCTCATCGACCGAGGACAGCACGTCGAGGATCGGCGGCATGCTCTCGCCGATGTTCTGCGAGATGCCCCAGAACTGGGCGAAGTCGGCGTCCTGTGTTTGCAGCGGACGGCCGCGGACATCGAGGCCGAGCACGCCGACATAGCATTGGAAGGCGAGCGTCCCGACGAGCACGCCACGCAGCCGGAAGAAGCCTGCCCTCCACATCGCCTCGACGATGCGGCCGGAGAGGAAATCCGGCTCCGGTAGTCCGGATGCCACGAGCCCGCGCACGAGCGATTGGCGCTCGCGGAAGTCGGACTTGAGATCGGCAAAGCGCTCG
>JANPDA010000513.1:0-14175 GCA_031431235.1 Hyphomicrobiaceae bacterium
CGGACTATGTGGAGAGCCTGCGCGACGGCCGGTCGGTCATCCTCAATGGCCGCGACGTCGCCGACGTGACGACGGAGCCGACGCTGCTGCGCGGCATCAAGACGATCGGCGGCTACCTGGACGCCCAGTTCGATCCCGCGGTGCGCGATGAGATCACCATGGTCGATGCCGCAACGGGTGAGCGCTCGTCGACCGCGTGGCTGGTGCCGCGCACCAAGGAGGATCTGCGCCGCTACGACCGCATGATCCGCCACTCGACCTACCGCACCTTCGGCGTCTATGGCCGCCCGCCCGACTACGGCCCGGTGAAGGCGATCTCGTTCGTCGCCTGGAACCATCTGATCGGAAAGCGGGAGCCCGAGGCGATCCACAAGATCAATCACTTCATGGAGGTCGGGCGCCGCAACAACCTGACGAGCGCAGATGTGATCGTCGACGTGCAGGCGAGCCGAAAACTGGCGCCCGCCGATGTGAAGGGCCGGCTGCGCGTGGTCGAGGAGCGGCGCAACGGCATCGTCGTCACGGGCGCCAAGGCCGGCAGCTCGGTGCTGGCCCAAGGCAACATCGGCACCATCTCGATGCCGCCGCCGGCCGGCACGCTGCCCGAGGAGTGCATGATCTGGGCGGCGATTCCGGCGAACGCACCCGGCCTCAAGCTGCTGCTGCGCGAGGCCGTGCTGACGGGCACCGAGAACGCCGAGGACCATCCCCTCGATATCGACGGCGAGGAGGCGGACGGCATCCTTCTCTTCGACAAGGTGCTGATCCCTTGGGAGTACGTGTTCAGCTACAAGAACCCCGTCACGGCCGACATCTACAACGTGCTCGGCCAGTTCGCCTTCTTCAAGATCGCGACGCGCCTCTCCTACCGCGCCGAGATCTTCGCGGGCACCGCCCAGATGATCGTCGAGGCGCTCGGCACCGATCACATCCAGCCGGTGCGGGCGCTCGTTGCCGAGGTCTGCCAGTATGCGGCGCTGCTGCGCGGCATGATGGTTGCCGCGATCGAGCAGGCCGAGCCGACCGAGAGCGGCGTCATGCTGCCCAGCCACGCCTGCGTGACGGCCGGGCGGCTGCTCTCGATCGAGCACTACCCCCGCATCATGCAGCATCTGCGCGAGCTGTCGGGCCAGGGTCTGATGAGCCGGGTGCCGCGCGAGACCTGGGAGCGCGCGGATGTCGGCAGCCTGCTCGATGCCTATCTGCCGGGTCATGCCTACTCGGCACGCGAGAAGAACCGCTTCTTCAACTATGTCTGGGATCTGAGCTGCGGTCCCCACGCCATGCGGGTCGCGCTCTTCGAGAACATCAATGCAACGCCAGCGCCCGCCTTGAAGGAGGAGCTCTATCGCTCCTATGATCGCTCCCACGCCATCAAGTCGATCAAGCAGCGGATCGGCATGGATTGAGGCAAGGCACACAGATCATGGCCACACGACGCCGGCTCATCGCCAATCCCCCGCCCTGGCCGAATGGGGCGAAATGCGCGGTCGCCTTCACCTTCGACATGGATGCCGACAGCATCCTGCATCTGGCGCATCACCAGAACGCGACGAACCTCGTCGCGTCGATGTCGATGCTGCAGTACGGGCCGCGGGTAGCGATGCCGCGAATTCTGGCGCTGTTCCGCGAGTTCGGCATCAAGCAGACCTTCTTCATCCCGTCCTGGTGCATCGAGCGCTATCCCGCGACGATCGAGGCGGTGCTGGCCGACGGCCATGAAATCGGCCAGCACGGCTATCTGCACGAGCATCCCAACGAGCTCTCCCTCGAGCGGGAGGATTACTGGTTCATGCGCAGCCTCGAGGTGATCGAGCGGGTGACGGGCAAGCGCCCGGCCGGCTATCGGGCCCCCTCCTATCGCTTCTCGCGCAACACGCTCGACCTGCTGGTGCGCGAAGGCTTTCGCTATGACGCCTCCCTCATGGGCGACGAGATCCCCTATGGGCTCACCAACGGCAAAGGATCGCTGATCGAGTTGCCGAGCCACTACGCCATGGACGATTGGGCGCACTACATGGTCGGGCGCGACTTCAACTACATGATGCCGATCAAGGCGCCCGCGCACGCCATGGATGTGTTCCGTAACGAGTTCGACGCGGCCTGGCGGCACGGTGGGCTCTGGATCTCGGTGTGGCATCCTTTCCTGTCGGGCCGGCTTGCCCGGTTCGAAGCAATCGGCGAGCTGATGGATTACATGAAGGACAAGGGCGACGTCTGGTTCGCGCCGCTGTCGGAGATCGCAGCCCATGTGGAGCAGCTGATCGCGAGCGGGCGCTGGACGCCGCGCACCGACCACCTGCCACAGTATCCCGGCCCGATTCCCGAGCTCGAAGGAGACGTTTGATGGCTGCTGTCAGAGACGAGCTGCTTGCCGGCATCGAGCGCGACCGCGAGCGGTTGATCGGCTTCTTGAGCGGTTTCCTCCAGGCCCAGACCCCCAATCCACCCGGCGATACGCGGCCTGCCTACGCCTACGTCCGCGCATTGCTCGACCGTGAGGGCATCGCCTACGAGACAGTGTTGGTCGAGGCCGAGCTGCCCAACATCGTTGCGACGATCGAAGGGGCGGCGCCCGGCACCGGCCCGGCGCATCACCTCGCCCTCAACGGCCACATGGACGTGTTCCCCGTCCCAATGGGCGAGGCCTGGACGCATGGCCCCTGGTCGGGCGACGTCGCCGAGGGCCGCGTCTGGGGGCGCGGCGCCGTCGACATGAAAGCGGGCACCACGGCCTCGATCTTCGCCTTCCTCTACCTCTCGCGGATACGCCATGCCTGGCGCGGCCGGCTCACTCTGACGGTCGTCTCCGACGAGGAGACCATGGGATCGAAGGGCGCCAAGCTCATCCTCGATACGAGGCCGGAGTTGCGCGGCGATTGCCTGCTGAACGGCGAGCCGAGCGCGCTCGGCACGGTTCGCTATGGCGAGAAGGGACTGCTCTGGCTCGAGGTCGAGATCACGACCAGCGGGGGCCATGGCGGCTATCCCCATCTCTCCAAGAGTGCGACCAAGATCGCGGCCTCCCTGATCCGCGATCTGGAGAGCCTGACGGAGATCGCCGTCGAGCCGCCGGCCGCCCATGCCGATCGGTTGCGCCGCTCCTATGCCGCGACCGACCGCATTCTGGGCGAAGGCGCGGGCAAGGTCGCGGCTTCCGTCGTCGTCAACATCGGCACCATTACGGGCGGTACCAAGGTCAACGTCATCCCCGCCCGCTGCACGCTGGAAGTCGATCTGCGCGCGCCGATCGGGCTGCCGATCGACATGCTGAAGGCCCGCGCGCTCGAGGTCGTCGCCCGCTTTCCCGAAGCGCGCGTCACCGAGATCGTCCGCAGCGAGCCGAACTTCTACCCCGATCCCCACCCGATGCTGGATATCGTGTGCAAGAATGTCGAGGCGGTGACCGGCGAGGCGCCCGCGCAGATCATCGGGCTCGGCGCGACCGACGCCCGCCTTTGGCGCCATCGCGGATTGCCGGCCTTCGTCTTTGGCCCCTCACCCGCTGGCATGGGCGGCCGCAACGAGGCGGTGCTGATCGAGGAGCTCATGACGATCGTCAAGGTTCACACGCTCTCGGCCTACGACTATCTGGCGGTCCAGAAGTAACGGTGCCGGTCCAGCCGTCGCCCGAAAATCGGCTGCAACTCCTCGCTTTGGTCAGGCCGTCGTCCTTGCGGCTAGGTAGCCTTTCTGCAATAGTGCCACAAACGCGCGTCAATGTCGGCGCGGTGGTTGGATTCGTGCGCCTTGCCGGAGCCGGTCGACGCCACGCGACAAGGGAGCAGATCAAATGGGTACGTTTAGTTTCTGGCACTGGCTGATCGTTCTGGTGATCGTCATGCTGCTGTTCGGCCGGGGCAAGATCTCCGAGCTGATGGGCGATGTGGCCAAGGGCATCAAGAGCTTCAAGAAGGGCCTCGCCGACGACGAGACGACGGTCGCGGAAGATCCGAAATCGATCGGCAACGACGCGTCGTCACGAGCCGGTGTCGCCGAGCCAGCCCGCAACGAGAAGAGCTGAGCCGTTCGGCAGCTGAGATGATCCATTTCGGCCGCCAAGCCGAGCCGCACGAGACCCATTCACGGATGAACCGCTGATGTTCGAGATCGGCTGGAGCGAGTTGCTCGTTATTGCCGTCGTGGCAATCCTCGTGGTCGGTCCCAAGGATCTGCCGCAGCTGCTGCGCACGGTCGGGCGCTATGTGACCTCGCTGCGCAAGATGGCGGGCGAGTTCCGTGGCCAGTTCGATCAGGCTATGCGCGAGGCCGATATGGCCGATCTGCAGAAAACCGTGAGCGATATCAAGAAGCTCAACCCGATGACGGCGGTCGAAAAATCGGTGAGCGAAACCTTCTCACAATTGAAGGACATCCCCAAGGCGATCGACCAGGCCAAGCCCGCGGCCGAAGCGAAGATGCCGGCTGGCGAGCCAGGCGCCGTGAAGGAGCCGACGATGCCGGCAGCCAATGATTCCGGCGCAGATGCGCCGCCTGCCGCGGCAGCTGCTAGCGACGCTGGGGTGCAGAGCCCGACCAAACGATCGGTCGCCGAGCGGGCTGCAGACGCCTGGAAGAAAGCGGTTGGCGATGAGAGCGGGGGCTAGCAGCGTGACCGACGTCAGCAAGGACGTGCACGACGAGGTCGAGGCCTCCAAGGCGCCGCTGATCCAGCACCTGATCGAGCTGCGTCAGCGCCTGTTGTGGGCGATGGTCGCGATCTTCGTGGGCTTCGTGATCTGCTATGCCTTCGCCCAGCCCATCTACAACATCCTGTTGTGGCCCTATCAGCTCGCGGCCGGCTTCGACCAGCCGATCGAGATGATCTACACGGCGCCGCAGGAATTTTTCTTCACGCAGTTGAAGCTGGCACTCTTCGGCGCCGTTTTCCTCGCATTCCCCGTGATCGCGTCACAGATCTACATGTTCGTCGCGCCTGGTCTCTACAAGCATGAGCGCGGCGCATTCATCCCGTATTTGATCGCGACACCGCTGTTGTTCATACTCGGCGCGGCTTGCGTCTATTTCGTCATGTTGCCGCTGGCGATGCGCTTCTTTCTCTCGATGCAGCAGCTCGATGGCGACGTGCATATCCAATTGCAGGCACGCGTTTCCGAGTATCTCGGCCTCATCATGGCGCTCATTCTGGCGTTCGGGATCTGCTTCCAGCTGCCGGTGATCCTCACGCTGCTGGCGCGTATCGGCATCGTCGATGCCAAGATGCTGCGCGAGAAGCGCCGCTATGCCATCCTCGCCGTTTTCGTCGTCGCTGCCGTGCTGACGCCGCCTGATCCGATCAGCCAGATCAGCCTCGCGCTGCCGACGCTGCTGCTCTACGAGTTCTCCATCTGGTGCGTGTCGTTCGTGGAGAAGAAGCAAGCGGCAGCGGCAACGGCGGATGAGAAGAAACTCCAGTCCTGAGGCGCTGCCCGCGGGCCACCCGCTCGTCCAGCGATGCCTTGCGTGGACGAGGTGGGCTGGTTGAATTGGCCCGCCGGCTGGGACTGGTGTGGCAGAGGAGACTGTCCCCTTGTCGATCGATCCGCTCGATAGCATCGAGAGCTCGCCGCGCGCTCGCTGGATCAGCATCTACATCGGCCTGCTTGCCGTCGCGCTGGCCGTTTGCGCCATGGGAGGCGACAATGCCAGCAAGAACGCAGCGCGCGCAAATCTCGATGCCGTCAACACCTGGGCATTTTTCCAGGCCAAGAATGTCCGCCGCAACGACATCAGCCTCGCGGCCGATCAGCTGGAGCTGCGACTTGCCACGGACCCGGCCTTGTCGGTCGAAGCGCGCAAAATGATCGCGGCAAAGGTTGCCGAGTATCGAGCCACAACCGCCAAGCTGACGTCCGATCCCGACCGCAAGGAAGGCCTCGACGAGCTGTTCGTCAAAGGCAAGGCGCTGGAAGAGCAACGCGATTGGGCGTTGCGCCAGGATCCCTACTTCGATTGGGCACAGGCACTGCTGCAGATCGCCATCGTGCTCGCCTCGATCAGCATCGTGTCGGGCAGCCGCCCGCTCGTCTGGATGAGCGGCACCCTCGGAGTTGTCGGGGCAGTCATGACCCTGAACGGCTTCACCATGATCTTCGGCTGATCGGCCAGCAGGCCAATCTGTCAACCCGGCGCGGCACCAACCCGTTTGCCGGCCGCATCGAGCAGCGTGCAGTCCGCGGGCGCTACTGCGATCTCCACCGCGTCGCCTTCCCGCAGCACCCGCCCGTCGATCAGGGTGATCGCCTGCAAGCGGATTCCGGACGTCTCGATCAGATAGGCCGCGGTGCCACCCAGATAGGCGGTGTTGACGACCTTGCCTCCAGGGCTTTGCGCCGTGATAGAGCACGATGGAGACGAGGGGAGGTAGCGGATTGGGCCAACCCTCCCGCTCCCAGACCTCGAGCGCATAGCGCAGCAGTTGGACGCGGGTCAGCCGGTCCGACCGGCTCTTGTGCTCGAGCCTTGATCTTGGTGATCACCTCGTTCTCGTCGCCGAAGGTGCCCTGGACGACCTTGGTCCCGGTCTTGGCGGTGAAGGGCTGGAACGCGTACTTGTCCATCGCCTCCTGCACGACGCCGCCCCAGCCGTCGAACCGGACCTCGGCGACGGCCGCGATCGCCGACCCTGTCCATCGCGTGGAGATGCCGGCGCTGGCCGCTGCGGCAGCGGCGGGCCACTCGCCGCTCAGGCGCCCAGCCCGCCCTGCGCCTACTCCCGCCGCAACGGCTGCGCCATGCAGTGGACGCCACCGCCCGCCCAGGTGAACATGGTCATGTCGGGGTCGTAGACGGTGAAGCCGGCGGCCTTCATCTTCTTGTTGAGGTCTTTGGCGCCCTTGGTCGACAGGATGCGGTCCTTGCCCAGCGCAACGACATTGCAGCCCAACGCCATCGTCTCCCTGAAGGTCGCCGGGATGATCTCGATTTTCCGCTTTCTCAGCCAGTCGACCACGTCGTCCTCGGTGGTGTCGAGGCAGACGGCAGCGCAATGCTCGTTCAGCATGCACACCATCAGGTCGATGTGGACATAGAACTGGTCGATCGGGGCCCATTTGAGCTCCCAGCCCTCGGCTTCGAACCAGCCCGCGACCTGCTTGGCCGCCACATGCTCGGAGCGGTGATCGGTGTAGGCGAGGAGGGCCGCCTTGTGGCCGATCATGTTGAAATCGCCGCCCTCGAAATTGCCCGACGAGACCATGTCGTAGATCGGGATGCCCTGCTCCAGATAGAAGCGGATGCAGGCCGCGTACTCGCCGCGCCGGCGCGGATTGGCCATCTGGCAGATGACGGCGCCATAGGGCGACATGAACGAGCTGTCGCGTGCGTAGACCTGATAGGGATTGTACTCGTCGAGCAGCAGGAAGTGGGTGGTGACGCCGGCCTCATGATAGGCCTCCACCATCTCCCGGTGCTGGCGCATGGCGACCTGCTTGTCGAACTCGTAGCCCTTGCGCATGGTGTCGCGCACCAGCGCCGACCAGGCTGCATTCTCCTCGCCCATCCAGCGGAAACCCTCGGCCGGCCCGAGCAGCACGTCCTTCAGCGTGCCGGCTTCCGACTTCATGCCCCAGTCCTTCATCAGCGGCGTGCCGCCACCCTCGACGCGCGCGCGCAGCGGCATCGCCGCGCCTGCCTTCGTCGTCTTGCCGCCGTTCGGCTTGCCGTTCTTGGCCATTGCCATTCCTCCCTTTGCGCGAGCGCGTCCACTGGTCCAGTATTCGCGGCGAGTAGGAGACGAGCTTGTCCTTTCGCGCAAGAGGCAGATCCGCATGACCCGCATTCCACCGTCCGCCACGCAGGGTTTTTTGCTCGACCCGCCGCCGGTCGTCGCCGTGCCGGTCGCGGGCGAGGAGCGCCGCTTGCCCGTACACCGCATCTACTGCGTCGGCCGCAATTATGCGGCCCATGCCATCGAGATGGGGGGCGATCCCAGCCGCGAGGCGCCGTTCTTCTTCCAGAAGAATCCGGACAATCTGGTGCTCTCTGGTGGCGACTTCGCCTATCCCCCGGCCAGCACCAACGTCCATCACGAGATCGAGCTGGTGGTTGCGATCGGCCTGGGCGGGCGCGACATCGCGGTCAACATGGCCCTCGACCATGTTGTAGGCTATGCGGTCGGCCTCGACATGACCCGCCGTGATCTGCAGGACGAGGCCAAGAAAGCGAGCCGGCCGTGGGAAACCGCCAAGGCCTTCGAGCACTCCGCACCCATGGGTGATATCGTGCTGGCGAGTCGGATCGGCCACCCGGGGAAAGGGGCCATCCGGTTGCGGGTGAACGGCATGCCGCGCCAGGAGGGAGACCTCGCCCAACTGATCTGGAAAGTGCCCGAGATGATCGCCACCCTGTCGCGACTGTTCGTGCTGGCGCCGGGCGACCTGATCATGACGGGCACGCCATCGGGGGTCGGGCCGGTCGTGCGCGGCGATCTGCTGGAGGGCGAGGTCGAGGGTGTCGGACAAGTCCGGACCCGCGTGGTTTGAGACGGCCGGTCTGGCGGCAGGAACCGTGAGGGAACTCGATGCGCGCCTCCTGGCTCGTGCTCGCAACGGCGGTGTTGGTGACGCTTGCGAGCGCACTGGCGGCCGATGCCGATGCGGCAGGAATGCGGCTCGCCTTCGTGGTCGAGCCGACTCCGACCCCGGCACCAACCCCTGCCACAAAGCCGATCGAGCCGGTTGCTCCCAAGCCGGCTCCGGCCACCCCGACCGTCGACGTCACGCGCCGCGACGGCCCGTTTCCGCCGCCCGGCCGCATCCCGGTGCCGCCCGTGCCGGAAGTGGCCACCGTCCTGCCCCCCCAGATCATCACCATACTCGCTGTCGGCGATGCGGGCTTCAACTCGAGCCTGCAGCGGGTCGAGGCCGATGGCGTTCGCAAGCACGGCTTCCTCACCTGGGAGGAGGCGACCTCGGGGATCGCTGCCGAGATCACCGGTGACGTCAACATCATGAACGTCGAGACGGTCGTCACCGATCGCAACGACCTCGACCACGCGAGCAAGGGCGAGAGCACATCCTACTATTTTCGCTCGCATCCCAATGGCATCCGGCAGTTCGTCCGCATCGGCTTCAACGTGGCCGGGCTCGCCAACAATCATGCCATGGACTTCGGCGAGGCGGGCCTCAGGGAGACCCTCGCCAACATGCAACGGCTGAAGGTGGACGGATTGCTCGCCTATTCGGGCCTCGGGCTCGACCACGAGGAGGCGACCCGGCCGCAGGCGTTCCAGGTGAAGGGCGTGCCGCTGGCTTTCGCGGCGACCGGGATCGTCACCCTCGGCAACACCGCATTCCAGGCCGGTCCCGGCAAGCCCGGCCAGAGCGCTTACCAATATGATTTCAACGAGGTGGTCGACCGGCTCGCCAAGGCCGACGCCCGCTATCGGATCCTCGCGATCCACCACGGTGCGAACGGTGAGGTCGCGACCGACGACAAGCAGATCTTGGAATGGCGCGAGCAGGCCGTGATCGGGCGCGGCATCGACCTCGTCATCGGCCACCACCCCCACGTGATCCGGGCCGCCGAGCGGATCGGCGACAAGGTCATCCTCTACGGCCTCGGCAACTTCCTGCACCAGGGCATGTCCGATATGGGCAACAAGGGGCTGTGCCGTGATTTCGGCCTCGTCTTCCGTATCCATCTGCTGGCGATGCCGGGGGAGAAACCGCGGCTCCGGGCGATCGAGGCCATACCTGTCACCGACATGCAGGCCCGCACCAAGCGTCTCTCCCCCGAGGAGAGCACCAAGCGGATCCACGCGCTCAACTATCTCGGCGAGCGGCTGCCGAAGCGGCCAGCCACGGCGCTGCCGGCCGATGCAACGCCTGAAGGCCTGCGCTTCACACCGACAGCGGACGGCACCGGTCTCTATTGCCTGCCCGGCGCGGCGTCCGATCCGGGCCGCATCGGTGCGCTCTGCAAGGACTATCGGTTAGCGCCCGCGATCCCCGACACTATGATCCGCCGGGTCGCGGGCGCCTGTGGCGGAGGCTATGGGCAGGAAGCCCGCTCCGGCGAGCGGGGCAGCACCAAGAGCCGCAAGCATCGCCGCGAGAAGAGCCAGCTCCGAGCCTCGTCGCGAAGCAGCAGCCGGCGCTGAAGATCGTGCGGCTGGTCAGCGGGCGAGGTCGGCGACGGGGACCGCCTCGTCTGCGAGACGAGCCGCATCGACATGGGCGCGTGCCGCGATCAGCTTCTTGCCGACCATGAACTCCTTCGGGCGGTTGACGGCATCGACCGCGATCACCTCGCCGGCTTTCAGGTAGAAGGCGGCAAAGCTGCGGCCAGTGGTGGTGTCGCCACGCAACACGATCGCGTCATAGCCCTCCGACAGGCCCGCGATCTGCAGCTTCACGTCGTACTGGTCCGACCAGAACCAGGGGAGCGCGTCATAGCGCGCGGGCTTGCCGCAGATAGCCGCAGCCGCCGTCCTCGCCTGATCCTTGGCGTTCTGCACGGATTCCAGCCTGACCGAGGCGCGATAGTGCGGGCTCGTAAAACGCGTGCAGTCGCCCGCCGCAAGGATGTCGGGGTCGGAGGTGCGACACGCCTCGTCGACCAGGATGCCGCGATCGATGGCAAGACCGGCTGCCTCGGCGATCTCGCTGTTGGGGAGGACGCCGATGCCGACGATGACGAGGTCGGCGGGGAACGAGCGGCCGTCGACGAGGCGGATCGCCTTCGCGCCGCCCTGCTGCTCGAGCCCGGCAATGGCAGCGCCGGTGACGATCCCGACGCCCTCCTCTAGATGCACCCGCTCGAAGAAGGAGGAGACGGCCGGTGCGGTCACCCTCGCGAGCACACGCGGCATCGCTTCGAGGACCGTGACGGACGCGCCGATCTTCTTGAGCATCGCCGCCGTCTCGAGGCCGATATAGCCGGCGCCGATCAGCACGATGCGGCCACCCGGCCGGGCAAACGGCCGGATCGCCAGGATATCGTCGATGGTCCTGACCGGCAGCATGTCGCCGGGCGAGGCACCTGCCAGCTCGATCATGCGCGGGCGTGCCCCCGTCGCGATCAGCAGCTTGGCGAACGGCAGGCTGCGACCATCGTCGAGCCGCACGTGTCGGGTAGCACGGTCGATCGCGATCGCGCGGCGCCCGAGCTCGAGGGTCACATCCGCTCGCCGGTAGACTCCAGGCTCGCGGAAGAACAGGTGCTCGGGCGCCTGGCCTTCCGCGAGGAACGTCTTCGACAGCGGCGGCCGGTTGTAGGGCAGATGCGGCTCCTCGCCGACGAGCGTGATGCTGCCGGTCCAGCCTTCCCGCCTGAGACTCATCACCGCCTCGTCAGCCGCATGGCCGGCGCCGATGATGATGCATTGGGGGTCGGTGGTCATGGGGTCAGACCCCTTTGTCCGGTCGCATCATGGGTACGCATAGCCTCAGGGCAAAGGGGTCTGACCCCAAGTCACGCCGCGACCGTCTTGCAGTCCTGCTCGCCGAGGCCCTCGACCCCGAGGCGCACACGCTGGCCGGCCCGCAAGTACAGCGGCGGCTTCTGGCCGAGGCCGACGCCGGGCGGCGTGCCCGTTGCGATGATGTCGCCGGGCTCGAGCGTCATGAACTGGCTGACATAGGCGACGAGGTGCCTCACGCCATAGACCATGGTCGTGGTCGAGCCGTTCTGGAAGCGCTTGCCGTCGATCTCGCACCAGAGTTTCAGTGCTTGGGGATCGGCAATCTCGTCGGCAGTGACGAGCCAGGGCCCGAGCGGGGCGAACGTGTCGTGGCTCTTGCCCTTCGTCCACTGGCCTTGCCGCTCGCTCTGGTAGGCACGCTCCGAGACGTCGTTGACGGCCAGATAGCCGGCCACATGGTCGAGCGCATGGGCTTCCTCGACGTACTTCGCACGCGTACCGATGACGACGCCGAGCTCGACCTCCCAATCGGTCTTCTCGGCCCCCCTCGGGATCTCGATCGCATCGTTTGGGCCCGAGATCGAGGTCGTCGCCTTCATGAAGACGACGGGCTCGCTCGGCACCTCGAGGCCCGCTTCAGCCGCGTGATCGGCATAGTTGAGACCGATGCAGACGAGCTTGCCGGGCCGCGCGACCGGCGCCCCGAGACGCACCGGCTGGCGCACCATCGGGAGCTTGGTCGTGTCGATCGCACGCAACCGCTGCAACTCTGCGGGGGAGAGCGTCCGGCCGTCTATGTCGGCCACCTCATCGGAGAGATCGCGAATGAGGCCGGCCGCGTCGAGCAGCCCTGGCCGCTCCTCCCCGATCACACCATAGCGGATGAGCTTCATGCTCGCGGCTCCCGTTCCAGAAGGTTGTTGTCGCGCCAGCGCTTTTGCGCCAGTTCCCGGCTCCCGACAAGGGTGGATGGTGACCGGCCCCCGCTCGGACGGCCACCATCACTATCCAAATCCCTTTCCACCCGGCATCCCGGGCGCACGTGAGAGCGACCCGGGACCTTGGCCACCTGCCCTGCCGGCAAAGATCCCGGATCGGCCTGCCGGCCGGCCGGGATGACGGGCGTGGTGGAGCGGAGCGATCTGCTTACAGGGTGACCGCGTCTCCCGCCTTGGGCACCATGACCTCGTGCCCCGCCATCTCGGCGACGAACCGGCCGGCGGTCTGGTCGAGCACGCCGAAGGTGCCGTAATGACACGGGAAGATGGTCTTGAAGGCGAAGAACTTCTTGCAGGCAAAGGCCGCTTGCCGCGCGCCCATGGTGAAGCGATCGCCGATCGGCACGAAGCCGATCGTGGGCCGATAGAACTCCGCCGTCAGCGCCATCTCGGCCGACATCCCGGTATCGCCCATGGCGTAGACCACATGCGCGGGCTCGGCCTTGGAGGTGATGACGAGGCCGCAGGGATTGCCCAGATAGGTGTTGGAGCCATCGCTTCCGTCCATGGACGAGGAGTGCCAGGCGGGCGTGAAGGCAATCCTGACCTCGCCGCAATCGACTTCACCACCCGGATTGCCGGGATTGGTCCTCTCGACGCCCTTGGCGCCGAGATAGCTGCAGATCTCGTAGCACGAGACCAGCATGGCGTCGGTCCGCCTGCAGATCGCCACCGCATCCCCGATGTGGTCGCCATGGCCATGGGTGATCGCCACATGGGTCGCGCCCTGGGTAGCGGCATCGACTTTGAGCCCCGCCTTTTCGAATGTCGGGTTTCCCGACAGGAACGGATCGACCAGCACGACGGCCTTGCCGGTCTCGATACGGAAAGCGGAGTGACCGAGCCAGGTGATTTTCATGGAACGCCTCGGGTTGGGGTGGGGTTGGAGAGCGACGCCAGTATAGGACGGGCGGAGGCGGGATTGGGAGGGGCCTTGTGGAGGTGCTGGCGTGGCCGCTACTGAGGACCATGCCCACCGACCCCACCCTCCCACTCGAAGTCCTAGCGGCTACCCTTCCCGCTGGCGCGGTGCTGCTCGGGCTCGATGTCGGCACCAAGACCATCGGGATCGCCATCGCCGATCCGACGCTCACCATTGCGAGTGCGCTCGACACCATCTGGCGCACGAAGTTTCGCGCCGATGTCGAAGAGCTGCTGGCGATCGCTGCCGACAACCAGGTGGCGGCCCTGATCGTCGGCTTGCCGCTCAACATGGACGGCAGCGAGGGCCCCCGCGCCCAATCGACCCGGGCATTCGTGCGCAACCTCGCTGCACTCACCGCGCTCCCCATCGCCTTCTGGGACGAGCGGATGTCGACACAGGCCGCCGAGCGGGCGCTGATCGACGCCGACACCTCGCGCCGGCGCCGTGCGCAAGTGATCGACAAGCTGGCGGCGGCCTACATCCTGCAGGGCGCGATCGACCGGCTGTCGCGGTTGCGCCGGCAGGCCCCCGACCCGGATTGAGAGGCAATCAATAGCCGTTTTCCGGTCGGAATCGCCCAACTCGGGATCGGCCATGCTTGCTCCCGTTGCGACCAGCCCTCGAAAGGTACGACTTCAACAATCTCAGTGATTATTTATTCCATTCGGGAATAAATACTATAATTTTTTCTTACATTGAGAAAAATCAGCTTTCCCGTTGCATCGTAACGACAATAACTGTACAAACACTGGTCCACTCATGTAAAGATGGTGGTTGCTCATGTCGGTTTGCACCGCTGCATGTTACAATGCCCAGTGCCATTTGTTCCATCCCCCCTCGCCGAAGGCATGGCAGCGCTCGGACTGCCACGCCCAAGCACGGCAGCT
>JANPDA010000514.1:0-2067 GCA_031431235.1 Hyphomicrobiaceae bacterium
GGAGGCCATGGGAGCGCTCTGGGGCTGGAGGAAGGTCGATCGGGGGAATGCGCCAGTGCTAACGTCTGGCGCGCCGGGCGGCAAGCCTGAGATCGTGCTATGGGCTCAGCCCACCAAACGCTGGCCGCGAACAGGTGCTAGGAAAACGTCATGACACGCTCACGGATCATCATTCCAGCTTTCCTCGGTCTTGCCGTTTGGGCGAGCGCGAGCCCGGCTACTGCCATCGAGCTGGAGCTACCGATCGAGTGCGACCTGGTCGAGAGCTGCCACGTGCAGAACTATGTCGATGTGGATCCGGGCCCGGACGCCAAGGATTTCACCTGCGGCGGCGCGACCTATGACGGGCACAAGGGCGTCGATATCCGTGTCCTGTCGATCGAGGCTGCCGGCAAGGGCGTCGAGGTGATCGCCGCGGCTGCCGGCAAGGTCAGGGGCATGCGGGATGGCGTCGAGGAGCGGCTGGTTGCCAGCGAGGCCGATCGCGCCGCCGTCGCCAACAAGGAATGTGGCAACGGCGTCGTGCTGACCCATGAGGGCGGGATCGAAACCCAGTATTGCCATATGAAACGCGGCAGCATCCGGGTGAAGACCGGCCAGGAGATCAAGGTGGGCGAGGTGCTCGGCGAGGTCGGGCTATCGGGCCTCACTCAGTTCCCCCATGTGCATTTCGAGATCCGCGTCGCTGGCAAACCGGTCGACCCGTTCACCGGCGAGCCTGCAACGGGGGCCTGCCTCACCGATCCAGCCGCCATTACAGCCGAGCATGGGCTCTGGTCGCAGGCGGCGCTGCGGGCGCTCGGCGTGCCGAGGACCGAGATCATCGAGACGGGCTTTGCCAACGGCCAGGTCTCCTCCGACGCCCTCGAGCAGGGCCGCTCGAAGATCGACGTGCCGACGCGGGCTTCCCTCGCGCTCGTGTTCTTCGCTCGCCTCATCAATATGCACAAGGGCGACCGGTTGCGCTTCGAGGTCTCGGGGCCCGACGGCTACAGCGTTGCCTACGACAGTGATGCTCTCGACCGCAACAAGGCCCACTATGTGGCGATCGCCGGCAAGAAGCGGACAGGGGGCCCGTGGGCGGTCGGCATCTATCGTGGCAAGGTTGGGCTGGTGCGCGACGGCAAGGTGGTGCGGGAAACGCAAGGCGAGCTGACGCTGGAGTAGCGCGCCAGAGTGCGCTCCTTCAGCCGGAACGGGCTTTCACCGCCGCTGAACGGATCGCCGCGATGTTGTCGGCATAGGGTCCGCCCTTGAAGACGCCATTGCCGGCAACCAACGTGTCGGCGCCGGCAGCCGCGACCTGGCGCGCCGTACCGGGCACGATCCCGCCGTCGACCTCGATGCGGATCGCCCGGCTGCCGATCATGCCGCGAATGCGGCGTATCTTCCCGCACATGTCGGGGATGAAGGCCTGGCCCCCGAAGCCCGGATTGACGGTCATCACGAGCACCAGGTCGACCTTGTCGAGCACATAGGCAATCGCCGTCTCCGGCGTGCCGGGATTGAGCGCGACGCCCGCCATTTTCCCGAGCGATCTGATGAGGGCGAGCGAGCGGTCGAGATGGGCCCCTGCCTCGGCGTGGATGGTAATGAGGTCGGCGCCTGCCTTGGCAAAGGCCTCGATGTAGGGATCGGCCGGCGCGATCATCAGATGCACGTCGAGCGGCTTTTTCGTCACCGGCCGGATCGCGGCGACCACCAGCGGCCCGATCGTGATGTTGGGCACGAAATGCCCATCCATCACGTCCACATGCACCCAGTCGCAACCTGCTTCGTCGATTGCGCGCACCTCCTCGCCCAGCCGCGCGAAATCGGCGGAGAGGATCGAGGGTGCGATCACGATGTCGCTGCTCATGGGCGGCTCCAAGGGTAGGTCGAATCGTGGGGAGGCTAGTGGAGCGAATTTCACATTCGAGTCCCGATCGCTCAGATCGCTCGGCTTGTGGCCCGGCGATCCGAGGCGTGCTCCCTCAATCCCCATCCCACTGATGAATGCGCAACCTTCCAGCTTCAATGATCCACAGATCGCGGTCGATGGGTTGAACCTGCAGGAGTGCCGCCAGC
>JANPDA010000515.1:0-4687 GCA_031431235.1 Hyphomicrobiaceae bacterium
TGCTTGGTGATCAGCGGCTCCAGCACCTCCTTGCGGCGCGACTTGAGCGCGACCAGCGTGCCGACCTCAGCCTTGCCCCGGGGCGGTCGAGCGGTGCTGTTTCTTGTGGGGTTTCTCGGGCGATGGGCTCGCGGCGGCTGGGCCGCCATGCCGGCTAGCCCGGGGATCGGGGCTCGGATGCGGGCGGCCATCTGCTTTCGGCTTGGCCCGGTCGCGCCAGGGCTGCTTCGTACGCACGCGCGGCGGCGCCTCTGAGGGCTGCGCGGGGCCCGCCGCTGCGCCGACCTCCACCGCCTCGACCGGCACATTGGCGCCAACCCGCGAGATCTGGCCTTCCTTGTTCTTGTTGGTGCGCACCGTCTCGGCGAATTGATCGGCGATCTCGGCGATCACCTGGAAGCGCGTATCGCGGTCATAGATCTTGATTGCGCCGATCTCGGCCTTGGAGATGTTGCCGGCCTTGCAGATCAGCGGCAGCAGCCAGCGTGGATCGGCGTTGCGCTCGCGCCCGATGTTGAGGCGGAACCAGACCTTGTCGCGGTTGTCCTCGCGGGGCGGACGCGCCGGGCGGGCCCCGCTCTCGATTGGTTGGCCCTTGGTCTCGCCCATGGGCCCGACCTGCGAGCGCCCACGCTCGGCCGGTCGCTCGGCCCGAACGCGTTGCGTCAGCGGAGGGTCGTCGCGCCGTGGCGGACCCGAATCCTCGGCCAGATCCTCGGGCGCGGGCAGGCGTGTGCGATGGATCCGGACCAGTGCGAGAGCGATCTCGTCGGCGGCCTTGGCTGTCGTCAACTTGCGGGCGAGCGCAACTTCCTCCTCGGTCGGCGCGTCCGTGAAGATCGCATCCTCGAGCAGCCGCTCCTGATCGCGCGCCCTGATCTCGTCGGCTGTCGGGGCAGCGCCCCAGGTTGCCTTGATCCGTGCCGCCGCAAGCAGCCCTTCGACCTTGCGCCGCTTGTTGTAGGGCACGATCAGGGTGCACAGCCCCTTCCGGCCGGCGCGGCCGGTACGCCCTGAGCGGTGCAGCAGCGATTCGCGATCGTGCGGCAGATCGGCATGGATGACGAGGCCCAAGTCCGGTAGATCGAGCCCGCGCGCCGCCCCGCGGGTGGCAACCAGAAGGCGGGCGCGACCGACCCGCAGCGCCTGCAGCGCCTGCGTCCGCTCGTGTTGGGCCAACTCGCCCGAGAGGGCGACCGCCGAGAACCCGCGCTCCGCGAGGCGCGCGTGCATCCGCTTCACCGCCTCGCGCGTGGCGCAGAACACCAGCGTCGCCCGCATCTCGTGGAAGCGCAGCACGTTGACGACGGCGTGCTCGACGTCGTTGGGAGCGACGCGAACGGCCCGGTACTCGATGTCGGCGTGCTGCTCGTCGCGCCTGATCGTCTCGATCCGTACGGCGTCGCGCTGGTAGCGCTTCGCCAGCGTCTCGATCTCGCGCGGCATGGTCGCGGAGAAGAGGAGCGTCTGGCGGCTTGCGGGCGTAGCCTCGAGGATGAACTCCAGATCCTCACGGAAGCCGAGGTCGAGCATCTCGTCGGCCTCGTCGAGCACGATCGACTTGAGCTTGCCGAGGTCGAGCCGGCGGCGCTCCAGATGGTCGCGCAGGCGGCCGGGCGTGCCGATCACGATATGGGCGCCAATGCCGAGCTGGCGGGCTTCGGCGCGGACATCCATGCCGCCGACGCAGGTGATGACCGCGGCGCCCGTCTCGGCATAGAGCCAAGCGAGCTCGCGCTGGACCTGCATGGCAAGCTCGCGCGTGGGCGCAATGATGAGGGCCAGCGGTGTCGCCGCGCGCTCGAAGAGCTCCGCTTCGCCAAGCAGGGTTGCGGCGATCGCGAGCCCAAAGGCGACGGTCTTGCCAGAGCCCGTCTGCGCCGACACCAGCAGATCGCGTTGCCCGGCGTCGGGCGCGAGCACGGCGAGTTGAACGGCGGTCGGCACGGTGTAGTCGCGCGCGGCGAGCGCACGCGCGAACGCGGGATGGGTCGAGGGAAATGTCATGATGGGGCGCGCTTTTCGAGCAGTGGCAGCGCAACCGGTCTCCACGCAAGGGGACGCGGGCGATGGCGGCCGAGGATTTATGATGCCGGTTGCATAGCCGGTTTCACGCCGCTCCGCCAGTCGGCCATGCGGCCGCGATCACCGCTGGGCAACTCCCGCCACCTGGCATCTATTCCACGACCTTGGGCACCACGAAATAGTTGTCCTCCACCATCGGCGCGTTCGCGACGACGTCCGCGGCGATCTCGCCGTCGGTCACCTTGTCCTCGCGGCGCTTCATCTTCATGGCGACGACGCGGCTCATCGGCTCGACGCCCTCCGTGTCGACCTCGTTCAACTGCTCGACCCATTTGAGCAGCGAGGTCAGCTCGCCTTCCAGGCTCTTGGCCTCGGCGTCGGTGATCTTCAGGCGTGCGAGCCGCGCGATGTGGCGGACGGTCTTCTCGTCGATCTGCATGGCTGGGCTCTTGTTTGTCGGCGGGCGGAAGGGGTCGACCATCGTATCGATACTGACCTGCAACTCGCTCCCATCACCCGTCTTCCCGGCCAAGCGCTGGCCTCGGCAGGCCATGCTGCGATTGCCCGACCTCCGGGATGACAGGTGTGGGTTTCATCGGCATAGTCTGTTTTTCTTGACGCCTATGATCCACGTGGGGATAGCGGCTGCCTGTGCGCCGCGCAACAGGGCCGATGTGCCCGAGGGAGGATGGAGTTGAGCGAGAGGAAGGACGGGCCGGGCCGATTCGTGAAGGCGGCAAAGGCTCTGGGGCTCGACGTGGAGTTGAAGGAGTTTTCCGAGAGCACCCGCACGGCCGAGGAAGCCGCTGCTGCCTGCGGCTGCGCGGTCGGCCAGATCGTCAAATCGCTCGTCTTCAAGGGCAAGCGGACTGGCACGCCCTATCTGCTGCTGGTGTCTGGGGCCAACCGGGTCGATCAGAAGGGGGTCGCGGCCGTGATCGGCGAGACGCTCGATCGCCCCGACGGCCAGCTCGTGCGCGACCTGACAGGCTTTGCCATCGGCGGCATTCCCCCGCTCGGCCACGATACACCGCTGCAGACCTTCATCGACGAGGACCTGTTGCAATACGACCGCATCTGGGCAGCGGCCGGCTCGCCCAACGCCGTGTTCCCGACCGCACCCAAGGACTTGCAGCGGGCGGCGAAGGCGAAGGTGATCAAGGTGGTGGGGTGAAGACTGCTACTCGATCTCGAGCGTTTGCCCGAGGCGTCCTGCCAGGTCCTGGATGTACTGCCAGGCGACGCGTCCCGAGCGGGCGCCGCGCGTGACCGACCATTCGAGCGCGCCGCGCTCGAGCTCGGGCCCCGCGATTTTCAGCCCGAAATGCGCCGCATAGCCGCGCACCATCTCCAGATAGGCCGGCTGGCCGCAATGATGGAAGCCGAGCCAGAGTCCGAAGCGGTCCGACAGCGATACCTTCTCCTCGACCGCCTCAGACGGGTTGATGGCGGTCGAGCGCTCGTTCTCCATCATGTCGCGTGGCATCAGATGGCGCCGGTTGGAGGTCGCGTAGAAGATCACGTTCTTGGGCCGTCCCTCGATGCCGCCTTCGAGCGCTGCCTTCAGCGATTTGTAGGAGGTGTCGTCGGGCTCGAACGAGAGGTCGTCGCAGAACACGATGAAGCGGTTGGTGTCGGCTTTCAGGATCTGCAGGCAGCGCGGCAGCGAGGCAATCTCCTCGCGATGGATCTCGATGAGCTTCAGGTCGGGCGTGGGCAGCCCCTCGGCGTGCAGCTGGCCGCGCACCTCGGCATGCACGGCTTTCACCGCCGAGCTCTTGCCCATGCCGCGCGCGCCCCACAGCAGGGCATTGTTGGCGGGCAGGCCGTTGGCAAACCGCAGGGTGTTGCCGACCAGCTCCGCGAGCGTGTGGTCGAGGCCTTTCAGCAGGAGGAGCGGCACCCGGTTGATCCGATCGACCGGCAGGAATGCTTCCGGATGGGCCTGCCAGACGAAGGCCTCGGCCTCCCCGAGCGCCGGCCGCTCGAGCGGGGGCGGCGCCAGTCGCTCGAGTGCCCGGACGATCCGTGCGACATCGTCCTCGGTGGGCTTCGGGCTGCTGGACATGCGAAGGGCTCCGTCTGGCAGCTCGCGCACGGGCTGGCGCCGGGTCTATAGCCGAGGCAAGGCCGATCGTCACGCCATCTTCGCCCAGAGCTCGAGCGCTCCGTGCCTGTCGGATTGGCATTGACAAGGCCGCGGTCAAGGACGAATAAACGCGGCGCCGTTCGCTCAAGCTGCCTGCAGCCGGAGCAGGGTCCCATGCGTCGGTGCAAGGGGCTTCGTTCGGCGCCTCTGGCTTGATCTGGAAGGGTGCCCGAGCGGCTAAAGGGGGCGGACTGTAAATCCGCTGGCTAAGCCTACGCTGGTTCGAATCCAGCCCCTTCCACCAATTCAGGGTATAGGTTACAGGGGACAGGTTACAGGGACGAATGCTTGGTATTGCTTTTTCCCTGTAACCTGTCCCCTATTCCCTGTCCCCTGTCCCCTGCCCTAGCGGGTGTAGCTCAATGGTAGAGCAACAGCCTTCCAATACAGAAAAAGTTGCAATCATATCAATTTCTTAGGTGGCAGTTTGCACCGATTTTGTACTTCGATTTCGCTAGAAGGACAGCTGTAGAGTGCGGCAACTTGGCCATCGTGCGTGTGCTGATGCGTGAT
>JANPDA010000516.1:0-5063 GCA_031431235.1 Hyphomicrobiaceae bacterium
ATAGTGGCTCGATCCAATCGCACGATACCGACGGCACGCTCGATTCTAATCATCCCCCACATGGAACCTATGCAGGAACCGGTGGACGATCGGGGCAAGCAGGATGGTGGTGGCGAACACGATGACGATGCCGGAGAAGAGCGCGTAGATGCTCGCGAACAGCTTAGCCGCATCGTTGTGGAGATCGTCGACCGGTCCCATGCCGGCGAGGATCATGGAGGCGTTCAGGAAAGCGTCGATCCAGGGCATGGGGCCGAGCAGGTGGTAGCCGAGCGTGCCGGTGCCGAGCCCGAGGCCGACCGTCAGCAGCGCGGCGAGCGCGCTGCGCGTCAGGCGGCCGATGAAATGGTGTTGCGGCAGCATCGCCTCGCCGCGGTGCTCGAAGTCGAACATGTCCATCGCAATCCCCAGGATTGTTGCCGAGGCGACCGGTCTATCACGCCAGGGATCAAGCGGGCACTGCCTGCAAAGGTTAACGGCAGCCGGGCTTTGACGTGACGAGCCCGCCCGCGCACAGTCGCGCCATGGCCGCGATCGACACCCTCTTCGTCACCCGCCTCTATCGCGCGAGCCTTGCGGGCAAACGCGCTCGGGCACTCGTCGCCGAGCTCGCCCGCTCCTGCCGCTCGATCGCCAAGGACGATCGGGCCGGGCAGGGCTGGAGCCGCGACCACGACTACCAGGGCTTTACCTCCTATGCCTCGCTCGATGACCTCGCCTGGCGCGACCCATCCATCGCCGAGCTGGTCGGCCATCTCGACGGCCATGTCACTGCCTTTGCCCGCGCGCTCGACTTCGATCTGGGAAAACGTGCGCTCAGCCTCGACAGCCTCTGGATCAACATCCTCGCGCCCGGCGGCGTGCACTCCGGCCATATCCATCCGCGCAGCGTCGTCTCGGGCACATTCTACGTGGAGGTGCCCGAGGGCGCGAGCGCGCTGAAACTGGAGGACCCCAGGCTCACCCTGATGATGGCGGCGCCACCCCGGCGAGCACGCGCCAGGGCCGGGAACCGCAGCTTCGTCACCATCGCGCCCAAGGCCGGCATGGTGTTGCTGTGGGAGAGCTGGCTGCGCCACGAGGTGCCGTTCAACCGATCGAGGAAGGAGCGCATCTCGATCAGCTTCAACTATGGCTGGTAAGAAGCAGGCGAGCCTGATCGAGGGCGCGCAGGAAGCCCGAAAAATCGCGCATCTCCTCGCCGGGGCGGACCACGCTGCGGATGAGGGTGCCACCAGACTCGATGATTGCAACCTCGATCATCAGGTTCTCGGCCAGCTCGAAATCCTCGATCGCCACGTCCGACCGGTCGGCTTCGGGTCCAGACGCCCCGTGCGCACGGAAGGCGGTCGCGCGCTCGCGATATGGTGCGGCGACATTGGTATAGCCGAGCACGGGCTTCGTTTGCGCACGCATGTAGCCGACCTCGAAGGCGGTGCCTGCATCCATCGACACGCCGCGGAACGGCGTCAGGTTGGCGATGCAGAGGTCGCAGGAATCCATGAGCGCAATGTCGGCCAGATAGATCCGGCGCGCCTGCTCGGGTTTGGGCAGCCCCGCGAGGTCGTGAGCGGCATCGAGGGGGAACACGCCCTCGAAGCCCGCATCCGCGCAGGCCCGCGCCTTGGCCTCGCCGAGCGCCTTCGCCTCGGGATGGAACACCTCGGGGCCGGCGAGATAGATGCGCAGGCGCGCATTCATCACAGCCAATCCTCCACGCTGAGATCGGGCACCCGCTGGAAGTCCGCGAGGTTGCGCGACAGCAGTGTCGCCCCGTTGGCGAGCGCGATGCTGGCAATCCTGAGGTCCATGGTGCCGATGCGCAGCCGCAGGAGGCGAAGTCGCTCGAGCTGCGTTGCAGCCGCCTCGTCGAATGGCAGCACTTGCCAACCTGCAAAGAAGCGGACCCGAACTTGCAGCCGTCGATAGGGCTCAATCAATTGGTGTGCCGACTTCGCATTCTTGATTTGGCTGAGCCAGCCACGAAGCTGCTCTTCGACGGAAACGATCGTTGTCGCCGGATCATCATGCGATGCTTCCAGCAACTGCTTCAGTGCGGCACCAGCCTCGGAGCCGCTGTCGATGTGCGTCAGGTGATCGGTATCAACGACGAGCATTGCGCTTTGACTTGGGACGCTGACGCATTCGGTACTCGCGGCCTAGCCGAACCATCTCCTCAAAACCAGGGTCGTTAGCGGACATGCCGAATGTGCTCCGCCAGTCCGGCCGGACTGCCAGAGTTTGCACGACCTTCGCCACCTCCCGTACCTCACGCTCCAGCGCTTCGATCCTGGCCTCCAGCTTGCTGCTCATTGTCTTTGCGATCCTCTCGCCTGTTGTCGCCTGTGTCGTATAGCGCCGATCGGGCCAATCAGGGACGACGAATTTTCCGGTCAGCCCCCCGACTCTTTCAGCGCCTTCACGGCCTTGCCCGCCCCATAGTCGATGCCTTCCATCGCCTTCATCACGGCGACGAGGGAGCGGTCGCGGAGCACCTCGAGCTCGGCAACGCTCATGCCCTCGGCCTTCTCCTCGGTCTGGGAGGCGATCTTCTCGATCAATTCCTTGGTGATCCTGGGGCCCTTCATGTGGCAGTTGGGCTGTTCCAGGCTCGGCCCGAAATGCTCGACGAAATGGCGCATGCCGCCCGCCCCGCCAGCGAGATGGAACGTCAGGAACGTGCCCATGAACGCCCAGCGCAGGCCGGGTCCGTAGGCGACCGCGTCATCGATCTGGCCGGCGGTCGCGATGCCCTTGTCGATCAGATGGAGGGCTTCCGTCCACAACGCCTCCTGCAGGCGGTTGGCGATATAGGCGTCGATCTCCTTCTCCATCACCAGCGAATGCATGCCGACGCCGTCGTAGAAGGTCTTCGCCTTTTTCATGGCCGCCTTCGAGGTCGCCTTGCCGGGCACGATCTCGCAGAGCGGAATCAGATAGACGGGATTGAAGGGATGCCCGATCAGGATGCGCTCGGGGTGCGTCATGCCCTGCTGCAGCGCCGTCGGCAGAAAGGCGGACGAGGAGGACGCGATCACGATGTCGGGGCCGAGCGCCGCGCTCACCTCCTTGAAGAGCTTGCGCTTCACGTCCTCGCGCTCGGGCGCGGCCTCTTGGACGAAGCTCGCGCCATCGAGGGCGTCGGCGAGCCTGGTCGTGAACGCGATCTCGCCCATCGTGCGCTTGCCGGCAAGGCTCGAAAGCGCCTCGTGGCCACGGCCGATCACCTCGCGCGCTCGCTTCTCGACGGCGGGCGAGGTGTCATAGAGCCCGACCTCGTAGCCCGCGTAGCTGAGCCTGGCCGCCCAGCCTGCCCCGATCAGACCAGAACCGAGAACTGCAACTCTACCTTTGCCTTTGCCCTTCGCCATGACCCGTTTCCTCTCGAGGTTGCCATGGCGCCGACCTTACGCAGGATTGCCTCGCCCCGCCAATCGCGGCACGCAACGCAGGCATCTCCGTGGCCGGGCCATTGCTGTGTGATCACCGCGCCTGTGAAGGTGGGCGGGGCGACGATCGTTGCGGAGTGGCGAGGATCGGGCGGGCAGCGCTTCACCCCCCGAGCTTTGCCATCAACTCTTCCGACAGCTCGAAGTTCGCGAACACGTTCTGCACGTCGTCGGCTTCCTCCAGGATCTCGATCATCTTGAGGAGCCTCTCGCCGCGCTCGTCGTCGAGGGCGATGGTGTTGTTGGGCTTCCACACGATCTTGGCGGACTTCGCCTCGCCGAGCTTGCCCGCGAGCGCGGCCGACACCTCGCCGAGGGAAGAAAAATCGCAATAGATCCAGTGGCCGCTCTCGTCGGATTCGACGTCCTCGGCGCCCGTCTCGATGGCAGCTTCGAGCATCGCTTCGGGCGTGGCGGCGTCGGGGCCGTACTCGATCTCGCCGCGCTTCTGGAACATGAAGGAGACCGAGCCCGTCTCGCCCAAATTCCCGCCATACTTCGCAAACGTCGCCCGCACGTCGCTGGCGGTGCGGTTGCGGTTGTCGGTCATGGCTTCGACGATGACCGCGATGCCGCCCGGTCCGTAGCCCTCGTAGCGGATCTCCTCCAGCGCTTCCACGTCGCCGCCGAGCGCCTTCTTGATCGCGCGCTCGATGTTATCCTTGGGCATGTTCTCGGCGCGCGCTGCCTGCACGGCCAGACGCAGCCGCGCATTCGCGAGGGGGTCGGGCAGGCCGTGCTTGGCCGCGACCGTGATCTCGCGCGCGAGCTTGGAGAAGATCTTCGAGCGGGCCGCATCGACGCGGCCCTTGCGGTGCATGATGTTCTTGAATTGCGAATGGCCAGCCATGGCAATCGACCCTGAGGGAGTGGATGAATCGCAGCCTTATACTGGCACTTGCGCGGCTTCGCCAGCACCACCTCGTCAAGGCAGCGCATGCCCTCGCCGATGTCCCCGACAATGGCTGAAAACGCGTTACGCTAAGCCGTATTGGGGATGCGGTTGACATCTGCCCGACTTCATCTGAATTTCAGGCCGCGACACGCTCTTGGTCCAACGCTGCTGAAAGCTGAACCCATGGGACTCCCCCGCCTCCCGACGATTGTTGCCCTCTCCCTCCTTTGGCTCTGCCCGGCCGCGGCCGATGAGATCTCGAGGATCGATGAGTTGAAGGCGCAAATCATCGCGATCGAGAATGCAGGAAAGCTCGGCATCGGCTATTTTGCCCGCTGCACGGCCATCGGCGGCTTCGGACAATGCGCCGAGGCTTCCTCGACTACCGTCGCCAAGGGTGCAAATCTCAAATTCTACTACGAGCCGCGCAACGTCCACACCAAGCACGATGAGACCGGCTACCAGCGCTGGTTCAAGCAGGACATGATCGTGCGCGACAAGAGCGGTAAGGAGCTGCTCCGCCAGGATGATGCCTTCGACTTCAACTACAAGGCAAAGAAGCCTGTCTTCGATATGTTCGTGACCAACAACCTCGATCTCGGCGACCTGGCGCCCGGCAGCTACGAGTTCGAGATCGTCGTGCACGACCAGCTGAGCGAGCAGAGCGTGAGCTACGTCTACAAGTTCGATATCGGCTCGTAGTGTTCCGTCCCATTCAT
>JANPDA010000517.1:0-4732 GCA_031431235.1 Hyphomicrobiaceae bacterium
CCTGGCTCGCGATGAACTCCGCGCGGTTCAGCATCACGCTCTTCCAGAACTCGTAGACCCCCCAGCCACCACCCACGACGCCGGCGAGCATCAGCGTCAGCACAACATAGGACCGCCGCTGGGCACGCCTAGTCTTGGTGATCTGAGCCTTCTCGCGCTCCTGGCGTGCCTGTTCGCCGACCCGGCTCTCACGGATGAAATCGCGGTGCAGCGCGGTCGGCTCGGGGGCTTCGCGCGGGCGCTCGGAGATCCAGAGCTCGGCAGCAGCCAGCGGATCGCCGCGCAAAAACAGCGCGTCGGCGCGCTTGCCCCGCTCCCAGTCGAGCGCCAGCTCGCCCAAGCGCGTGTGCTCGCGGATCCAGCCGATGTCGGTCAGCAGCGCCCGCCCGAGCGCCCCGAGGTTGCTCGCCTCCTCGGTGGCGTCGCGCATAAAAATGTAGTTGAGCCGTTTCAGGCGGCCCGGCACCTTCTCGGCGTCCACATCGCGGATCACGACCGGCAGGATGCGCTTGCCCAAACGCTCGGCCTCGTTCACCTCCCAGTCGCAGATGGGAGAGGCGGCCGAATCGGGCGACAGCAGGAAGACGACCGTATCGGCCGTCTCGATCAGCTTGCCGAGCCGCTCCTGCCACGGCTCGCCGGGCAGGATGTCGTGCTTGTCGAGATAGGCTTCGAAACCTTGCCCGGTCAGCTGGTCGCGCAGCCGCTCAGCCGCGCCCAGGTCCTTGCGCGAATACGAGATGAAGACCTCGAGCTTGTCTTGCGCCGCATCCGGCATGGTCGGCTCCCCGATGGCTTCGCCATTGAAGCCCTCGGGGGAGCATTGCGCAAGTCCCTCCCGGCACCCTGCCTCAAAAGAGCATCGCGCCAGCGACCAGGCCGATGACGGCGCCCGACATCGCCATCAGCACGTAGGCGAAAACCTGTTGCGGGCGCGAGGGCG
The DNA here is from genome assembly GCA_031431235.1 of Hyphomicrobiaceae bacterium. GTDB lineage: Bacteria > Pseudomonadota > Alphaproteobacteria > Rhizobiales > Hyphomicrobiaceae > JANNSW01. The sequence continues at coordinate 944 of JANPDA010000517.1, forward strand.
TGTCGTCGTCGACCGGCACGTCCGGATGCATCCGCCACTCGCGTGCATTGCCGAGGGCCACGCCATCGAAGCTGGTGATTTGTGCCGGGCTCGAGAATTTCGGTGCCATGATCGTCTCTCCCTGGGTGCTCTTGTCGTGAGAGGGCGGCCTGCCGTTCCGGTCTTCGACTGCCCATGACACCGATGTAAGCGTTCCCGCGGTGTCGTGCTGTTCCGGCGGGAACAGCGCCATGCATTTTCTGCAATTGAGCCCCGGCATGGCTCCTGCGATAGTGCGCCCCAATCGAGGCCCGCAGATCGGGAGAAAGACCGCCATGGCCCACAAGCGCATCCGCAAGTTCAACACCCGGGAAACCTACCCCGAGCAGAAGCTCGACAACGACCTCTGTCAGGCGGTCGTCGCCAAGGGCTCGATGGTGTTCCTGAGGGGCCAGGTCAGCCAGGATCTCGACACGCGCGCGAGCCTGCACGCCGCCGATGCCGGCAAGCAGACCGAGCAGACCATGCGCAACATCAAGCAGTTGATGGAGGAGGCGGGCGGCAAGATGGAGCACATCTGCCGCATCGTCGTCTACCTGACCGACATCCGCTATCGCGAGGCGGTCTATCGCGAGATGGGCAAGTGGCTGAAGGGCGTCTTTCCCTGCTCGACCGGGCTCGTGGTCGAGGCGCTGGCCCGGCCCGAATGGGTGGTCGAGATCGAGGTGACGGCGGTCATTCCGGATTGAGCGGGGCGACGATGAAACTCTCCCCCGCCAGCAAGACCCTGCTCGCCCAGCTTGCCGAGGTCGCGCGCCTGCCGCAGAAACAGGCCGTGAGCGTGCCGCCACAGCTCTATTATTCGGAGGAGATCCAGCGCCTCGAGGAGGAGCGGATCTTCAAGGCGGAATGGCTGTGCCCCGGACTTGCGGCCGACATTCCCGAGTCGGGCGACACGCTCACGTTCGAGATCGCGGGCCAGCCGATCGTTTCCATCCGCCAGCACGACGGCTCGATCAGGAGCTTCGCCAATGTCTGCGTCCACCGCATGATGACGCTGATCGGCGGGCGGCTGGGCCATTGCGAGCGCAAGATCACCTGCCCCTATCACGCCTGGACCTATGACCTGGCCGGCCAGGTGCTGGGCGCCGGCCACATGGGCCGCCCGCCCCATTTCGACCGGCGCGATTATCGGCTTCCCGAGGTCCGCACCGAGACCTGGGAGGGCTGGATCTATCTGACCCTCGACGACGAGGCGCGCCCGGTCGCCGATCGCCTCGCCGGCCTGAAGCCCCTGGTCGAGCGCTACCGCATGGCCGGCTACCTCCCCGTCGCCCACCAGGACCACGTCTGGAAGACCAATTGGAAGCTGCTCTGCGAGAACTTCATGGAGGGCTATCATCTCCCGGTCGCCCACAAGGCGACGGTCGGTGCGTGGTTCCCGGTGGAGGACACCGAGTTCGGCCCGGTCGTGCACGATGCCTTCGCCTACCAGACCTTCACCAAGGACGCGAACGCGACCTACGGCCGGGCCCACGAGGACAACACCACGCTCGAAGGCCACTGGCGCTACACCTCGGTGATGCCGACCATCTTCCCGAGCCACATGTACGTGCTCGCACCCGACCATTTCTGGTACCTGTCGCTCCGGCCCAAGACGGCAGGCGAGGTGCATGTCCGCTTCGGCGTTGCGCTCGCGCCCGAGGTGCACGCGACCTTGCCCGACCGGGACGAGTTCGTTCGCGTGCTGGTCGATTTCTTCGATCGGGTGAACGAGGAGGACCGGGTCGTGGTCGAGGGCATTTATCGGGGCGCCTGTTCTCCACTCGCGAGCCAGGGCCCGCTCTCCTGGCTCGAGCGCGAGATCCAGGATTTCCAGATCTACCTCGCCAACCGCCTGTCGGATGCCAGGATCGATGTCGCCGCGCTGAGGCGCCCGTTGAAGGATGCCGCTGAATGACCTTTTCCATCGTCGGGCGCTGCGCCCTGACCGGCATGTTCGGTGTTGCAATCACCACATCCTCCATCTGCGTGAGCGCGCGTTGCCCCCATGCGCGAGCCGGTGTCGGCGCGGTGGCGACCCAGAACATCACCGATCCCGCGCTCGGCCCGATGCTGCTCGATCTGATGGCGCGTGGCATCCCGGCGCCGGACGCCATTGCCGCCGTCGTCGCCAGCCGGCCCCACATCGAGTTCCGCCAGCTGACGGCCGTCGATGCCAGCGGCCGGATCGGCCAGCACACGGGCGCACGCATCCTGGGCACCAATGCCGTGCAACCCGGCACCGACTGCATGGCGGCTGGCAACCTGCTGAAATCGACCGCTGTGCCCAAAGCCATGGCCGACGGCTTTGCCGAGCACGCCGAGAAGCACCTCGCCGATCGCCTGCTGGCGGCGCTCGAAGCCGGGCGCGATGCGGGGGGCGAGGAAGGCCCGACCCATTCGGCCGGCCTCCTCGTCGTGCACGCGCAGCCCTTCCCCCTCGTCGACCTCCGCGTCGACTGGGACGACGACGATCCCGTTGGCGCGCTGCGCCGGCTCTGGAGCGCCTACCAGCCGCAGATGGGCGCCTACCTCGCCCGCGCCCTCGATCCGACCGCCGCTCCGAGCTACGGCGTGCCGGGGGACAAGTGAGGCGTGCGAATTGCGCCGTTCTGGCCTAGAATGCAATTCATGCGCTTCGAGCAACATTCAAGGACACCCTCATGACGGAGATGAGCAAGCGAATGATCGAGGCATTCGAGCATGTCGAGAGCCTGCCCCAAGACGTACAGGATGCGCTGGCCGAATGCCTGATGAGCTTCGATGCAGATGGCGTCTATGTCCTTTCGCCAGAGGAAATCGCCGCGATCGAGGAAGCCGAGGCGCAGATTGCGCGCGGTGAGCTCGCGACTGACGAGGAAGTGGAGGCGGTTTATCGGCGCTGCGCCCGATGAGGATCAGGTATTCTCCCCGCGCGGTCGCCGCCTACATCCGGAGCAAGGTCCAGCGACTTGAAGACTTGCCCTTCAGCGCACCGCAAACCAACCGCCCCGGCACCCGGATGCTGCCGGTCGTGCGCTACCCTTACCTCGTGTTCTATTCGGTCGTTGGCGACGAGGTCGTGATCAAGCACATTCGACATGCCGCGCGGCAGCGAAGCTAAGCAGAGCTCGCAAAAGTGACCTTCCCGGTTTTGCGATAAAACTCTGCGAAAACAAAGGACTCTAAGCAGACATTCGCCATGCGGGACGCTTGCCTCCGGCATGACGGGCTTCCGACGAATGTCTGCTTAGGCTTCGTTCTCGCTTGACCCGACACTGGTGAATGAGCAGAGTTGCCGAATGGACTACCGAAAAATCATCACGATCGAGCCCGGCAAGCGCAGCGGGAAGCCCTGCATACGGGGGCTGCGTTTCACCGTCTACGACGTGCTCGACTATCTGGCGGGCGGCATGAGCGAGGACGAGATCCTGCAGGACTTCTCCGAGCTGACGCGCGAGGATATCCGCGCTTGTCTCGCGTTCGCGGCGGATCGGGAGCGCAGGCTGCTCGGCCACGTCTCGTCGTGAAGCTGCTGTTCGACGAGAACCTGTCCGATCGGCTCGTCGATCGTTTGGCCGACCTCTTTCCCGGCTCCCGTCACGTCAAGGAGCTCGGCCTCGAGCAAAGGGATGATCTCGTCGTCTGGCAGCATGCGCGAGACCACGGATTCGTGATCGTCACAAAGGACGGCGACTTTCACCAATTGAGCTTCCTGCTCGGGTCACCACCAAAGGTTGTTTGGCTGAGGCTCGGCAATTGCACGACAAAGCTGGCCTAGTGTTCCGG
>JANPDA010000518.1:0-2281 GCA_031431235.1 Hyphomicrobiaceae bacterium
CCTCGCCCTCGGCCGACAGGTGCAAGCCGCAGATATTGAGCAGGCGGCCGAGCGAGGGCACACCCGACTTGCCGGCGCGCTCCGAGATCGCAAGCACATGGGCAACGAGCTGGTCGCAAACCAGCGACGTCTCGGGCGATGGATCGGGAAACACCTCGTCGAGGACCGTAGCGGCGCAAGCGACCCAGCGCTCGTCGATCGATTCCCCGCCCAGCGCATCGCGCAGCGCCTGCTGCACCAGCGGGTGGACCGAGAAGGTCCGGCCGGTCGGATCGCGCTCGATCAGCGCAAGCCGGTCGAGGATGCCGAACACACGCTCTCGCAACGCCGTATCCTGCGCGATCGGCTGCAATTCGTCAGGATAGCGATCGGAGCTGAGCTCGAACAATGCGAGGGGGATGTCGTGGGCGGCAAGCAGCGAAGCAAGCGCGAGCACGGCGCCGGCCTCCTCGGCCTCGGCTTCGGCCATCTCCAGCGATTGCCAGAGGCATGCGCGGAACCGCCGGTCATAATTGGCACCCGCCGGAACATCCTCCTGGTGGCGGGCAAGGCTCGCCAGATAGGATTCGGCGCTCTCCGGCTTGTCACCGGCGAGCGAAGCGGCTGCCAGCTTCAGCGACAACGGGTGACCGCCGAGCGCGGCCGCGATGCTCTGGGCTTCGCCTGCTCCCAGCGTGCGGCCTGCGAGGTGATTCTTCAGCAGTACGGAGGCGTCGGTAACCGGCAGCGGCGCAATCTCGAGCGCCATGGCGCCCGGAACGATCTCGCCCGGGCCGCCCGTCGCCAGCACGACGATGCCGGGTCCCAGCCGCCAGTCTGCCATCAGACTTGCAGCGGCAGGACCATCACAGACGAGCAGCCAGGGCGACGCCGGGTCGCCCAAAGTGCCACCGAGCCGTTCCAGCATGGCCCGCGTGGTCGCGCCCGGCTCCTCGCCCACACGAGCACCGGGCAGTAGTAGCTCGACCGCGAGCATCCGCAGGCCGCAGCCGAGCGAGCTCGGGGTTTGCGCGTCGAGCCACCACACCCCGGCGAAGCGATCGCGCCGCTCGTGCGCATACTGCCTCGCCAGCGTCGAGACCCCCACGCCGCCGCGTCCCTGCAGCAGCACGATCCGGGCGCGGTCGAGGGAACCGGCACCCAGCAAGGCGCGGTCGATGGTCTGCATCTCGGCAGCACGCCCGACGAAGCCGCGCACGGCGGCGATCCTGCCATGGGCCAGTTGGCGCGGCTCGGTCTCCAGGCCGGCGAGCGTCGCCGGGCTCGCATTGGCGTACTCATGACCCACGACCGCCAGCAGCACCTCGGCCAGCCTGGCGTCGTCGCCGAGCGGGGCAGACAGATCGACGATGCGCTGCCGGCCGATCAGACCGCGTGGCGCACATTGCGAAATCTTGAAGAGGATCAGCCGGGCGCTCTTGTTGCCTGGGTCGCCCGACAGCGCGCCGAGCGCCTGGTCGACGCATCGATCGTCGGCGAGAAAGCTCTCTGAAACGAGCGCGATCACCCGGGCGCCGCGTGTCAGCGCTTCCGGCATCACACCCATCAGGCCATCGTGGCCGAAGCCCTCGTCCTCGATCAGCGTGGCAAATCCGGCCGCATTCAGAAGATCTGACAGCCGAATGGCCAGGGCAGCGTCGGTCGCAGCCCTGCTGATGATGAAATCGAACCAGGCACCTGCTTCGGCGCCCGTCAGACTGTTATCCTCGACCACGCGCTCTGCCCCAGCTATTGCCACGTACGGGCAGCAAGACAGGTCAATATCGGCAGAAATCCGAACCGTCTCGCGGTCCACTGCCGCAGCTTCGGGACCGCAGTCTAGCTCAGCAGTCCAACCGAGGCGAATCCCTGGGCGATCGACTCGCGGTCGAAGGGCTTCATCAGGTAGCGATCCGCGCCTGCCTTCATGGCTTCGGAAATATGCTCGCGGTCATATTCGGAGGTGCAGAAGAAGATCACCGGCTGGTCGCCGCCTGCCTCGGCGCGCAACAGCTCGATGAACTCGATCGGGCGCATCGAAGGCATGCTCCAGTCGAGCAGGATGGCGTCCGGCAGCGCCTGACGGCAGAGCTCCAGCGCCTGGTCGGCGGTCTCGGCTTCGGTCGAGGTGATGTTGATCTCCTCCAGGATCCGCTTGGCCACTTTGCGAATCACGTCGGAATCATCGACGACGAGGCAATGCTTCATCGGAAAGGCGCTCCCCTCGGGCTCGCGGCGCAGCAATGCCCGGCGATTGCCACCGAGTGTCCGAGAGTGGGGTTAAGAATGACCTAATGCCGAC
>JANPDA010000519.1:0-14466 GCA_031431235.1 Hyphomicrobiaceae bacterium
CTGTCAGAACACTAGTGTGGTGTCTCGCAAATGCCATCCAGCATCCTCGGCTGGCTCGGAGATGGCATTTGCGAGGCGAAACCACACTAGAATCATAGAGTTGCTAGTGTCCTTTCATCTCCGAAATACGCTTCAGAGGACACTGCGAGGTCGAGCGTATTTCGGAGACAGGACACTAGTGTGGTGTCTCGCAAATGCCATCCAGCATCCGCGGCTGGCTCGGAGATGACATTTGCGAGGCGAAACCACACTAGAATCATAGAGTTGCTAGTGTCATTTCATCTCCGAAATACGCTTCAGAGGACACTGCGAGGTCGAGCGTATTTCAGAGACAGGCCCTAGTCAAAAGTGGTGAATGCCATGAAAATAGAAAAGAAGCTCGAGCAGATGGGCGTGCAGCTGCCGATGCCGGAAGGAGCGAGCTACTATGGCGCGACCTACGGCACGATGAAGCCGTTCCACATCATCGGCAACGTGTTGCATTTGTCGGGGCATGTGCCGGCGGACCGGCACGGCGATCCTGTGCATCCGGGCCGGCTCGGCGAGACGGTGACGCTGGAGCAAGGCATCGCGGCGGCGCGCCTCACCGGCATCAACGCACTTGCCGGCATGAAGCAGGCGCTCGGCGATCTCGACCGCGTGACGGGCCTCATCAAGTCGCTCTGCTTCGTCGCCGCGGCACCGACCTTCACCGACGTGCACAAGGTCTCGAGCGGCATGACGGATTTCCTCGCCGAGGTGTTCGGCCGCGACATCGGCATCGGCTGCCGCGCGACGATCGGGATCCAGGTGCTCGCACGCAACAATTGCTTCGAGACGTGGATGGAAGTCGAGTTCCGTTGAGCGCATCGGGGGGATTGCGTATGCCTGTGTGCAGGCCGTGGAGCAGTGTTGCCGAGTGATATAACACATAACATTGACGGCGACGGCCGCCTGTGCACTAATTGAGAATGAGGGTCGCGATGGAACTACCGACCTCGTACCCCTCGGGAGGAACGACAAGGCGAATTCGCCGCACGAAGCGATGCCTTCACACGCCCACCGGCGAAGTGAGCCTGTCGCCAGCGACAAGGAGGAGCCACGCATGCGCGTGAAGAATTTCTTGGGAGCAACGGCATTTGCCGCTGCAGCCCTTTCGTTTGGTATCTCGGCGGCGGTCGCCGAGACGAAGGGTCCGGTCACGGACGAGCTCGGAGTCGTCGAGATTCCGGCCGGTGCCCCGATCACGATCGGCGCCTATTGGGTGATCTCGGGTGCGGACGCCGCGCTCGGCATCGACTCCAAGCGTGCCGTCGAGATCGCGATCGACGACCTGGGCGGCAAGATCAAGGGTCGCGATGTCCAGCTGATCGTCGAGGACGACAATTGCAACGCCGAAGGCGGACAGACGGCTGGCACCAAGATCGCGGCCATTCCCAACGTCGTCGGTGTGCTGGGTGGAGCGTGCTCGAGCGCAACGACAGCTGCAGCGCCGATCCTGTGGAAGTCGGGCATCGTCAATATCTGCACGGCATGTACGGCGGCGAAATTGACTGCGGCAGACCGCAAGCCCGACTATAACGGCTTCCTACGGACGATCTACTCGGACGCCGACCAGGCTGCCAACGACGCCAAGTGGTTCCGCAACGAGCTGAAGTGCGACACGATCGCTACGATCCATGACGGTAGCCCTTACGCACAGGGGCTGGCGGAGGAAGCAGCCGCGAACTTCGTAAAACTCGGCGGCACGATCGTCGCGAGCGAAGCCGTTGCGCCGACCGACGTCGACATGCGTCCAGTGTTGACCTCGATCGCCACCAAGAAGCCTTGCGTACTCTACTTCCCGATCTTCATCGCGGCAGGCGCGCAGATCGCGAGGCAGGTGGGCGAGATCGCCGGACTGAAGGATGCGCACATCATTGGTGGCAGCTCTATGCAGGCTCCTGGCATGCTGGAAGCGGCTGGCGATGCAGCGAAGGGCTTGCGGATCACGAACCTCGACATCTCGGCGGATGTTCTCGGCAAGGCCTATCCGCAGTTCGTCGACAAGTACAAGGCGAAGTTCGGCGAGGCTCCGATCCAGTCGTTCCACGCCCAGGCCTATGACGCCATGGCGTTGCTGGCGGCTGCGATCGACAAAGTCGCGGTCGAGGATGGCGGCAACCTCTATATCGGCCGCAAGGCGTTGCGTGACGCAGCGTTCGCGACGAAAGGCATGGACGGCCTGAGTGGGCCGATCAACTGCAACGAGCATGGCAGTTGCGGCGCGTTCAACTTCGCCGTCTACCAGTTCACCAACGGCGATCCGGCTTCGTTCAAGCCGGGCGAGAACCCGATCAAGATCTACCCGAAGTGATCGCGGCTAGTGCTTGATTTAGCATAGATGAATTGCTCCGGCCGCAGGCGGAAAGTGCGCGGCGGCCGGAGTGTCTGGTAAAAAACTCGATCGAACCCAGCCTCATTTGAACCGAAACCAGCTTTTTGCCGCTGTGCGAAGGCCAGCCTTGCGGCATTGGCGATGCGAGCCAGAGACCACGATATGACGGCGAACAGTGCTGCTGCAGGTGCGGTCAAGTCGAGATCTAGTTGGTTCAGCGGCATGCATCGCATCACCTTCGTCGACATCATCCTCTGGGGCTTGCGGCTGCTCGTGGTGGTGGTCGTCGTCGGTGGCACTTGGGGCACGCTCGTCAAGGGCACCTATTCGGCCGAGCAGTGGTTCGACCTCACCATGTTCGGGCTGACGATCGGGGGCATCTATGCGCTGATCGCGCTCGGCTACACGATGGTCTACGGCATTCTGCGCCTCATCAATTTCGCCCATGGCGACATCACGATGACCGGCGCGTTCTCGGCCTATTTCCTCGCGCGCAGCTTCGACCAATCCGGCTTCCTCGATGCGTGGCCAGTTACGTCGATGCTGCTGATCATGCTATTGTCGATGACCGTCTGCACGGTCACGGCGCTGATCGTGGAGCGGATCTGCTATCGGCCATTCCGGCATGTGGCGACGTTGGCTCCACTGATCTGCGCGATCGGGGCTTCCTTCGTCCTCCAGCAGGTCTTTCGCGGCATGTACGGATCGACAGTGCGATCCTATCCCGATCCGGAATGGCTGAAGGGCACGATCGACTTCTTCGGCTTCCAGGTGCCGCTGGTGCAGCCGCTGGTGATCGGCACAGCGCTCGGCGCAATGCTGTTCCTCTATCTGATCGTGCAGCGGACCAAGATGGGCATGGCGATGCGCGCCGTATCGGAGGACCGCGATGCGGCGGCTTTGATGGGGATCGATGCCAACAGGGTGATCGTCTTCACTTTCATTCTCGGCGCCAGCATGGCCGGCATCGGCGGGGTGCTCTACTGCTTCGTCTACAAGCAGATCTACCACTTCATGGGGTTCATCCCGGGCATCAAGGCGTTCGCCGCAGCGGTGCTCGGCGGCATCGGCAGCATACCCGGCGCAATGATCGGCGGCTTTTTCCTCGGGGTGGTCGAGTCGGTCGGGCCGGCTTTGTTCCTCGACGGGTTTGGTATCACGGCGCCCTATCAGTTGCGCGATCTGATCGCATTTACGCTGCTGGTGATGGTGCTTGTTTTCAGACCATCTGGTCTGATGGGTGAGAAGCTCGCCCGCAAGCGGGCGTGACGGAGCGCCGCCCCGGTTTGGCTGGGGCGGGATGGTGCTCAGTGGGGTTGACCGGTTGCTCGCAAACGGGCAACTGCTGGCTAGGGGAGACGGCCGAGGATGTCGTTCGACGTTGTTGCGTCCAGCCGCGTAGAGCGCGATACGGCAACGCCCTGGGAGCACGCGCTTTCAATTGGGCTCTATTGCGGCATCACGGCGCTCGCGCTGGCGGTGGTTGGGATTCTGTCGCTGTTCATCCAGCGCCCCATCATTGTCAATGTGCTTTCACTCTCTTACGCGCTGCTCGGCGCGTGCTTCTTCGTGGCCGGAATGCTGGTTGCCTCGCGCGGCCTTTTTTCCAATCCTGTGATGTCGGTCATCGGTGGCACGTTCGCAGGTGCCATTGCTGCTGCGTTTCTCGGCACGCTTGCGTTGGTGATGAGCACCGTCAATCTGCGACCGGTGTTCTACGTGCTCGATGCCGCATTGTTGAAGCTCCTGACCTTCCAGATGCCATCTGTGGCGCTCGGAGCGGCCACCATGGTCGGTCTCGGCGCGGCGCTTGGCGCATTCGGTGCTGTCATCGTCTTGCTTCCCAGCGTCCTGCGGCGGCCGGTCTCGGCGGCCTTGGTTGGAGCCGTCTGCGCAGGACTGTTCCAGGAGCTCATCAGGATCCTCTTGGTCAACAGCTCCGCGACCAAGTGGCTGCACGACCTGATCTACACCTGGACCGGCTTGACGCTGAAGGGAGCCATCATCGTGGCAATCGCGAGCGCGATTGGCATCATGGTCAAGGATGGCATCACCGGCTCGATGCGGATGGCTGGCGTCGACATGGCGGCAACCAAGGCCAAGTACCGCTGGCCGATGCTGATCCTGTCACTGATCGTGATCGGTGTGTTCCCGCTCTATGGCGGCAATTTCGTCGGCCAGGTCTTCCTGATGGTCGGTTTCTTCGCGCTGATGGGAATGGGCCTCAATCTGGAGGTCGGCCTTGCGGGCCTGCTGGACCTCGGCTTCGTTGCCTTCTATGCGGTCGGAGCCTATGTGACGGCTCTGCTGATGGCTGACAGTCCCTACGCGTTGGCGCAGCTGTCGTTCTGGGTGGCGATGCCAATCGCCGTGCTCGCCTCGATCGTGATGGGGTTGCTGTTCGGCATACCGGTGCTGAAGGTGCGAGGCGACTATCTTGCGGTCGCGACGTTGGGCCTGGGCGAGATCGTGCGCGTGATCGTGCTGTCGGATGCTGCCTCGCCCCTGCTGGCCGGCGCAAAGGGCATTCTGCAGATCCCGCGGCCGTACGTGTTCGGCTACCAGCTCAACAACCAAGTGTCGCTGTTCTATGTGGTATTCTTCGGTGCGCTGCTGGCGGCCTACATCGCCTGGCGGCTTGAGAACTCCCGGCTCGGCCGCGCATGGACGGCGATCCGCGACGACGAGGACGTGGCGCAGGCGCTCGGCATCAACCTGATCGGCGTGAAGCTGCTCGCCTACGGTCTGGGCGCCGCCTTCGCCGGCCTCGCCGGCTCGATTTTCGCGGTCCTGGTTGGCTCGATCTTCCCGCACTCGTTCCAGCTCATCATCTCGATCAACGTGCTCGCACTCATCATCGTGGGCGGCATGGGCAGCCTGCCGGGAGTGGTGCTCGGCTCCGCGGTGCTGATCGGATTGCCCGAGATGCTGCGCGAGTTCGGCGAGTTCCGATATCTGTTCTACGGCCTCGCCATCATCGCGGTCACGCGGTTGAAGCCGGAGGGACTGTGGCCATCGGCCGCCAAAGTGCGCGAGATGCAGCTCGATGCCGAGACCAAGGCGGCAGTGCAGGCATCCGTCATGGAGAAAGTGGCGTGAGCACAGCAAACATGAGCACCGGGCCAACTCGCGGGACCCTGCCAGGCGGGAATGCGATGGCGGGCGAGGTGGTGCTGAGGACCGTCGCCATGACGAAGCGGTTTGGCGGGCTCGTCGCCCTCGACCGGCTCGACCTCGATGTCCGGGAAGGCACGATCCATTCGATCATCGGCCCCAACGGTGCCGGCAAGACGACCGTGTTCAACTGCATCATGCAATTCTATACGCCCGACGACGGCGAGGTTCTCTTCAAGGGCGAGCGCATCGACGGCGTCTTGCCCGACCGGGTCGCCCAAGCCGGCATCAACCGGACCTATCAGACGATCCGACTGTTCAAGAACCTGACGGCGATCGAGAATATCCTCGTGGGCATGCACATTCACCTGAAGTCGACTTGGCTCGGCACGGTGCTCAACACCCGCTTCAGCCGCGACGACGAACGCCGTGGGACGGAAGAGGCGATCAAGATCCTCGAATTCGTGGGCTTGCGCGGCCGTGGCGACGTGGTCGCGCGCAATCTGCCCTATGGCGACCAGCGGCGGCTCGAAATCGCGCGAGCGATCGGCACCAAGCCGAAGCTGTTGATGCTCGACGAGCCGATGGCGGGGATGAACCCGCGCGAGTCCGGCGACATGATGGCGTTCGTGCGCCGGGTCCGCGACGAGATCGGCGTGACGATCCTGCTGATCGAGCATTCCATGCGCGTGGTGATGGGCATATCCGACCGCGTGAGTGTGCTCGACCATGGCGTCAAGATCGCGGAGGGTACGCCCGCCGAGGTGCAAAACGACAAGAAGGTGATCGAGGCTTATCTCGGCACCGGCAGCGGCAAGCTGAAGTCGCTGAAATAGGCTGCCAGGGGACGGAGACGAGGACGATGGATGCGAGCAATACCGCTCTGCTCGAAGTAAGGGATCTCCACGTCCACTACGGCAAGATCCATGCTCTGCGCGGCATCTCGCTCCGGCTGGGAGCCGATCAGATAGTGACGTTGATCGGTGCGAACGGCGCGGGAAAGAGCACCACGCTGAAGGCGATCTCGAGCATCCTGGCGGCGAGCAGCGGCGAGGTCCGCTACAAGGGTCAGGCGATCAACGCGACCCCGCCCTTCAAGGTGGTGGGATTGGGTATCGTCCAGGTGCCGGAAGGCCGGCGCGTATTCGGACGGCTGACGATCGCGGAGAACCTGAAAGCGGGCGCGTTCCTGCGCAACGACAAGGCGGAGTTCAAGCGCACCGAGGAGGAAGTGCTGACGATGTTTCCGCGGCTGCGGGAACGCTACAGCCAGCTCGGCGGCACACTCTCCGGCGGGGAGCAGCAGATGCTCGCCATGGGTCGCGCGCTGATGTCGCAACCCAAGGTCTTGCTGCTCGACGAGCCGAGCATGGGCCTCGCGCCGATCCTGGTCGAGCAGATCTTCGAGACCGTGCTCGCGATCCGCAAGCGCGGCGTCGCGGTGCTGCTGGTCGAGCAGAACGCATTCCTCGCTCTGCAGATCGCCGACTACGGCTATGTGATGGAAACCGGCGAGATCGTGCTCGAGGGCGAAGGCGCCAGCCTGCTCGACAGTCCCAAGGTCAAGGAAGCGTATCTGGGCTGACGACCGGTACGCCATCGAGGCTCGAAGCCGGGCACGATCTGCTGCACTGCCGGTCGCGCATGAGCGTTGCGACCCGGCTGGACCGTAGCCGCACCCTATCACCCTGCTCGAACGAGGCGGATTGGGTCGTGGTGCCAGATCAGCAACCCGGGACGATGCTCACTGCACGCGCCCAGACCGCTCTCCTCGAGACAGGCCTCGTGCTCGCCTGGAGCTCGGCGTTCATCGGAGCGGTCCTCGCGTCGCAGACCCTGTCCGTCTTCTCGGTGCTGATGTGGCGCTTCGGACTGATTGCGATCGCGCTTACGCCGCTGCTGCTTTGGGCTGCGCGACTTGGCCTGCCGCTGCGATGGTACGGGCTGCACATCCTGCTCGGCTTCACGGGCATGTTCTGCTGCCTCGCATTCGCATTGAAGTCGATCGACCTCGGCGTCCCGGCAGGGACCGCTGCCCTCATCGGGGCGCTGCAGCCGCTCGCGACGGCCGTGCTCGCGGGGCCGGTTCTGCGGGAGGCCGTGACGTTGCGCCAGTGGCTCGGCCTCGCGATCGGGCTCGGCGGCGTCGCTCTTGCCGTTGGGCAGGTGAGCGGAGCGGATGTCCTCGGCTATGCCTTCTCGCTGGCCTCGACGCTGTGCCTGGTGGTGACGACGCTGATCGCCAAGGCGAGGTGGGACAACAGCCACTTCCTGCCGGCCTTCGCGGTGCAGACGGCGACGGCAGCATTGTGCTTTGCGCCGCTCGCCTGGTGGGACCAGGCGCTGTTGCCGGCGTGGGACCTCGATTTCGTCGCGGCGGTCGCCTGGGCGATCGTGTTCTCGACCGGGGGCGCTTACGGCCTCTACTATCTCTGCCTGCAGAGGACGAGCGCAGTGCGCGTCGGCAGCCTCATCTACCTGACGCCACCCGTGACGATGGTCTGGGCCTGGTTGATGTTCGGGCAACCGCTGACGCTGTTCGCGATCGCGGGCTTCGTCATCTGCATCGTCGGAGTTTGGCTTGCGCAGGCGCGGCCTTGACGTCGCCGGCTGAGGCGAGGCACGGTCTGCTCAGCCACAATCTCGCGAGCCCTGCGATGCCCACACGCCTCGACTCCTCCGCCCCCCACATCCACCCGGCTCGCAGCTGGGCCGATGACCTGAAGGACTGGGGCGTGCAGCCCGACGCGCTCGAAGGCGTGTCACGCAATACCGGGCGGCTGCTCTGGAAATCGGAGGGCGGCGCGGTCGAGGCCGGCATCTGGATCTGCACGCCTGGCCGCTGGCGGCTGTCGATCCCCAAGGAGGAGATCTGCCACTTCGTCGCCGGCCGTGCCGTCTATCGCGACAGTCGCGGCGAGGAGCTCGTCGTCGTGCCGGGGACAGTCGCGCATTTCCGGCCGGGCTACTCGGGTGAATGCACGGTCGAGGAGACGATCCGCGTCGTCACCATGGCCGCACCTTACCCGGGCGAGGCTCCGGGCGGCGTCCATGTGATGCGCGGGCCCGCCGGCATCACGGACGTGGTCGACTGGGGCGAGGTTCCCACCATGATCGAGGGCGCATCGCGCACCTCGGGCCGCCTCCTCTTCCGGCGCGAGGACAAGGGCGCCGAGACCGGCATCTGGATCTGCACGCCGGGCTTGTGGAGCTGCCACGTGACCAGCGACGAGCTCTGCCACTTCCTCTCCGGTCGCTGCACCTACACGCACGACTCCGGCGAGGTGATCGAGATCCTGCCCGACACGGCCGCGTTTTTTCCGAAGGATTGGAAGGGCACGTGCCAGGTCATCGAGACGGTGAGGAAGGTTTACATGATCCGGTGAGGCTGGTGGTGAGAAACTAAATGACCACATAGTTCTTCACTTTGGCGGCCCGCACAGCGGGCAATGGCACCGACTTGTCGAACGTCACCAGCCGGCCTCCATTTCCCGTGGCCAGCGCGAGCAGGTGAATGTCGGCCACCTGTTTCGGTCCTAGAAACGCGCCATGCTCAAAAACCTTGGCGTCAATGATTTCGATGTCGTCTGACCAGAACTCCTGCCCACGCTCCTCGGTCGCCTTGGTCAGCAGTGCGATCGCCTGAGTCAACGGCCGGCAATTGGGGTAGCTCGGCAGCGAGAGCACGCGCACAAAGCCATGCTGGGTTAGCGGGCATGTAGCCCAACCCCATTTTCGCTCGCTCGACCACCAGGCGCGAGCGTCCGCGTGCTCGACGTGCGACGCATCGAGCAGTGCCAGCAGCACGTTAACGTCGAGCAGTGCGCGCATGCTCGACCAACACCTCGTTCTCCAGAGATTCGACCGTCTCGACCGTGACAGGACTACCGCCCGCAGGCAAGATCGGCAGCCCGTCTTCGATCTCGAACGCCAGCGGCTCCTCACGGCAGATGGATTGCCGGGCCAGATCGGATAGCACTCGACCTGCCGTCTGGTTTCTTGCCTTGGCGAGCTCCTTGACGGCGTCGAGCACGTCCGCATCGATGTCGAGGGTCGTGCGCATCGCGTGATGCTAGGACATCAACGCATCAGATACGAGACTCGCATGCTTCCTCACTCCCTTAAGGCCAATCACCGCCTTCCCATGGGGCCAGCGCGCCGCGTCGCATTGAGCGGGCAGGCCGCGGCGCCTATAGCTCGCCCGCGTCCATCCCATCCGAAAGCCCCGCCCCTTGGAGCCCGCCCTCGAAACGTCCCCCGCCGTCGCCGACGAGGTGAAGACCTCGACCTGCTACATGTGCGCGTGCCGCTGTGGGATCAAAGTCCACTTGAAGGACGGCCGCGTCCGCTACATCGAGGGCAATCGCGACCACCCGGTCAACCGCGGCGTGCTGTGCGCCAAGGGCTCGGCCGGCATCATGCAGCACTATTCCCCGGCGCGGCTCAGCGCGCCGCTCCTGCGCGTGGGCGAGCGGGGCAAGGGCGAGTTCAAGCAGATCTCCTGGGAGGAAGCACTCTCGCTCGCCACGAAATGGCTCGGCGATGTGCGTGCGAAAGACCCCAGTCGGCTCGCCTTCTTCACCGGCCGCGACCAGTCGCAATCCTTGACCGGCTGGTGGGCGAGTCAGTTCGGCACACCCAATTTCGCGGCCCATGGCGGCTTCTGCTCGGTCAACATGGCGGCCGCCGGGCTCTACACGTTCGGCGGCTCGTTCTGGGAGTTCGGCGAGCCCGACTGGGAGCGGACGAAGTACTTCATGTTGTTCGGCGTTGCCGAGGACCATGCCTCGAACCCGATCAAGATCGCCTTGGGCAAGCTGAAGGAGAAGGGCGTCAAGATCGTCGGCATCAATCCGGTGCGGACGGGCTACAACGCCATTGCCGACGAATGGATCGGTATCCGGCCAGGCACCGACGGCATGCTGGTTGCCGCCATCATCCACGAGCTGCTGAAGGCCGGCAAGGTCGATCTCGATTATCTCATCCGCTACACCAACGCCGGCTGGCTGGTCATCGAGGCGCCGGGCTCGGCGGATCACGGGCTGATTGCCCGCAACTCCGCGGGCGAGCCGCTGGTGCAGGACCGCCGCACCGGGCTGCCCGGCAGCGGCCTCGACCCGGACGCCGAGCCGGCGTTGACCGGCACCCACACAACTGCCGATGGGCGCAATGCCCGGCCGGTTTTCGCGCTGCTGGCCGAGCGCTATCTGGCCGACGAATACACACCCGAGCGTGCCGAAGCCGAGACCGGCGTTGCCGCCGCCACCATCCGCCGGCTTGCGGCCGAGCTCGCGCACGCCGCGTTCGAAGAGGAGATCGTGATCGAGCAGCCCTGGACCGACTGGGCCGGGCGGCGCCACGAGACCATGATTGGCCGGCCGGTCTCGATGCACGCCATGCGCGGCATCTCGGCCCATTCGAACGGCTTCCACACCTGCCGGCTGCTTCACATCCTGCAGATCCTGCTCGGCTCGATCGATTGCCCGGGCGGGTTCCGCTACAAGCCGCCCTATCCCAAGGCCGCGCCGCCTGCGCTCAAACCCGTCGGCAAGCCGGGTGCAGTCAAGCCCGGCGCACCGCTCGGCGGCTCGCCGCTCGGGTTCCCGATGGGACCCGAGGACCTGCTGATCGACGCCGATGGCCGGCCGCAGCGCATCGACAAGGCCTATTCTTGGGACGCTCCGCTCGCCGCCCACGGCCTCATGCACATGGTCATCACCAACGCGGCGACCGGCGATCCCTACCCGGACGATGTCCTGCTCATGTACATGGCGAACATGAGCTGGAACTCGACCATGAACACGGGCGGCGTGATCGAGCACCTGACGGCCAAGGACGCGGCAACAGGCGAGTACGAGATCCCCAAGCTCATCTATTCGGATGCCTATGCGTCCGAGATGGTCGCCTACGCCGACCTCGTGCTGCCCGACACCACCTATCTGGAGCGCTGGGACTGCATCTCGCTGCTCGACCGTCCGATCTCGGATCCCGACGGCGCCGCCGACGCCATCCGCCAGCCAGTCGTCCAGCCCGACCGCGACGTACGCTCGTTCCAGGCGGTGATGCTCGACCTGGGCGCGCGCCTGCAGCTGCCGGGCTTCGTCGCCGACGATGGCAGCCCGAGATACCCGGGCGGCTATGCGGACTACATCGTCAACCACGAGCGTGCGCCCGGCATCGGCCCGCTCGCCGGCTGGCGTGGGGCGGATGGCGCGAGCTTCGGCAAGGGCGCCGTCAATCCCGACCAGCTCCAGCGCTATATCGAGAACGGCTGCTTCCATCACCAGCACCTCGCTCCCGACCAGCGCTTCTTCAAGCACGCCAACAAGGGCTATCTCGAATGGGCGAAATCGGTCGGCTTCATCGGCTCGAGCGACCGCATCGTGTTCCAGCTCTATGTGGAGCCGCTGCAGCGGTTCCGGCTCGCCGCCGAAGGGCATGGCTCGGTGGTGCCGCCCGCCGAGCACCGGGCGCGGATCCTCGCCGCCTTCGATCCGCTGCCGTTCTGGTATCCCCCGTTCGAGGGCACGGCTCTGAGCGAGACCGAGTATCCCCTCCATGCGATCACCCAGCGGCCGATGCACATGTACCATTCCTGGGGCTCGCAGAATGCCTGGCTCCGGCAGATCACCGCCGAGAACCGGCTCTATGTGCATCATGACCTTGCAGCCAAGCATGGCATCGCCGACGACGACTGGGTCTGGATCGTCGGGCATCTGGGGCGGGTCAGAGCGCAGGTCCGCCTGATGGATGGCTGCAATCCCGAGACGGTGTGGACCTGGAATGCGATCGGCAAGCGGGGCGGAGCCTGGGGGCTCGCTCCAGATGCCCCCGAGGCGACCCGGGGATTCCTGCTCAATCACCTGATCGGCGAATTGCTGCCCGTCCGCGACGGCGGCTATCGCTACTCGAACTCCGATCCCGTGACGGGACAGGCGGCCTGGTACGATCTGCGCGTGCGCTTGGAGAAGTGCGGCTCGGGTGAGCCGGCCGAGACCAGTCCGAGGTTCGAGGCGCTCGGACAACCGCCGCGGCCCGCCGCTATGGAAATGGCGCAATCACAGGCATCGGCCGGGAGTAGGAGATCGTGATGAGCTTGACCGAGCTGCCAGCCGGCTTGCCCGTTCCGCAGGACGATGGCCTGTGCAGGCATCTTCCCGGGCTCATGCTGCCACCGATCAGCCTTGCCTCGACCCAAGGCGGCACCGTTGCACTCTCAGCCCTGCCTCCAGGTCGGATCGTTTGTTTCTGCTATCCGATGACGGGACGTCCCGGTGTCGCACTGCCACCGGGATGGGACGACATACCGGGCGCCCGTGGGTGCACGCCGCAGGCGTGCAGCTTCCGCGACCAGATAGCGGAGTTCGTGCGCCTCGGCGTGCTGGTCTTCGGCGTCAGCACCCAGTCGAGCGACTATCAACGCGAGATGGCGGAGCGTCTGCACTTGTCCTACGGGGTCCTCAGCGACGAGAAGCTCGAGCTGGTCAACGCGCTCAGCCTGCCAACCTTCTCGGCAGGAGGACCGGCATTGATCAAGCGCCTTACCCTGATCGTACGGCAGGGAAGGATAGAGCATGTGCTCTATCCCGTGTTCCCGACCGACAGAAGTGCCGAACAGACGCTCGCCTGGCTGAAGGCCAATCCGATTGCGGAGAGCACATGACCACGCTCCCGCCACCCTCCGCGAAAAAGCTCGGGCTCGTCATCGATCTCGACATCTGCGTCGGCTGCCATGCCTGCGCGACGAGCTGCAAGGAATGGAACGCGGAAGGCTATTCGAAGCCCTTGACCGACGAGGACCCCTACGGCGCCGACCCGCACGGCACCTGGCTCAACCGCGTCCACACCTACGAGGTGATGGACGAGGCGAAGGGCACCTCGCACACGGTCCACTTCCCCCGCTCGTGCCTGCACTGCGAGACGCCCGCCTGCGTCACCGTCTGCCCGACCGGGGCTTCCTACAAGCGCGCCGAGGACGGGATCGTGCTGGTCAATCCGGACACCTGCATCGGCTGCAAGCTCTGCTCGTGGGCGTGCCCCTATGGCGCGCGCGAGTACGACTATTCCGACGGCACCATGAAGAAGTGCACGCTCTGCGTCGACCGGATCACCAACGAGAACCTCGAGATCGAGGACCGCCAGCCGGCCTGCGTGCGGGCCTGCCCGACGGGCGCGCGCGCGTTCGGCGACCTGGGCGATCCGGAAAGTGCCGTGTCGCTGAAGGTTGCGGCCCGTGGCGGCTACGACCTGCTGCCCGAGCTCGGCTACAAGCCCGTCAACAAGTATCTGCCACCCCGCGAGCGGCGCGATACGGCGGCGCCCGCTGGACCGGTCGACCTGGCGGCGATGGCGGGCAGCGGCTCGCTCGCGGATCGCCTGTTCTCCTGGGTCGATCAGGTGTTAGGGGACAGGGGACAGGTTACAGGGGACAGGGGAAGAAGATGATGCTCGAAGTCGATCTTGCCGCCTTCCCTGTCACCTTTCCCCTGTAACCTGTCCCCTCCCAAATGCATCCCGCCTATTCCGTCATCCTCTTCACGACTGCCTCGGGCGCCGGCTACGGGCTGCTGGTGCTGCTCGGGCTCGGCGGCGCCTTCGGCTCGATCGCGCCGGAGCGCTGGCTCGGATTTGCTGGCTACGGACTCGCCTTTGCGCTGGTGACGGTCGGGCTATTGTCATCGACCTTCCATCTGGGACGGCCAGAGCGGGCGTGGCGGGCGTTCTCGCAGTGGCGCTCGTCCTGGCTCAGCCGCGAGGGTGTAGCGGCGGTCGCGACCTATCCGGCGGCGGGGCTCGCGGCGATCGGCTGGGTCTTCCTCGAGCGTGCCGACGGAGTTTTTGCGGCAGCCGGCGTGCTCGGCGCCGCGCTCGCGTTCGTGACCCTCTACTGCACCGGACAGATCTATCAGAGCCTGAAGACCATTCCGCAATGGCATGACGCGCTGACGACGCCGGTCTACCTCTCGCTCGGACTTGCGACTGGTGCGCTGATCCTG
>JANPDA010000520.1:0-6433 GCA_031431235.1 Hyphomicrobiaceae bacterium
GACAAGGCGCTGGCTGCTGCTCAACGGATTTTCGAGCGGGTATCGAACGGGCTCAATCAAACGCGTATTGCACACGATGGTGATGGTTTCATCATCGAACTCACCACCTCGTCTGCTCGTTCGTCTGCAGCGAACGTCCGAGAAATACTAGCTCCAAGGGGCAAACCCTATAAGGAAATGGGTTCGGTGGAGGGGTACTTTCGCCGGATTGAGCGTGACGGGTGGGGTCGATCAATCCTGTGGATCAGGCACCGTCTAACAGGCGATGAGGTAAAGTGCATCGTGACAGGTGACGCTGAACACGAGGTTGGCATTAGGGAGATCGGCGAGGTATGGAATAACAGTCGCCTGCAAGCGACTGGAACGATTCACTACAAGGCAGCTGGTCGAATTGCTCAGATCGAGGTGACACAGGTGCGGTTCCTTCGCGAGCGAAATGAATTACCAGATGTCGACGATATCGCGGATGCTGAATTCACCGGAGGTATGAAGTCGGAGGACTACCTGACGAGGCTTCGCGATGGCGAGTGATCCTCGGCGGGTGTACTGGGATGCGTGCACCTGGATCGCTCTAATCCAGCGTGAGAAGATTGTAGTTGGTGGGTCCGATCGTGACACTCTCTGTCGCGCCGTCATTGCCGAGGCGAAGAAGGGTAAGATCGAGATTTTAACCTCTACACTCTCACTCGTCGAAGTCTGCAAAGACCCGATGATCCGCACATCCAAGGAAGATCAGATCGGAGCATACTTCGAGAACGACTATATCTTGTTGATGAATCTCGATCGTTTGATCGGCGAGCATGCGCGACAACTTATGACAGTCAGGCACGCTGGACTTAAGCCACCAGATGCAGTGCATGTCGCAAGCTCAGTTGTCGGGCAAGTGAGCGAGTTGCACACATTCGACGGCAAGTTGCTGGAGCTTGATGGCGAAGTTATCCGGCTCGATGGTGGCAAGCTCCGCATTTGCATGCCGGACGTTAGTGGGACGCCGCCCCCACTGCTGAGTGGAATGCAAAAGCCATGAAACCTCTTGGACACAAATCGCCGAAAACTAACGAAATTCCGCCTGTGCCGCAATTTTGGCTTCTCAAATCCGAGCCCGACGTTTTCTCCTTCGAGATGCTGAAAGCGAAGGGGCGGAAGGGTGAGGCTTGGGATGGGGTGCGGAATTATCAGGCGCGCAACAACATGCGGGCGATGCGGATCGGCGACCGCGGGTTCTTCTATCATTCCAACGAAGGCAAGGCCGTGGTCGGCATCCTCGAGGTGATCGCGCTCGTCCATCCCGACGCCAAGGACGATACGGGCGCCTGGGAGTGCGTCGACGTGCGGGCGGTGGAGGCGCTGCCGCGGCCGGTGACGCTGGAGGAGATCAAGACCGTGCCAGAGCTCGCCGAGATGGTGCTCGTCAAGAACTCGCGCCTTTCGGTGCAGCCGGTGACGGCGGGTGAATGGGAGATCGTCCGCCGGATGGGCGGGCTCGTCACCAAACCGGCCCGGACATGAGAGTGGCCGGTTCCGCCGATCCCACCGCATTCATCCGCAACAACACGCGCCTCATGGCGCCGCCACTGGTGCCGGAAATCCTGCTGCATCTGGCCGAGGAATCGCTGCCGATCTGGCGCAAGACCGAGGAGGAGCTCGGCGAGATCGGGTTGCCGCCGCCCTACTGGGCGTTCGCGTGGGCGGGCGGGCAGGCGCTCGCGCGTCATCTGCTCGACAACAGGAGGCTCGTTGCGGGCAAACGGGTGCTCGACCTGGCGGCGGGATCGGGGCTGGTGGCGACGGCTGCGCTGCTTGCCGGCGCTGATCGGGCGCTGGCGTGCGATATCGATGCGCTTGCCCTCGTTGCGGTGAAGATGAATGCCGCGGCCAACGGTGTCACGGTCGAGGTCACCGATGCCGATCTGTGGGATGGCGCTGCGGCGGGCGTGGACGTGGTGCTGGTGGGCGATGTGTTCTACGAGAAACCACTGGCCGAGCGGGCGCTCAGCTTTCTCGAGCGCTGCCGGGCGGCCGGCCAGGATGTGCTGATCGGCGATCCCGGTCGCACCTACTGCCCGCGCGAGCGGCTGGTGTCGGTTGCGGAATACCAGGTGCCCGTCACGCGCGAGCTGGAAGATACCGAGCTCAAGCACACCCATGTCTGGCGGCTGAAGGATTGAGGGGGGGATTTGCGGGCGACCCGGAAGGCGAACGGGACGCATTTGGGGATCCGGCCTTCCCGGTGTAGAAATCCGCCCAAATCGGGTGGCAAGGCGAGGCGTCGGCTCGCGAGCTGGGACAAGGGGATCTGGTGAAATGGAACTTTTGCAGAGCAAGCTCCTGATGCTGTTTGGGCGCATCCCGGAATTCGATTCCCAGGCCGTGCTCTATGCGTTCGTCGCGGGCCTGATCACCGGCTGGATCTGGTACGCGGTCGCCGGGACCGTCTGGAAAGCCTCGATCAGCCAGACGGCGGGCTTCCATTCGCCGCGCCGCTACATCTTCTCCGCCATCGCCCAGATCATCATGACGATCATGCTGGCGATCACCATCCGCCGGCTGGGCGAGACGACGACCGTCGGCGGGTTCCAGACCGCGCTGATGCTGTGGTTCGGCTTCGTCATGACGACGACCCTCGTCAACTACGCCAACATCGGGCAGCGGCTCATTTTGAGCATCGTCGATGGGATTCATTGGTTGTTGGTGCTCGCCGTGATGGGCATCGTGATCGGGACGCTTTCGACGGGGAACCTCACGCCAGGGGCGGCAAATCCTGCTCCGGCCGCGACGACGGCGCCGGCCAACACGGGTGGGACATCGACTGGCACGACGACGACGGGCAGCGGCGGCTGACGGCAGGAGCTTTCACCATGGCTTTTGCAGGGATGAGCACGATCGCGATCGTCGTTGCGGCGGCGGCGAGCTTCCTGGTCGGCGCGCTTTGGTACGGCATCCTGGGAAAATGCTGGATGGCGGCGCTCGGCAAGACGCAAGCCGAGACGAAGGGCCCCGATGGCCCCGTCGCGTCGCTGCCGTTCGTCATCGGGATCGTCTCGCAGCTGGTAATGGCCACTGTGCTCGCCGGACTCATTGCCCATCTGGGTGCCAACGCCGTCACGGTCAGATCCGGCGTGATCAGCGCGCTGTTCGTCTGGGTTGGCTTCGTCGCAACGACGCTTGCGACCAACCACGGATTCCAGGGAGCAAAGCCGTTGCTGACGCTGATCGACGGCGGCCAATGGCTCGCCGTGCTGCTGATCCAAGGCACAATCATCGGCGCGTTCGGCGTCTGACCCGAGGGGGCTGCATGCACGGGATCGAAGCGGTCGTGTTCGATTGCGATGGCGTGCTGATCGATTCCGAGCCGATTGCCAACGAGGCCTATGCTCGCGTGCTGCGACATCACGGGTTCGAGGTGACGGCCGCGTCGCTGACCACTCGCTTCACCGGCATCAGCACCCCCAAGATGATGGCCGAGATCGAGAGCGCCCATGGGAGGCAGATTCCCCCGACGCTGCGGCAGGAGGCGATGAGCATGATCCTCGATCTCTATCGGAGCGAATTGAAGGCGATCGAGGGCGCAGAGAGGTTGCTGGGTGCGCTTTCTCTCAGGCGTTGCGTCGCGTCCTCGAGCGAGACGGAGAAGTTGCGGCTCGGACTTGCGTGCACGCGCCTCGATCGTCACTTCGAGGGCCATATCTATTCGAGCGACCTGGTCGAGCGCGGCAAGCCGGCGCCTGATCTGTTCAGCTATGCGGCCAGGAGGCTCGAGGTCGCGCCCGAACGTTGCCTCGTGGTCGAGGACAGCCTCGCGGGTGTGGAAGCCGGCGTCGCGGCCGGCATGCGCGTCGTCGGTTTCACCGGCGGCAGCCATTGCGACGCGACCCATGGCGAGCGTCTCGCCCGGGCCGGTGCCAGCGAGGTGGTGCAGCGGATGGACGAGCTCGGCCGGCTGCTCGGGCTGAGATGACGCGCGCTATTCAGCGCAGCGAGCGCCAGCCGACCACAATGCGTGCCACCGCCGAGACGAAGCACATCGCCGCAAAGATCAGCGCGATGATGGCGAACTGATCCGGAAGCACACACATCAAGGCGAAGACGAGGATGGTCTCGGCGCCTTCCGCCAGACCGGCGAGATAGTAGATCGATTTGGTGCCCTGCGCCGATGTCTCGATGCCGCGCTTTGCGGCCATGGCCGAATAGGCGAGGAACGTTGCGCCGTTGACATGGAAGCTCGCAATCAGGACGGCCGCCGGCAGGGCATTGCGATACTGGTCGGCGAGCGCGAAGGCGAGCGGGATCGAGCCGTAGAAGATGAAATCGAGCGCAATGTCGAGGAAGGCGCCGCGGTCGGTCGGGGCGCTCGCCCTGGCGACGGCGCCGTCGAGGCCGTCGGCGATCCGGCCGATCAGGATCAGCACGAGTGCGATCAGCGGCTCACCCAGCACGATCGCGACTGCCGCCGTCATACCGGCGACGAAGCCCGCGAGCGTGATCTCGTCGGCGCCGATACCCAGGCGTGCGATCATCCGACCGGCTGCATTGAGCGGGGGATCGATCAGGGAGCGGATGTGGGCGTCCAGCATGGGGTGAGGTCCTCGCAGCAGGCGCTGGCATAACGTCGCCTGGCTTGCCGGGCGTCAAGGGCGGAACCGCTCTTGACGGTGGGCCCCGTGGGGTTTAGGGCCGATGTGAGAGAGTGGCTGAGACGCGAGGCCATCCATGTACCGGGCGAGCACTCATGACATCGAGGTGAGCGTCGTTCCGCAATTCCTGGCGGATCAGTCGGAGCCCGACGAAGCCCAGTTCGTCTGGGCCTATACCGTCGAGATCACCAATCGCAGCCTGGAGGCCGTGCAGTTGCGCTCGCGCTACTGGCGGATCGTCGATGGCGAGGGCCGGGTGCAGGAGGTGCGCGGGCCAGGCGTAATCGGCGAGGAGCCGGTCATTCTGCCCGAAGGCACCTTCCGCTACACCAGCGGCTGCCCGCTGAAGACCCCTTCGGGCTTCATGTCGGGCAGCTATTCCATGCAGCTGGCTTCCGGAGAGATGATCGACGTCGTAATTCCGGCGTTCTCGCTCGATAGTCCGTTTGCGGATGGAAGCGTGAATTGAGTGGGTTTCCGCATGATTGTTTCCCGACTTCC
The DNA here is from genome assembly GCA_031431235.1 of Hyphomicrobiaceae bacterium. GTDB lineage: Bacteria > Pseudomonadota > Alphaproteobacteria > Rhizobiales > Hyphomicrobiaceae > JANNSW01. The sequence goes on from JANPDA010000520.1 coordinate 5,136, forward strand.
CGGTCAAGGGCAGGCCACGGAGCGCTTGGTCTGACGTTGCCGTGCGCCCGCCCGAGAGCCGGGACCGAGGGCCAAATACGGCAGGCACACGTCGTCGGGCTCCTGGCCCCGGATGACCGCTTGCGGCAGTCTCCGGGGAGGCGGTCTTGAGCGACCGCCACTGCCCCATCACCCACTGATGTCATACGCTGCCAGCGCCGCCATGTTGACGATGTCGCTGTCCTTGGCGCCCAGCGACACGATCTGGACGGGGTGCGTGAGGCCGACGAGGAGCGGGCCGATCACGGTGGCGCCGCCCAGCTCCTGCAGCAGCTTGGTCGAGATCGAGGCGGAGTGGAAGGCGGGCATCACCAGCACGTTCGCCGTGTCCTTCAGCCGGCAGAACGGATAGAGCTTCCTCGCCTCGACCGAGAGCGCCACGTCGGCACCCATCTCGCCGTCGTACTCGAAGTCGACGCCACGGCTGTCGAGCAGCTGAACGGCTTCGCGCACGCGCTCGGAGCGCTCACCCTTGGGGTGGCCGAAGGTCGAGTAGGCGAGCATGGCGAGGCGGGGCTCCGAGCCGAGCCGGCGCGAGACCTTGGCCGCTTCCTCGGCGATATCGGCGAGCTCCTCGGCCGCCGGCATGTCGTGGACGCTGGTATCGGCGACCAGCACGGCGCGGCCATGGGAGAGGATCAGCGACACGCCGATCGCGGTGTGGCCGGGCTTCACGTCGAGCACGCGGCGGACGTCCTCGTAGGCCGTCGACCAGTTGCGGGTGACGCCTGTCACCATCGCATCGGCATAGCCGAGCGCAACCATGCAGGCGCCGAAGATGTTGCGGTCGGTGTTGACCATGCGCCGGCAGTCGCGCAGCAGGAAACCCTTCCTCTGCAGGCGCCGGTAAAGGTAGTCGGCGAACTCGTCGGCGCGGTCGGAGAGGGCCGCGTTGATGACGGTGAACTCCTTGCGCAGCTCGACGCCGGCTTCGCCGAACGCCTGCTTCACGCGCTCCTCGCGCCCGATCAGGATCGGCTGGCCCAGGCCGTGCGAGAGGAAGGTGTTGGCGGCGCGGACGACCTGGTCCTCCTCGCCCTCGGCGAACACCACGCGCTTGGGGTTGCGCCGCACCTTCTCGAAGATGCCCTGCAGCCAGCCCGCGACCGGGTCGAGGCGGGCGGAAAGACGAGCTGCGTAGGCATCCATGTCGACGATGGTGCGCCGGGCGACGCCCGAATCCATCGCGGCCTTGGCGACAGCGGTCGCAATGGCGCTGATGAGGCGGGGATCGAAGGGCGCCGGGATGATGTAGTCGG
>JANPDA010000521.1:0-3358 GCA_031431235.1 Hyphomicrobiaceae bacterium
TGTTCATCACTTCCGCGGCACCGTAGCCGAGCATCCGCTCGGCGCCGACATTGAAGATCTGGATGACGCCTTTGGCATCGGTGGCGATGCTGGAGAAATTGGCACTGTTGAAGATCGCGCTCTGTAGCGCACCGGCTTTGACGTCGCTGACTTCGGAAAATTCCAACCTCGTCCGTTTCTCGTCGTTTCCTTTAGGCACGGTACGGCCCCTTGCATCTGTAGCCTGGCTTACTGTGGTCGACCCGAACGGCAGATGTCTTTCCATTCATTGATCCAGCTTCGCCGGAATCGAATGAATGGGCCGGAACACTAGACTGGCGCAGCAAGCATGAACTCGACCTCGACCTGGAGCTGGTGATCAGTGTAGGGCTTGCGAAGGCAGCGCGCACCTTCGACGAAGCGCGCTTGCAGCTCCTCCGTGACCAAATTGCCCGTCGTGTAGAGAACACGCAAATTAGGGCGGGACTTGATGGCCTGAATTGCTATTTCGCACCCCCCGAAGACAGACTTCTTGAGATGAATGTCGGTAAAAATCGCGTCTATCCGCCCCGGAGAGCGCAAACATGCAAGCGCCCCGTCGCAATCACTGGCTGTCAATGTTTCGTGACCCCATTCCCGAATCATTATTTCGGCGATATCTCTGACAATGAATTCGTCTTCGACGATAAGTATCACACCCATCAGTAATATTCCCTGACATTTTATTTGATTATTCTTACATCAATTCGATATTCTGGGCGGATCCCTCTGATGTCGCACCCGAATCGAGCTTGGGTTATCATCAGAAATACCTACATGGTCAATGCCAATGTTGCTGTTCTGTTTACGCCATATCAGTCGCAAGTCACTGAAATTCTGGAAATGCGGTTCGGCTCGTCGAGCCGGGATGCGAGACGAAATTGTCGAGAACGCAAAAATCGCCGATTCCGCGAACCATCCAATACCCTCGGCACTCGATGTCGATCCTCCCTGCCCAAACGGGGGCGAGGTCTGGCGCACCCTAGGCGGGTGCGCCGGTTGCCAGCTCCGCCTCCGGGCTCGATCGAACCGATTCCAAATCCTTGGGAGCAAACCTCGCGACGAGATAGATGGCGGCCGCGACGACCAGCAGCAATGGCAGATTGCGCCAGCCAGCCCGCACCAGCATCGGCGTCATGGTCGGGCCGAGCGCGGCAACCGCCGTGAGCAGGACCTCGGTATCGATCGGGCTCGATGCCGCTGTTGCCCCATCAGCGATCACTTCGTCCTCCGACGGCTTGGCGCTGGCCTCGGGCTGGGTCAACGGCGTCGCCACATAGAGGATCAAACCGACCACGACGAAGAACCCGGTCATGCCCGCATAGGCCTGGAGCGGACCAAGCTCCTGCACGAGCCAGGTGACGAGCGCCGCGACCGCGAACCCTGCGCCGATCAGGAACGGAATCGCAATGATGAGCCGACGCGTCGCGAGCGAGATGGCGCTGTCGATCGACTGCTCCGCCCGACGGAAGATTGCCCCGAACATGCTCACTCCTCACCTGGTTGCTGTGTTGCTGCACCGCACCGCGCCATGCACGGGTCTACGATTTCCAGAAAGCGCCGATCAGAAATCCGATCCCCACCGTGACGGCCAGCGTGGTCAGCGGCTGCTCCTTGATCGAACGCACGACCACCGATTTGAGGTTGCCCGTGACGGCCATCACCTGGTCGCCGACCTCGCGGCCTTCCTCGGCCACCGAATGGGCCGTTCGCCCGACCGCATCGGCGATGCCCGCGAGCGTCTCGGCAGCTCCGTTGGTGGGTCTCGAAGGGGCCTGGTTCGGATACATGGCAGCCATGGCAATCTCCCTTCGGGTCGGCGCGTGCCGGCGGGTGCCGTGCGTCTTCCCGTGTGTCAGTGGTGAACGCGCAACTCGGGATCGAGTTCCATCGCGTCGCTGCAGTGTTCCGACTCATTCATCCGGTACCCCAAATGAATGGCCAGCCCACTAGCCAACTCTTTGTTTGTGCTCCGTCTTTCCATTCATTGATCCAGCTTCGCCGGAATCGAATGAATGGGACGGAACACTAGGTGAACCGCTGCTTTGTGGACCGATTTTCCGCCGTGATGCCGGCGTCTTTCGGATCGGCCGCGAGCATCGCACCACGTGACCGCCCGCTGTAGAGATCGATGGCGGCTCTTCCGACCTCCTCGACGTAGGCAGCCGCCAGACGTTTTGCCAGTTGATCGCGACCGATTCTGACGAGGTGCCCGCTGAGCCGCTCTCGCGCCTCCTGGGTCGCTGCAGACGCGGGGTTGGCAAAGCGTACGAGACGCCAGATGTCGTAGGCGCGCACGAAATAATCGATCGCACCGCGCCATCGATAGATCAACGCCAGCCTGCGGACCGTGATCTGGTCGCCGAGCGGTATAGATCCGACGATGAAGAGCCGGAGCCGAGCGCTCGCCTGCTCGACGATCAGCAGCGCCTCGGGCATCGTGAAACGCAGCAGTGGATCGTCGAGCTTTGGGTGGAATTCCTCGGCGACCGCGCGAACCGTCTTCATGCCGAGATCGAGAACCGCACCCCAGGAGGAGAGCGACGCGGGATCGAGCGCACCGGCGATGCTCCTCACCCGGCGCCAGGCCGAGGCTTCGCGGGTGGGCAGCTCACCGGAGAGCTCGTCTTCCAGTTGCTCGGCGGCTGCACGCGCCTGGTCGATCCCAGGCCCCAGCAGATGCCGCTCGAGAAGATAGGTGGTCGAGGCCAACGTCACTGCCGCGATCGCCCAATAGAGTAGCCAGCCGTTTTGGAGCAGCCAGAGCGTTCCGAGCGGAATGAGGCTCACCGTCGGGAGAACCAGAGCGATCCCGATCAGCCAGTAGGTCAGCATTCTCTTGGCGTCGGTTCGGTTGGACATTTTCCAGTCGCGTTCGACAGCTCGGGGGTTGTTCGCGGCGAACATCGGAGGGATTGGGATTGCCCCTCCCCGGCCATTGGTCGGGGAGGGGTCCTACCGGTCGCCCGGCAGGCTAGTGTTCTGACTCATTCATTTGGTACCCCAAATGAATGGCCAGCCCACTAGCCAACTCTTTGTTTGTGTTCCCTCTTTCCATTCATTGATCCAGCTTCGCCGGAATCAAATGAATGGGACGGAACACTAGCGTTGCATCCGATTGTCGTCGGTGTCGCCCTGCCGATGGGGCAGCACGTCGGGCTCGAAGCCATCCCAACCATCGCGGCCGTAATCGGCCCTGCGAGCAGCCGGATCGATCGGGTCGTGGCGATCGAGGATGGCCTGAACGGCTCCGCCGCGCGCGTCATCGGTGCGGACGGTCACCAACGTGCCACCACGCCGGACAGCTTCCACGTACACGTGCGCGTTCTCCTCGGTCTCG
>JANPDA010000522.1:0-2448 GCA_031431235.1 Hyphomicrobiaceae bacterium
CCTCGATGATGGGGCCTGGCTTGCGGCCCGGAACGAACAAGCCGTTGAACCCGGAGTAGGCGTCGGCCTGCACGATGCCGGTAAAGGCCGCGAGCTGGCGCTCGATGTGCTCGCCTTCGCGCGTGGCCGAGTAATGGAACATCGCTGCCGGCGCTGCGCTGCCTCCGAACGGCCGGTCGTCGCGCACATGCGTCCACAGCCGGCCCGTGCGGCACTGGCCTTTGGCGAGGACGGGGACGGTCGTGTCGTCGACATGCAGACGATCGGCGGCATGCACGTGCTTCTCGATCTCGTCGCGCAGCGGCATCAGCGTCGCGGCACAGGCCCCGACCCAGTCGGCGAGCGTCGAGACCTCGAGATCGACGCCCTCGCGCGCGAAGATCTGGCTCTGCCGGTTGAGCGGCAGGTGCGCACCGTACTTGGCCGAGAGGACCTCGGCCAGAAGCTGCGGACCGGCGCGTCCGCGGGCGATCGGATGGGACGGTGCGGGTGGCTGAGTGATCGCCTCGCACTGCCGGCAGGTCATCTTCTCGCGCACGTGCTGGATGACTTTCCACTGCGCCGGCACGCGCTCGATCGTCTCGGTCACGTCCTCGCCGAGCTTCCTCAGCTTGCCGCCGCAGCACAGGCATGCGGACGCAGACGGCAGCACGACGCGCTCGCGCGGCAGATGATCGGGAAGCGGACGGCGCGCCGGCTTCTTCCGCTGCTTCGGCTTCTCGGCCGTGCCCGCGCCGGTCGCCGCGGTCTGCGCCGATGCGATCTCCGCCGCAGTCGTCTCCTCGGCACGGCGCTCGATGAGCTCGCCGAGCTGCAGCTCGAGCTGGTCCATCAGCACGGAGGTGCGCTCGGAGGAGTTGCCGAACCTGCCGTGCTGGAGCTTGGCGATGGTGAGCTTCAGATGCTCGATCTCGGCATCGAGGTCGCTGGCCCGCCTGTTCTCGGCGATCAGCATCGCCTTCAGCACGGCGACGTCGTCGGGAAGCTCGGCGGGTTCGAGGACCATGCGCGCATGATAGCTGCTTCGCGGCCCTGTCGAGCGGCAGCGGGATGATAATCCTGAGAGCGAGTCGCGCGGGCCACAGTCTTTCGATGGATGCTGGCGACTCCCCTGCGGGTGATCCCGGCTCGCAAGCCGGGAGGCCGCCAGCGACGATGCATCGGATCAGCCCGCCACCTGCGGCCGCCAAGTGTGTTGTGGTGCCCGCCAGTCGATCCCCTCGAGCATGTAGCCGAGCTGGGCCGGGGAGAGAGTCACCGCACCTTCGGATGGCGTGGGCCAGATGAAGCGCCCGCGCTCGAGGCGCTTCGCGAACAGGCACGCCCCCTGCCCGTCGTGCCAGATGATCTTGATGAGGTCCCCTCTGCGGCCGCGAAAGACGAACAGGTGCCCGCAATGGGGGTCCTGCTTCAGCGTCTGCTCGACCAGCACGGCGAGGGAAGAGAACCCCTTCCTCATGTCGGTGTGGCCGGTCGCCAGCCACACGCGCAACGGTCCATTGGCGAGGGTCTGCGTTGGCATCGGGATCATCGGTCTTTCTCCCGCACGCCTCCGGCATGACCCTCCAGAGCAGCGACGATCCGCACCAGTGCCGCTGTGTCGACATCCGGTCCAACCCGCACCGTGCGACCGCCATCGAGCACCACCTCGATCACACCCGCCCTGGCCGGCGTGCCGGGCGGCGCCGACGGAGCCGGCAGCATGACCGGTACAAAGCTCGGCGTCGGCGACAGGCTCGTGGCGGCGCCCGTCACCGATCCGAGCGCCTTGCGCCAGCGGAACAGAAGGCTCGCGTGGATGCCATGCCGACGCGCCACCTGCGAAAGCGTGGCGCCAGCCACATCGACCTCGGCAACGATCGCCTTCTTCTGCTGCCTGCTCCAGCTCCGCCGCGTCGTCGCCACGACGTCGTAGCGAGGACTGGTCCTTTCTCCAGACATAGTGCCACCCCGTCTCCAGCTGTGATCAACCGGAGAGAGTCGGGACTATCGCCGAGGCTCGCACAAGGCGGCCTTCACCGGAGGCTTACATCCCTCCGCATGCTTCGAGGGCCAGATTGGCTATGGCGGAGTGCGACCGACGAGCCAATCGACACTCTTCAATCGAGGCGCGCTTTCGATTTTTGAGCCGAGCGCCCTTCGTCACGAGACGATGGATGGGCAGGCCTGCGGTCGCCCGACAGCAGGTGTGCTCTGCCGCGGAGCGCGATCATGTGGTTCAAGGGCGGAACATCATCTGATCGAGTGGCGGGTTGGCCTGATCACGATTTATCCGTATACTGCTGAAGACGCGTGGCCAAGACCATTGCTGACGCCACCAGACCGAAAAACGCGGCGAACCAGGGCTGCCAAAGGCCGTAGCTCACCCCGATCATGACGACGCCAGAAACAATCGTTGCATAGACATATGGCGCGACACCGGGTGGCACGGTCGAGGCTTCACGCATG